>JBFELL010000019.1:0-26284 GCA_041552135.1 Gammaproteobacteria bacterium
GAAAGCCGGATGGATCGGCCATTCGGCCGATTAACCCCCTCTCCCTCAGGGAGTGGGTTGGGGAGAGGGGATTATATAAAGCGCCTCTTCCTGATTCATATCCCCTCATCCTGGCCTTCTCCCGCAGGGAGAAGGAATACGTCTTTTAACATTCGGGCCAATATGTATTCTGAATAGCTTTTCCATACATTCTGATCCGCCGCCTGAAGGCGGGGGTTTACGGATCCCCTATCGGGGACTCTAAAATCCGGCAGTAATTTTCGGTCTTTCGAGAATCGTGACGGATTTTTTCTCTCTATATTTTTCTTTGCGCGCTTTGCGTCTTTGCGGTGGATATTCTGTGTTTTCTCTGCGTCCTCTGCGCCTCTGCGGTAAATCCCTGTAAGATGCGCAGCCATGAAACTCGAATTCTCGAAAATGCACGGCCTCGGCAACGACTTTGTCGTCATCGACGCCATCAGCCAGGCGGTTGATCTGAACACCGCGCAGGTGCGTGCACTGGCCGACCGCCACACCGGCATCGGCTGCGACCAGCTGCTGCTGGTCGAGCGGCCACAGGGCGCAGACGCCGACTTCCGCTACCGTATCTTCAATGCCGATGGTGGCGAGGTCGGCCAGTGCGGCAATGGTGCGCGCTGTTTCATGCGCTTCGTGCACGACCGTGGACTTACCGACAAGCGCGAGGTTAGCGTCGAGACGCAATCCGGGCTGCTGCAACTGACACTGGAGGCGGACGGCCAGGTCACTGTCGACATGGGCGAGCCGCGCCTGCAGCCGGATGTCATTCCATTTGTCACGGCTGCCTGTGCCCGGTCCTACCCGCTGCGGATCGATGGCCAGGAACTGGAGATTGCCGCGCTTTCCATGGGCAATCCGCATGCCGTGCTCCAGGTCGATGATATCGAACAGGCCCCCGTCGAGCACTTCGGCCCGGCCATCGAGAGCCACCCGGACTTTCCGCAGCGCGTCAACGTCGGCTTCATGCAGGTGATCGACCCCGAGCACATCCGCCTGCGCGTATTCGAGCGCGGCGCCGGCGAAACGCGTGCCTGCGGCAGCGGCGCCTGTGCGGCCGTGGTCGCCGGGCGCCTGTGGGACCAGCTGGCCCCGCGGGTCAATGTCGCCCTGCGCGGTGGCAATCTTGTGGTAAAGTGGGCGGGCGAGGGGAGTCCGGTCTACATGACCGGTCCGGCCACACAGGTCTTTCTGGGGGAAATCGACCTATGACGACATCACAGCAAACCCGTACCGAATCACAGCCGCTCGAGGAAAAAACGGTTGCGGATTACCTGCGTGACAACCCCGATTTTTTCCAGAACAACACCAGCCTGCTGGCCACCCTGCAGATACCGCATGGCTGCGGCGATGCCGTGTCGCTGGTCGAGCACCAGGTCAAGGTACTGCGTGACCAGAACCGCCAGCTGAAACGCAAGCTGATGGACCTGGTGCATGTCGCCAGGGACAACAACCGGCTCAACGAGCGCATGCACCAGCTCACGCAGGGTCTGGTCAGCTCCAGTTCACTGGAAGCGCTGCTGGACACCCTGCGCGAGCACCTGCAGGGGGAATTCAGTGCCGATACCGTGACCATACGGCTGGCCGGCCTGCCGGAGGCCAGGGCACGTGAATGCGCCATCGACATGTTCTCCAGAGATGACCCGCGACTCGAGCATTTCGAATCCTTCTACAAGTCCTGCCGCCCGCAATGCGGCCGCTTCAAGCGTGAGCAGCTGGATTACGCATTCGGCGACCAGGCACAGGCGGTGGAGTCCGCGGCGCTGATCCCGCTGGGCAAGAAAGGCCACACCGGCCTGCTCGCCATCGGCAGCCAAGAAGGCAACCGCTTTCACCCCGGCATGGGCACACTGTTCCTCACCCACCTGGGTGAACTGCTCGACCTGTTGCTCCTGCAATACCTGGACCTGGATGCCTGAATCACCCGCCGGCCAGACGGTCATACGGGACAAGCCATTCAACCGGCGCCACATACCTGAAGATGCCGAACGCCCTGCACGACAGGATTGACCGTTTCCTGCATCACCTGGAGACCGAGCGTCGCCTGTCCGCGAATACCCGCAAGGGCTACCGGCGCGACCTTGCCGAACTGCAGGAATTCTGCGTGGCAAACCGTATTGTCCGCTGGCAGGACCTCGATACCCACGCTGTGCGCCGCTTTGCAGCACAGACGCACCGGCGCGGTCTCAGTGGCCGCAGTATCCAGCGCCGCCTGTCGGCCGTGCGCAGTTTCTACAACTATCTGCTGCGCGAACAGCTGGTCAGCCACAACCCGGCCAACGACGTGCGCGCACCGAAAACGGAAAGCCGGCTGCCCGATACCCTGAATGTCGATGACATCAGCCGCTTGCTCAATGTCACGGCACAGGACACGCTGGTCATACGGGACCTGGCCATACTCGAACTCATGTACTCATCGGGGCTGCGCCTGGGCGAACTGGTCGGGCTCGATACCGGCGACGTGGATCTCAGGGAACGCATGGTGCGCGTCACCGGCAAGGGCGCCAAGACGCGCGTGGTGCCGGTCGGCGCCAAGGCCATCACTGCCCTGGAGGCCTGGCTGCAGCTTCGGCCGGTACCGCCGGATCCCTGCGTGACGGCGGTATTTACCACCCGGCAGGGGCGGCGCCTCAGTGCACGTGCCGTGCAGGACCGCGTCCGCCGCCTGGGCCTGCGCCAGGGGGTGCCGGGCAATGTCCATCCCCATACCCTGCGGCATTCCTTCGCCAGCCACCTGCTGGAATCCAGTGGCGACCTGCGCGCCGTGCAGGAGCTGCTGGGGCACGCCGATATCAGTACCACGCAGGTCTACACCCACCTCGATTTCCAGCATCTTGCCAGGGTCTACGACAAGGCCCACCCGCGCGCGCGCAAGTCGAAATAGGCGTCCTGCGCAGCCCCGCGGAGAGCCAGCCGTTACCCCGACACTGCTCAAAACCCCTTGTATTTCAGCCTGATTGACCCCATGCAATGGTGTACAATCGACGGCCCTGTCTGTTCGGAGCACTCCATTGAAGCAATTCCGTGGTACAACCATTCTGTCCGTGCGTCGCGACAACCATGTGGTCATCGGTGGTGACGGCCAGGTCACGCTAGGCGACACCGTCATGAAGGGCAATGCCCGCAAGGTACGACGCCTCTACAACGAGCGGGTGCTGGCCGGTTTCGCCGGCGGTACGGCCGATGCCTTCACCCTGTTCGAACTGTTCGAGGGCAAGCTGGAAAAGCATACCGGCCACCTGACCCGCGCTGCCGTGGAACTCGCCAAGGAATGGCGCACCAGCAAGATGCTGCGCAACCTCGAGGCCCTGCTGGTCGTGGCCGACCGCCAGACATCACTGATGATCAGCGGCAACGGTGACGTCATCGAGCCCGAGGACAACATCATGGCGATCGGCTCCGGCGGCGCCTATGCCCAGGCCGCGGCACGCGCCCTGCTGGATAACACCGAGCTGGACGCCCGCGCAGTGGCCGAGAAGGCCTTGAATATTGCCGGTGACATCTGCATCTATACCAATCGGAACCTCACTATCGAGGAACTGAAATCCGGATAAACAGGCATTAATTTTGTTTATATTCTGCGATTTGTTGTCTTTAACCAATAAAATCCCTCTACTGCAGACAAATCCATTATGTCGGAAATGACACCCAGAGAAATCGTCCAGGAACTGGACAAGCACATCATCGGCCAGGATGCCGCCAAGCGTGCCGTCGCCATTGCCCTGCGCAACCGCTGGCGCCGCATGCAGGTGGAGGAGCCACTCAGGTCCGAAATCACCCCCAAGAACATCCTCATGATCGGCCCCACCGGCGTCGGCAAGACGGAAATCGCCCGCCGGCTGGCGCGGCTGGCCCGGGCGCCTTTCATCAAGGTGGAGGCCACCAAGTTCACCGAGGTCGGATATGTGGGACGCGATGTGGAGTCGATTGTGCGCGACCTGGCCGACGTGGCCATCAAGATGGAGCGCGAGCAGGCCATGGACAGGGTGCGCCACCGTGCCGAGGACGCGGCCGAGGACCGCATTCTCGACGCGTTGCTGCCACAACCCCGCAGCATGGCGCCTGACGAGGACAGCGGCGCCGGGACCGACACGCGCCAGAAATTCCGCAAGCGCCTGCGCGAGGGCCAGCTGGACGACCGCGAGATCGAAATCGAGGTATCGGCCGCACCCATGGGCGTGGAGATCATGGCACCCCCCGGCATGGAGGAGATGACCAGCCAGCTGCAGGGCCTGTTCCAGAATATGGCCGGCAGCCGCACACGCACGCGCAAGCTGCGCATTGCCGATGCCCGCAAGCTGCTGCTCGACGAGGAAGCCGCCAAGCTGGTCAACGACGAGGAAATCAAGCTCACGGCACTGGAAAACACCGAACAGAACGGCATCGTGTTCATCGACGAGATGGACAAGGTCACGCGCCGCGGCGAATCCAGCGGCCCGGATGTCTCGCGCGAGGGTGTGCAGCGCGATCTGCTGCCACTGGTGGAAGGCAGCACCGTTTCCACCAAGCACGGCATGGTGAAGACCGACCACATCCTGTTCATTGCCTCGGGCGCATTTCACCTGTCCAAGCCCTCGGACCTGATACCGGAGCTGCAGGGCAGGCTGCCGATCCGGGTGGAACTCGACGCCCTGGGCGCAGCAGAGTTCGTGCGCATCCTGACCGAGCCTGATGCCTCGCTGACCGAGCAATACACCGCACTCATGACAACCGAGGACGTGAAGCTCGACTTCACTCAGGACAGCATTGTGCGCATTGCCGAGATTGCCAGCGACATCAACGAGCGAATGGAAAACATCGGCGCACGCCGCCTGCACACCGTGATGGAGCGCCTGCTGGATACGGTTTCGTTCGAGGCCACCGACCAGCCAGGCAGGGCCATCCTCATCGACGCGGCTTACGTCAACAACCACCTGGACGAGCTGGTGAAGGACGAGGACCTCAGCCGGTATATACTCTGACAAACTGAATAGCGGCAAACTACGGCATGTTCACCGCAAAGACGCAAAGGACGCCGGGAAATCATGCCGGGAAACAAGCCGCAAGCCGGTTTGACCACGGCGGATTTAGTGGGGCTTGCGCAAGAAAGCATGCGCTTATTAACGCCTTGCGGTGAATCGATTGCACCACTGTTAATGAATGGACATCGAGAAATGACTGACACACCGAAACCAACCGAAATCAGCCTGCACCAGAAATCCCGTGTCCTGGAGATCGCCTTCGAGGACGGTGCCCGTTTTGAACTGCCGTACGAGTTCCTGCGGGTGCATTCACCCTCGGCCGAGGTGCAGGGACACGGGCCGGGCCAGGGGGTCCTGCAGATCGGCAAGGAGGATGTCACCATCACCAAGGTCGACCCGGTCGGCAATTACGCCATCCAGCCGTATTTTGACGACGGCCACGACACCGGCATCTACTCCTGGGAGACGCTGTACGACATGGGCAGAAACCGCGCTGCCTACTGGGCGGACTACCTCGCCAAGCTGGAAGCGGCAGGCCACAAGCGCCGGGAAGGCGGGAACTGATTCTGCCTGGCGATAGCAGCCGGTTTTCACCACAGAGGGCGCAAGGGACACAGAAAGATAAATAACTGCAAAATCACGCTGGCGCATACGTCACCGGCCTGACAAAAATAACCCTGCGCCCACGGCGTCTCTGCGCTAAATTTATTACCCGAGAAAACCGCCATGTCCGACAAGACCACACATTTCGGCTTCAAGCAGGTCCCGGTAGAGGAGAAGGCCGGCCGCGTGCGCGAGGTGTTCGACTCGGTCGCCGGCAGCTACGACATCATGAACGACGTCATGTCGTTCGGCATTCACCGTATCTGGAAGCGCATTGTCGTCGATATGGCCGGTATACGGCCTGGCCAGCAGGTCCTCGACCTCGCCGGCGGCACCGGTGACCTGACCCGGCTGATGGCGGCCCGTGCCGGCAAACAGGGCGGCATCGTCCTGTCGGACATCAATGCCGCGATGATCCGCAACGGGCGCGCACGCCTGCTCGACCACGGCGTTGCCGGCAACGTCGACTTTGTCCAGGCCAATGCCGAGCAGCTGCCGTTTGCCGACAACCGTTTCGACATCATCACCATCGCCTTCGGCCTGCGCAACGTCACTGACAAGCAGGCCGCCCTCGGCGCCATGTACCGCTGCCTGAAGCCCGGCGGGCGCCTGCTGATCCTGGAGTTCTCGCGTCCCGTCAGGATGCTCAAGCCGGCATACGATTTCTATTCCTTCAACATCCTGCCACGGCTCGGCAGCTGGATTGCCAGGGACGCGGACAGTTACCGCTATCTCGCCGAATCAATCCGCATGCACCCGGACCAGCAGACCCTGCAGGGCATGATGGAAACAGCCGGCTTTGAAGGCTGCGATTACCACAACCTCAGCGGCGGCATCGTAGCCATCCACCGCGGTTACAAGTTCTGACATGGCCAACATCCAGTATGCCGGCTTCTGGCGGCGCATGGCCGCGGTTGCCATCGATGCCGTGCTGGTGCTCACCCTTATGCTGTTCGGCCTGGTCGCATGGATTTCCGTGGCAGGAGAGGCACACGCCTGGGACTCGACCCCCATGGCCGTGGCCTTCTCCGGCAGCCTGCTGGCGGTGCTGGTCGTGAAAATCCTGCTGGATGCCTGGCTCGGTGGCACGCCCGGGCTCCACCTCGCCGACTGCCGCCTGGTGGACGCCCGTAGCGGTGAGCGCATCAGCGCCGGGCGTTCGGCACTGCGCTGCCTCGCCATCGCGCTGTCTGTCCTGCCGCTGCTGCTGGGGCTGTTCTGGATCGGCTGGGACAGCCGCAAGCAGGCCTGGCACGACAAGCTGACGCATGCCGTCGTCATCCGCGAGGATGACGCGCTGCGCTCGCTGACCGAACTGGCCGGAGAGGCCCCATGACGGCACCTGCCGCTCTGGACACCGCACTGGCCGCCGCCATCAACGGCTGGCTCGGCCTGGATCCCGAGACGCGCGCGCGCCTGTCGGCACTGGACGGCAGGGTGATCGCGCTGCACCTGCGCATTCTCGAGCTTACGGTAACGCTGCGCGTGGCCAACGACCGCATTGCAGTGGTTCGCGAACCCGACCTGCAGCCGGATACCGTGCTGCACGGCACGCCGCTCGGCATGGCGCGGCTGGGGCTCGGCAGTGACACCGCCGGCACGCTGTTTTCCGGCGAGGTGGAAATCACCGGCGACATCGAGACCGGCCAGGCCTTCAGGGCCATCCTCGACGGGATGGACATCGACTGGGAAGAGCAGGTCTCCCGCGTCACCGGGGATGTCGTCGCACACCAGCTCGGCAACCTGGCGCGCAAGGCCGGTACCTGGTTACGCAACGGCGGCCAGACCCTGGAACAGGACATCGGTGAATACCTGCAGGAAGAATCACGCGTACTGCCGTCGCGCATCGAGATCGAGAATTTCATCGAAGATGTCGGCACTACCGCCATGGCAGTGGAACGCCTGGAGGCGCGCGTGCAGCGCCTGCGCCGCGGCGGGGACGGGCCGTGATACGTCCGGCACAGATCCTGCGGCTGGCGCACATCAACTTCGTCCTCGTGCGCCACGGACTGGATGACCTGATCCTGGCCACCCACCTGCTGCGGCCGTTCCGCTTCATGTACTACATGGCGCCCTGGAACTGGCTGCCGCGTGAACGTGACCCGCGCGCCGTGCGTATACGCCGCGCCCTGGTGGATCTGGGACCGATCTATGTCAAGTTCGGCCAGATCCTGTCGACACGACGCGACCTGCTGCCCGACGACATCGCCGATGAACTGGCCAAACTGCAGGACCGGGTACCGCCGTTCCCGGGCGCCATGGCACGCGCCGCCATCGAGGCCAGCCTTGGCGAATCGGTCGACACCGTATTCCGGAGCTTTGACGAGACACCGCTGGCCTCGGCGTCGATTGCACAGGTGCATGCCGCCGAGATGCCGGACGGCCGGGAGGTCGTGGTCAAGGTGCTGCGCCCGAATGTGCGCCACTACATCGAACGTGACGTCAGCCTGCTGAAGACCGTCGCCGGGCTGGCCGATCGCTACTGGAAGGACGGCCATCGCCTGCGACCGCGCGAGGTGGTCTCGGAGTTCGAGAAGACCCTGTATGACGAACTCGACCTGCTGCGCGAGGCCGCCAATGCCTCGCAGCTGCGGCGCAATTTCCGCGACGACAACAAGCTCTACGTCCCGGAGGTGTTCTTCCCGCTGTGCCGCGAGGACGTCATGGTCATGGAGCGCATCCACGGCATTCCGATCAGCAACGTGCCGGCGCTGAAAGAGGCCGGCATCGACCTGAAGGTGCTGTCGGAACGCGGCGTGGAGATCTTCTTCACCCAGGTCTTCACCCACAACTTCTTCCATGCCGACATGCACCCGGGCAATATCTTCGTCGCGCCGGACGGGCGCTACATGGCGGTTGATTTCGGCATCATGGGCACGCTGCATCCGGAGGACCAGCGCTACCTCGCCGGCAACTTCCTGGCCTTCTTTCGCCGCGACTACCGGCGCGTTGCCGAGCTGCATGTCGAGTCGGAGTGGGTCCCGAGCGGCACCCGGGTCGACGAGTTCGAGTCCGCCATCCGTACGGTGTGCGAGCCGATTTTCGAAAAACCCCTGAAGGAGATCTCCTTCGGCAACGTCTTGCTGCGGCTGTTCCAGACGGCGCGCCGCTTCAACATGGTTGTGCAGCCACAGCTGGTGCTGCTGCAGAAGACACTGCTCAACATCGAGGGCCTGGGCCGCCAGCTGTACCCGGACCTTGATCTCTGGCAGACCGCCAAGCCGTTCCTGGAACGCAACATGAGCGAGCAGCTTGGCCCGCGCCACCTTTTGCGCAAACTGAAGCAAAGCATTCCGGCCTGGAGCGACAACCTGCCGGAGCTGCCGATGCTGGCATACCGCGTCCTCGACCAGGCCGGCAGCGGCAAGCTGCAGGTCGAGTGGAAATCGGAGGAAATCCGCAAGCTGCAGCAGGAGGTCCGGCGTGCGAACCGCAGGACAGTCAGCGCGGTCATCGGCTCCGGACTGATCCTGTCGGCCGCGATCATCTACGGCCTGGACGGCTATGCGCCGTTGATGCTGCTGGATGCCCCGTTGCTGACCTGGTTGCTCGGCGGCGCCGGCGCCGCCATGCTGCTCTTCAACGCTGCCGACAACGACTAGTCTGTCCCGGCAACCGGGGCGCCCGCTCAGCCGGCCTGCAACTGCCCGCGCAGGATGATGACCGTCACCAGAACACCCAGCAGGATGATCCAGATCAGGACGTAGGTCGTGAATGACTGACGTGCCTTGCGCTTCTCCAGCCAGGTGCGTGGCTTGACGCCCTTGAACAGGAACATCAGTTTCGCTGACAGCGTCACACACACCACGTTGACCGCCAGCAGCAGGGCGGCGCCGAGCGCCAGGCCATACTGGCCACTGCCCAGCATCATCCCGAGTGTGGCCGCCGGGGGCAGCAGTGCAACCGCCACCATGACACCGACCAGCGCACTCGCGAGGCTGGTCGTCATGGACAGCACCGCGGCCGCACCGGACGCCAGCGCCAGCGTCACACTGTCCAGGCCGACATCCGTGCGCAGCAGCAGTTCGCTGCCATCCAGATACATGGGCCACAGCCAGCCGATAACGAAGGCCATGGACAACGCCAGCGTCAGGCCGGCCAGGTTGGTTTTCAGCGACTTCCAGATCAGCTCGTTGTCACCCAGCGAGGTGGCAAATGCCAGCGAAATATACGGGCCCAGCATGGGAGCGATCACCATGGCGCCGACGATCACGGCAACGTTGTTCTCGATCAGGCCGATGGATGCCACGATGGTCGACAGGGCCACCATCAGCAGGAAATTGCTGTCGAGCCGGGCGCCGCCCTCGATCTTGCCGTAGAGTTCCTCGCGGGTGGTCTGGATACTGCTGACTTTCTCGGCCGTGGGCTGCTCCGGTTCGGGGCGCGGCAACACCGCATCGACCGGCAGGATGAGAATGCGCGCATTGTCACTGCTCCCCAGCACGGCCTGAAAGGCATCCAGCACCCCCTGGCGGGAGTCGTCATCGACCAGCATACGCAGCACCTGGCGCCCGTCGATCCCGGAAACGCCGCACCAGATATCCGTGACATTGTGCTGCTCGGCAATGCCCGCGAGGGTGTCATGGTGGCCGGCATCGGCGATGATTTCGATTATGCGCATCTTGTGAAGTCTGGCGGATCGGGTCAGTCACGGCAAAAGCGGTAAATCGCTTATCGCAGCAGGGCAGCCTCGACCTCGTCACGCTTGTCCCTGCCGGCCAGTGTCCCGATCAGCTCCAGCGCAAAGTCCATCGCCGTTCCCGGTCCACGTGACGTGATTACCTTGCCGTCGGTTACCACGGCCTGCTCCACGTAGTCGAGGCCCGGGACCGACTCCGGCGCGAATGCGCCGGGATAGCTGGTAGCGCGTTTACCCTGCAGCAGACCGGCACGGGCCAGCACCTTGGGCGCAGCGCAGATGGCGGCGGTATACCCGCCGCTGCCGGCCATGGATTTCAGCAACTCATGCACCCGTACATCGTTGTCCAGATGGTCGGCGCCCGGCAGGCCGCCGGGCAGCACCACCATGTCATAGTCGCGCGCGAGCGCCTCGTCGAGCGTGGTGTCTGGCAGCAGCACGCTGCCGCGCGAGGCGCGCACCGGCTGGTCATCCAGCCCGGCCGTGACCACGTCGATGCCGGCGCGGCGCAGCAGATCGACGATCGTGATCGCCTCGAGTTCCTCGCAGCCCTGCGCTAGCGGGACAAGGACGCTTGCCATGTCGCTGTTCTCCTGCTTGCAATTTCGATCAGGTGGCCTACCGGCACCAGCTCGATATTGTATTGATCAAGACGTGCAAGTTCATGCCGCAGCAGGGCCAGGGTTTCGGGATACGGATGGCCGATACCCAGCGCCGTACCATCGCGCCGGGCAATGGCCAGCAGTCGCCGGAACTGGGCCGCAATCGTCTCGCTGTCCCGCTGGTTGTCCAGGAATACCTTGCGCTCGATATTCGGTATGCCGAACTCGCCGGCAAGCTGTTGCGCGACGGTTGCCGCCGTGGTGCGACTGTCGACGAAGAACAGGCTGCCGCGTTCCCTGATGAATTCCATCAGCCAGGCCATGTGACCGGGATGCCGGGTCAGCAGGCTGCCACGATGGTTGTTGATGCCACTGAGATGCGGAACCGCCTCGATAGCCGCGCGGAGGGTGTCCATGAACGCCCGCCGGCCCATGTCCAGCCGCAGCTCGCCCGGCATCGCCGGCCCGTGGCTGGCGGCCTGCATGGGCAGGTGCAGCATGACCTCCTTGTTGCGGGCATGCGCCTGGCCGGCCAGCCGTGGAGTATGGCGTGCGTCCGGCAGAAAGGCGCAGGCCACCGGACCGGGCAGGTCGATAACCGACTCGCCCGGCAGGCGCCGGTTGCCGAGGTCATCGATGATCAGGGCAATGCTGTATCGGGGAGCGGACGCGGGTGGAGAATCCGCGAACCCCGCTGTCGGTGTGACACACACCGGCAGCAGGGCACACAGCGTGGCGAGTATCCTGACGTGACTGGCCACCCGCCGTGCCCGGGAATTACTGCATGCGTTCCTGCAGGATGGCCAGACCCTTCAGCATGTTGAGTGCCTCGTAGAGTTCGTAGTCGGACCGCGCCAGATCGCCGTCGTCGTCATCATCGTCATCCTTTTTGCCGGCCTTGGCGTCTTTGCCATTGCCATTGGCCAGGTGGCCGGAGAGGTCGGCCTCCTTGAGCGGATCAATCGTCTTCTCCACGCTGGCGACCTTGAGGGATTCCAGCTCGATGTCCGGCGTGATGCCTTCCGCCTGGATGGAGCGTCCGGACGGCGTGAAATAGCGTGCCGTGGTCAGCTTGAGCGCCGTCCCGCCGCTCAGCGGCAGGATGGTCTGGACCGAGCCTTTGCCGAATGTCTTGCTGCCGAGAATGATGGCGCGCTTGTGGTCCTGCAGTGCACCGGCAACGATCTCGGATGCCGAGGCAGAGCCCTGGTTGACCAGTACCACGATCGGTGCGCCGTCGAGCAGGTCATCGGGCGTGGCATTGAAACGCAGCCGGGAGTCGTCGATACGGCCCTCGGTATAGACAATCAGCCCCTTGGTCAGAAAGGCGTCCGACACCGCGACCGCGCCGTTCAGCACACCGCCGGGATTGTTCCTCAGATCCAGCACCAGGCCCTTGAGGTTGTCTTCATTTTCCTTCTTCAGGTCCCTGATGGCGTCCTCCAGATAATCCGCCGTCTTGGACTGGAACTGCGAGATGCGCAGGTAGCCGTAACCCGGTTCCAGGCTGCGGCGCTTGACGCTCTTGACCTTGATGATGTCACGCGTAATGGTGACCTGCAGCGGCTTGTCCAGACCCTCGCGCACGATAGTCAGCTCGATGTCGGTGCCCGGCTCGCCACGCATGATCTTGACCGCGTCGTTCAGGCTCATGCCCTTGACCGGCGTGTCATCGAGGCGGATCACCAGGTCGCCTGCCTGGACACCGGCGCGCTGCGCCGGCGTATCGTCAATCGGCGCGATCACCTTCACAAAACCGTTTTCCATGCCGACCTCGATACCGAGCCCGCCGAACTGGCCGGTGGTGCCGACCTGCAGCTCCTTGAACTGTTCGACATCCAGATAACTGGAATGCGGGTCCAGCCCCGTCAACATGCCGCGGATGGCATTCTCCAGCAGCTCCTTGTCCTCGACAGACTCCACGTAGTCATTCTTGATACGCCCGAACACGTCGCTGAAGGTGCGCAACTCCTCGACCGGCAATGTCGCCCGGGCGGCTTCCCGGTCCGCCAGCACGCCATGACCGATGGAAACCAGCACACCCAGTACCAGTCCGGTCATCAACAGCAGGTAATTCTGTTTCTTTACACTCATAGGATTTTCCACACAGCAGTCTATTCGGTTGAGCCGGCAGCTGCCCGCGGGGCGGCGGCGATGCTCTTACTGGACTCCGACAATATCACAGGGCCCGTTATATCGGTATCGGCGTCAGGCGAAAAAGCTTTTGGATTCTGCGGGTTTCTTGCAGAGTCATGCACTTTGCCGACAGCGGGGCATGACGAAGATTCAGCGACTCGCCCTTGTCGCGGAGGGTTTCCCGGCAAACCACGGGGCCGGATTGAAGGGCCGGCCCTTTTTACGCAGTTCAAGATACAGCCCGGTGGTCGACTGGCCGCCGCTACTGCCAACCGTGGCAATCACCTCGTTACCCTCGACCCACTCGCCGACTTCCTTGAACAATGTCCGGTTGTTGCCATACAGGGACATGTAATCCTTGCCGTGATCGATTATCAGCAGCATGCCGAAACCGCGCAACCAGTCCGCATAGGCGACGCGACCCTTGGCAATGGCGCGCACTTCGGCACCGGCCTGTGCCCTGATCCGCACACCACGCGATTGCAGCTTGCCGCCGGCCTGGCGGCTGCCGTATGGCATGCTGATACGCCCGTTGACGGGCCACCGCAGCTTGCCCTTCAGCTCATGCAGTGAGCTGAATTCAGCGACAGCCGGTGGAATATCCCTGAGCGCCTGCTGCAACGATTCCACCAGTTTGTGCAGGCGCCGTTCGTCCCGCTCCAGTTGCGCCAGTTCCTGTGCCTTGCCCTTCATCTGCACCTGCAGCCTTGCCAGCAGGCGGGAGCGCTCGGCCTGGCCGTCGGCAAGCCGTGCGGCTGCCTCGCGCTGCTGTTGCAGCAGCTCGTCCAGCCGCAGCTGCTGCGCCAGGATGTCCTGCCCGGTAGCAGCAAGCCCGGCAAGGGTGGTTCGCATTAACTGGATACGCTCGTTGCGCGAGCGCGTGAAGTAGCCATGGTAGGCCAGCATGCGACTGACTGTTGCCGGATCTTCCTGGTTGAGCAGCAGCTTGACCTGTTCCTGTCGCCCCATGAGATAGGCCGAACGCAGGTCCTGTGCCAGCAGGCTGCGCATCTCCTGCAATGCCGCGCGCTGCACCCGGCGTTGCTTCTCCAGCTGCCCGAGACGCGCCTGCGACTCCGCCTTTTGCTGTTTCAGCTGCCGCATGCCGGCCGCGGTCTTGCCGATGGACTTGTCCGTGCTCTCAAGCTCGCGCTGCAGGGCTGCCTGCCGACCACGCATGTCGCCGAGTTCGTTTTTCAGGCTGCTGATGCGCTCACGCAGCTGCTGCAGGTGCGCCGCCTGTTCTTTCGCCTCATCGGCAGGCGCCGCAACGGTGTGAACGGCAAGGGACAGGAACAGCGCTACCGGCAGCAGGGACCGGCGCCACCACGTCATGGCGTACGGGGAACGGTCAGCGGCATTCGGGCAGGGCAGGCCGGCACGCTCAGCCATGCAGCTCGACATTGTCTGCCAGCTCGATGACTTCACCACCGGCAGGCAGGACTTCAACCAGCGGGGTGCCGGTCATCTCCGGTGGTATCTCCATGTTCATCAGGTGCAGCATGCTGGGCGCTATATCACTGAGGGAGCCATGCTCGGCCATTTGCGCCGGACGCCCGACATAGACCAGCGGCACGAGGTTGGTGGTGTGCGCCGTGTGGACCTGACCGGTATCGCCATTCTGCATCAGTTCGGCATTGCCGTGATCGGCGGTGACCAGCAGCTCGGCACCGGCTTCGCGCACGGCATCGAGGATACGGGCGAGGCACGCGTCAATGGCCTCGATCGCCCTGACTGCCGCCTCGTACTTGCCGGTATGGCCGACCATGTCGGGGTTGGCATAGTTACAGATGATGGCATCGTACTTGCCGCTCTCGATGGCGGCCAGCAGCTTGTCCGTCAGCTTCGGGGCATTCATTTCCGGCTGCAGGTCGTAGGTGGCCACCATGGGCGACTTGACCAGAATGCGTTCCTCGCCCTCGAACGGCGTTTCCTCGCCACCGTTGAAAAAGAACGTGACGTGCGCGTACTTCTCGGTTTCCGCCAGGCGCAGTTGCCGCAGGCCAAAGGAGGAGATGTATTCTCCAAAGACGTTGTGCATCCGGTCCGGCGGAAACGCCACGGGCACATCGAAGTCCTTGTTGTACTCCGTGAGGCTGACGAAGCTGCACGCCTGCGGCACGTACTCCCGGTTGAAACCGTCAAAGTCCGCCTCGATGAAAGGTCGCGTGATCTGCCGCGCACGGTCGGAGCGGTAGTTCATGAAGATGATGACATCGCCGTCCTCGACACGTACCGGCATCTCGCCGGCCGGCACGATGCGCGTGGCCTGTACGAACTCGTCACCCTCGTCACGCGCATAGGCCATGGACAGCGCCGTCTGCACATCAGCGGCCTCGAATTCCGCCTTGCCCTGCGTGATCAGGTCGTAGGACGCCTGGATACGCGGCCAGCGGTGGTCGCGGTCCATCGCATAATAACGGCCGATGATCGAGGCAATCCGGCCGCCGCCCAGTTCGTGGAAGACATCCTCCATGGCCTGCAGTGAGGCGCGCGCGGAGCGTGGCGGCGTGTCCCGCCCGTCCAGGAAGGCATGTAGATACACCTTTTCGGCGCCACGCTCAACGGCCAGCCTGGCCATGGCATGGATGTGGTCCTCGTGACTGTGCACACCGCCCGGGGAAAGCAGGCCGAGGATATGGACCGCCTTGCCGTTCTCCACCGCCAGGTCAACGGCATCGGTCAGGGTATGGTTGTTGAAGAACGAACCGGTCTTGATGGCGCGGCTGACGCGGGTGAATTCCTGGTAGACCACGCGCCCGGCGCCCAGGTTGAGATGGCCGACTTCCGAATTGCCCATCTGACCGGCGGGCAGACCGACCGCCGCACCGGAGGTGCGAATCAGGGTATGCGGGTAATGCGACCAGAGCCGGTCCCAGACCGGTGTGTCAGCCCCGGCAATGGCGTTGAACTGTGTGGTTTCGCTATAACCCCAGCCGTCCAGTATGAGGAGGATCATGGGCCGCCCTGGCGGGGGTGTCTGACCGGTTTTCTCTGTGCTTTCTTGCATTTCGTGGAATGAGTCTAATTTATATCGCAGCGCCAAGCCAGTCACACGCCAGCAAGGCACGGCCAACCGGATCATACGGAAATCGGGCCACGAAAGCGCATTTTCTGTGGCCGAAACGGTTTATTATTGTATAATGTTTTAGTAATGAATGCAGTAACCTATAACAGCCTGTACCGCACAAGGACTTGTTGATGGTAACGATCACTGAACCCCTGATATCGCGTGATGAGGACATCGACCGGGCATCACGCTCCCTGAAGGCCATGTCGCACCCGTTGCGCCTGAAAATACTCTGCACACTGGGCGATCAGGAAATCAGTGTGCAGGACATCGTCGAAAGTGTCGGCACCTCGCAAAGCAACATTTCCCAGCATCTCGCCATCCTGCGCGACAAGGGGATCCTGGCATCGCGCAAGGACGCCAACCGGGTCTACTACCGTGTCGGCGACTCCCGGACCCTGCGTCTGATCAGCATGATGCGCGAAGTCTTCTGTTCGCATGACTAGTCCGCCGCCGGCGGCCACAACCGAATACAACCTGCCCGAACACCCCCGTTGGCCACCCCTGACGGCTTGATACACTATGGCATGACATGAACATAAGCCAGCTCAGCGAATTCATCACCAACCACCCGATGCTTATCCTGGCCGCCGTGGCCCTGCTTGCCATGCTGATTGGCGGTGAGCTCAAGCGCCGGATCAGCGGCGTGAAGGATGTCGGCCCCGGCGAAGCCACGCGCCTGCTGAATCATGACAACGCCATCATGGTCGACATGCGCAGCGACAAGGATTTTCGTGACGGCCATATCGTCAATGCACTGCATGTGCCGGCCGACAACAGCGACATGACCGCCAGGCTCGACAAGTACCGAGACCGGCCACTGATCGTCTACTGTCGCAGCGGCCAGCGATCCCTGCCGGTGTGCGGCAAGCTGCGCAAGCAGGGCTTCGAAAGGGTTTACAATCTGAAAGGCGGCGTACTTGGCTGGCAGCAGGCCGACCTGCCGGTCAGCAAGGGCAAGTAATAACCGGCCGGCACACACAGCCGGATCAACCATACAGCACAATCAGGGGGGCCACATGGCCGAAGAAGAACAGCCAGCCGGCAATGGCGAGCAGAAAGTTGTCCAGGCAACAAAGATCTTTCTCAAGGACGTCTCGTTCGAGACGCCGAACTCGCCGGAGATCTTCCTGCAGGAATGGCAGCCGGACATGAACATCGAAATCGACAGCAAGTCCCGGGCCCTCGATGTTGACCTGTATGAAGTCGTGCTGACCCTGACTGCCACAACCAAGGTGTCAGAGAAAACGGCCTATCTCGCCGAGGTCCAGCAGGCCGGCATCTTCCGGATGAAGGGCCTTGAGGATGCCGAGCTGCATCGCACACAGAATGTCTTCTGCCTGCGCTTTCTCTATCCCTACTGCTCGGCTGCCCTGTCGGATCTGGTCATGAAGGGCGGCTTCCCGCAACTGCTGCCCGCCCCCGTGAACTTCAATGCACTTTACCAGCAACGCATGCAGGCCGCGCAGCAGGCACAGAGCCCTGAAGCCGGCTGACACCGAAACCCGCCCAGCAGGAAAACTCACCGGTGCCTGACACAAGCGGTGATGCCATCACAGTCCTCGGTGCCGGCTCCTGGGGCACGGCGCTGGCCATACGCCTGGCCCACAATCACAACACCACTATCCTGTGGGGTCACGAGCCGCACTCCATGGCGGACATGCAGGAGCGGCGTGAAAACACGCGCTACCTGCCGGGCATTGCCTTTCCGGATAACCTGCTGATCGAGGCCGACCTGTCGCGCGCCATCGAGCAGAGCCGTGACCTGCTGATCGTCGTGCCCAGCCATGCCCTGCGCGAGGTCGTGCAGCAGGCGGCGCCGGCCTTCAAGCCGCGGACACGCATCGCCTGGGCCACCAAGGGCCTGGAGACCGGCAGCGGCAAATTCATGCAGGAGGTCATCGAGGAGGAACTCGGCACCCGCTATCCGACCGCCGTACTGTCCGGCCCGACCTTCGCGAAAGAGGTGGCCATCGGGCTGCCGACCGCACTGACCGTGGCCTCGTTCAATCCGCCGTTTGCCAACGACATGGCCGGCCGGCTGCACGGCGAGGTCATGCGTGTCTACACCAGCGACGACGTCGTCGGCGTCCAGCTGGGCGGCACCGTCAAGAATGTGCTGGCCATCGCCGCCGGTATCGCCGACGGGCTCGGGCTGGGCGCCAACAGCCGCGCCGCCCTCATTACCCGCGGACTGGCCGAGATCATCCGCCTCGGTGATGCCATGGGCGCACGGCGCGAGACCCTCATGGGACTGGCCGGCGTCGGCGACCTGATCCTCACCTGCACCGACGACCAGTCACGCAACCGCCGGCTGGGACTGGCACTTGGCCAGGGCAAGCGGCTGCAGGCGGCCATCGAGGCGATCGGTCAGGTGGTCGAGGGTTTCAACACCGCCCGCGAAGTCGTGCAGCTGGCGCGGCAGTACCGGGTCGATATGCCGATAGCCGAACAGGTCTACCGGCTGCTGTACGAAGGCCTGCCGCCGGCGGAAGCCGTGCACAACCTGCTGGCACGCGGTATCAAGCCGGAAACGGGCTGACCGGCCCCCGGACCGGATTTCTCTGCGGGCGATATCGCAATACCACCCTGCGCCGGACTCGATGAAACCGCGCTGACTTGCCGAAAAACCGTGTGTGTCCCGCAGACGCCGATCCGGGAGGGCACGCCGGGCTGGCCGGCACGCAACGGCCGGTCGCAATCATTGAGGCCTCCGCAGTGCATGACGCCGCATGCAATTTACCTTCATATGATCGAATAGCCACGGAAACACACGGAATCCCGATAATCTGGATCTTTTCGTGTTATTCCGTGTGTTTCCGTGGCCATAGTCAGTGACAAGGAGGCAAGCCGAACCCGGGACGGGTCATGAATCGTGTCATGCCCGATAGCTAGCCGGCACCCCTGAAGCCCTGTTGTCGCCACGCCTCGTAGACTACCACCGCCACCGTGTTCGCCAGGTTCAGGCTGCGGCTGCCGGCGACCATCGGCAGGCGCAGCACGGCCGTATCACCGAGTTCCTCCAGTAGTGTGTCGGGCAGGCCGCGCGTTTCCGGGCCGAACAGGAAGGCGTCTCCGGCGCCGAAGGCAACACGGTCATAGCCGCAGCGCCCGCGGGTCGAGAAAGCCCAGCACCGTGCCGGTTGCACTGCCGTGCGAAAGGCCTGCAATGAGTCATGCTCGCGGACTGTTGCCCACTCGCGGTAATCGAGGCCGGCACGGCGCAGGCGGCGATCATCGAGTTCGAAACCCAGCGGCCGGATCAGGTGCAGGGCACTGCCGGTGTTCGCGCAAAGGCGTATGATATTGCCGGTGTTTGGCGGAATCTCCGGCTGGTAGAGCACTACATGAAACATCATCGCACCCCGGGTATCGCATGACCGTGAATGAACTGACCGAATCCGAAAAGCAGAAACTGGCCGTCGACTTCTGCGGCCTGTCATTTGCCACGCCGCTGGTGCTGCTGTCAGGCTGTGTCGGCTTCGGCGAAGAATATACACGCGTCAGGGGCTTTTCCAACCGCGCCGCCGGCGCCGTGTGCCTCAAGGGCACGACACTCGAACCGCGTCTCGGCAATGCACCGCACCGTATCGCGGAAACCCCGGACGGCATGCTGAACGCCATCGGCCTGCAGAACCCGGGCGTCGATCACGTCATCAACGCCATCCTGCCGGAGCTGGACTTCAGCGAAACGCGCTTCATCGCCAATGTCTCCGGCTCGACGCTCGAGGAATACGCCGAGGTAACACGGCGCTTCGACGACTCGCCTATCGATGCCATCGAGATCAACATCTCCTGCCCGAACGTGAAAGAGGGTGGCGTCACCTTCGGCAACGACCCGGAGATGTCGGCGCGTGTCGTGGCCGCCTGCCGTGGCGTGACACAGAAACCGCTCATCACCAAGCTCTCGCCCAACCAGACCGATATCGCCGACAACGCCCGGCGCTGCATCGAGGCCGGCACCGATGCCTTTGCGGTCATCAACACCCTGATGGGCATGGCCATCGACATCACAACCCGCACCCCGGTCATCGGCAACAACCAGGGCGGCCTGTCCGGCCCTGCCATCAAGCCGGTGGCACTGCTGCGCACCCACCAGGTCCACCAGGTCTGCAAGCCGCACAACATTCCCATCATCGGCCAGGGCGGTATCACCAGGGCGCAGGACGCCATCGAATTCCTCATTGCCGGCGCAAGCGCCGTCGGCATCGGCACGGCCCTGTTCTACGATCCCCTGGTCTGCGACAGCATCAACCGCGGCCTGCTGGACTACCTGGAGCAGCAGCAGCTGGCCTGCCTCAGCGACCTCACCGGCAGCCTGCGGCTGCATGGCAACACCAACAGCCCCTGCATCAGCGCGTAAGCCCGGGGCGCCGGCCGGCGCCCTGTCCAAAACCCCGATAAATCCTTCAGGCAATACCTGAGCGAAACGCTCAAGTTCATCAACGGCATGCCGTTACGAGGACAACGGTCGACCGCTGTCGCACCGCAATTCCACCGTACCGCAGGAGACGCAGTTCATGAAAATATTCAATTATCCGTTCGCTATGGTTGTCTTGCTGGCGAGCCTCGCTGCCGCGCCCGGCACTGCGATGGCAGACTCGGACAGTGATGACGGTGGCGGGCCACTGGCCGCGACCGCCAATCTCGACTTTCAGATTGTCATCCCCGGCATCCTGCGCTTCCGGGTGGGTACTGACGGCAGCGGCAATGTCGACGAGATCCTGTTCGAACCGCCGATCGCCACCCTGGGTGACGGTACCGATACGAGCGCCAGTTCAGGTGGCGACATCAGCGCCGGCGTGGTCACGGTCAGCGTCTTCAGCAATGCCGGACTGATCAATATCGAGGAATCCAACAACGGTGGCGGTAACGGCCTGAACAACGGCCCCGCCGGCGAGAACATCCCCTATTCGGAGATCATCACCGTCAGCAGCGACCCCACCAATTTCCCGGCACCTGCCCTGTCAGATTCCGCGACCAACGACGAGGACGTCACGCCGACCAGTGGCAACAACAAGGTCACCAACCGCAGCGAGACCTGGACCTATACCTACGACAACTCGACGCTGTATCCGGCCGGCACCTATGGCACCAGTGCCAACGGTGGCCGCGTGACCTATACCGCGACGTCTCCCTGATACGATAATCGGGGAATATCGGCATCACAATCAGGGCGCCGCTGGCGGATACCGTAGCGGCGCTTTTTGTTTCCCCCGGCACACGGTAGCATTGGCGAACCAGGACCTCTTCACCCAGGGTATGCCATGTCCGCCAGCCGGTCCCGAAAATTTGCCGTTTCCTGCCTTGTCTTTTTCCTGTTCCAGGGATCGATGGCGGAAGCCATAACCTTCAACCTGCGCAACGATGCGACGCCGCGGCTCAGCATCCGCGTCGGCGCCAGCAACAACATCAGCGAGGTGTCCTTTGCAGTGCCTGCCGCCCGACTCGGCAACGGCACGCCGGTAGCCGGATCACCGGGAATTCGCATCGAGCTGAGAATACAGGCCTCCGGCGCCAACCCGCTGACCGGCTACCTGTCCGCAGACTCGCTGAGCAACCCGCTAACCAACGAGAATGGCAACACCATCCCGTTTTCCGAGATCAGCTGGACGGCACAGGATGGAGACATCCCGTCGGGCAGCTTTAACGCTACGACCAGCCAGCCCCTGGTCAGCTTCCCCAGCTCCGGCAGGATCCGGGACCGCCACACATTCAGCTATGCCAACACCGTGGATGTCGAGGCCGGCACCTACAACGGGCGCATTGTTTACACCTGGGCCATACCATGAGGTGTTATCTGCTGACAGCGTTGTTAATGCTTGGCGGCTTCGCGGTCCAGGCGGAACGACTCGATGATTCGCTCTCGCCCAGACAGCAGTTCGATGCCCCGCTGGACTGGAAATACCGTGACAGCATGGATGACGACCCGGACGAGGGCCGGCTGAACGCACTCACCGCACGGGCGCACCACGTGGAAGTACGGCTGAACACCGCCAGGTTCGTGGACAGGCTGGCGCGCATCTATATCAGACTGCCGCTGAACGTCCGCGGCACAGTCGATTCGACCGCCCTGCGCATGAGCTGGACGACCAACGGCCGGTTTGCCGACGGCTCGGTGACGGCGGGCAATCGTGCCCGGCTGTTCGAGGGGAAAATTACCGAAGATGTCATGACCGACGTGTTTGATATCATCTTCGAAATCGACGCACGCCAGGTCCTCAACACAATCCGCTTCCAGCCCGTTTATGAAATCGAACTCCTTGAAAACTGATCGGCTGCAGCGCCGGCTGACGGCCCTGCTGATGGCGGCCTGCGCACTCGTGCCAACCGCAGCCGCAGCATTTTCCGCCATGGTGTCGCCACCACGCTTCGAACTGCAGGGAGCACCCGGCAGCGTGATACGCGAAAGCGTGGAAATCCAGAATGCCAGCGACCTGCCGGCAACCTTCAAACTGCGCACCGCAGACTGGGACCTGACGGACACGGGTGGCGTAACCATTCACCCGCCGGAACTGCAGCCCGGCAGCTGCCGCCCCTGGGCACGCATCGAGCGCCGTAGCCTGCGCCTGCGGCCGCAGGCTACGAAGCGCTTTCGCTTCGAGCTGCATGTGCCTGCCGGGGCAACACCGGGCGAGTGCCGTCTCGCACTGCTGCTGGAGCCGGACGAGGCCGACAGCGTCATGGCCCGTGCCCGCAATATCCGGTTTCCCGTAACCGGTCGAATTGCCATCATCATCTACATCGCCGTGGGCGATGCGGCACCGCTACTCGAACTGAAAGCGCTGGAACTGCGCGAGGTCAACGCCCGGCTGACACCGGTGGCCGTGTTGCACAATACCGGCAATGCCCACGGCCGCCCGGAGGGCTTCCTCGAAGGCCGCGATGCCTCGGGCAGGCGGCTCGATTTCAGCGTGTCGCCCTCGCCAATCATGCCGGGCCAGACCCGCGCCATTCCCGTCTGGGAGGCGGTTGCCGAGGGTGAGGAACGCCACGTGCTGCAACCGCCCCTGAAGGTCAAGGGCGCCATAGAGTGGCGTGGCGGGCGCCACGCCGTGGACAGCGTACTGGAATGAATTCCCCGCCGGCTATTCGTCGATGCGTGTCAGCCCGAACACCATCACGGCCTCGCCCCTGACATAGACGGTTATCGGGCGCGGCGTCTCGTCATCCAGGCCCCAGGGCAGCGGCAGGTCCTCGATAGCCAGCGACAGGCTGTGCTCGCCGGCGGGCACCGGCGTGAAGCGGAAGCGGCCCTCGCTGTCGGTTACCCGCTCATAACGTCGGTCGAGATAGACAAACACACCGCTTGCCGCACGCTCGCCGGCCTGGCGCCGTCCGTCGCGGTTGGCATCGTAGAAGACCTCGCCACTGACTTCACCAAACCCGGACTTGCCGGTTTTCCGGCCAACCGCCAGCATCGGCCGGCCCGACTTGCGGGTATGCCGGATGCTCAGCAGCAGGGTCTTCTCGTCCTCATCGAAATCGTTGCCGAAGATCGCGTCGTCTTCCTCGGCCTTCGTCCATGTCAGGTCGAGTCGCGCATCCCATTGCGGCAGGAAACGCCAGGCCGCGCCCAGGCTGAGGTTGTAGTTGTCAGTATCGGAGCTGCGGCGGTTGCTGATGCGTGTATAGCTGGCGTTACCATGCCAGTTGAATAGCGGCGTCAAATCGTGGTGTAGCAGCACACTGGCGGAATTGCGGCTGTCCTCATCGCCGACATCGCGGGAGGACTGGTGCTCGAGCGTGGTCGAGAGCGACAGCAGACGCGACAGCTCCCAGCCCTGGTCCCAGATCGCGCCGTAGAGTTCGCCTTCATCGCCATCGTCCTCGACATCGGCGATGAACACCTCGAAGCGGCTGCTGCCAAGGGGAAACCGGTGCTGCAGGTAGCTGGAGAGTCGCAGCAGGTGCGCATCCTCGCCGGCCAGGTCGTTGCGTGGATCGACATAATTCAGGCTGACCGTGCCGCCGACGCCGGTCAGGCGCCGCAGGCGCCGGTTGCCGGTAATGAAGACGTTGCTGGTCCGGCTTTGCGGGCGGTTGTCGCGGTCCTTGACGTTGTCCTCGCTAAAGTCCGTGCCAGCCGTCAGGTTGTAGCGAGGCGAGCGCAGCTCGGAGCGGGTATACAGACCCTGCTGATCATCCGTCAGCGTGGCATCGCTCCACAGCAGGTCCGGCTCGAACCGGAACAGGCCATAGCGGTGCCGCCAGCGCCCGATACGGTCATCGCCGTCCAGCCAGACAGCGTTGCCACCCTCGGTGCCCGCCAGCACATGCCCCACGTAGCGATGGCGCTGGTCCTGCGTCCGGTACTGCAGTGCCAGCGCGACACTTTCATGATCATCGATATCATCCAGGTCCACAGCCCCGATCACCTGGCCGGCAACCGTCCAGCGCTCATCCAGCCCGTGGCTCAGGCCCAGCGACGCGAGCTTGCCACTGGTGGTATCGAAGTCCTCGATGCGGCCGGTGCCCAGCGTGCCGATCTTGCCGGCACTGAGGCGCACGGCGCTGCGCCCGGCGCGCGACCAGTTTCTCAGTCCCGACACCAGCGTCGACGGCAGGTTAAACCGGTAGCTGCTGCTCACCACCGGGTCGGCATCACTGCGCAGCACACCGGCACTGTTGTCCATCAGCCAGTTCGGACTGGCGGCAAAACCATACTGGCGCAGTGTCAGCCGGCCGCCGGTCGAGTTGCCGTCCCCGGATTCGTCCGACGGCCGGTTGCTGCGTGCGCTAGCCAGCATCTCCAGCTCGCCATAATGACGCGTCTCGCGGCGGGCATTGAACACCAGGCCATCCTCGTAGGACCTGCCGCTCGAATCACGGTCTTCCTGGTAATGCCGGTACTCCGTGATATAGGTCCGGAAGCCCTCGGGTTGTTCCATCGCTTCGGCCGCGACACCGGTGTCAGGCATGGCCGTGTCAGGCAAGCCGATCAGCTGGTCGATATATGCAGTGTCCCCGGTTGCGGTTCCGGATTGAGCCGCAGGTGGCGTCGCAACAGCATCCGGCAGCCATAACAGGCAGGCGATCGGGATGAACAGCCCTCCACAGAAGAGTGCGGACGGATGCAGCCACACGGGCTTCATGGAGCGGCAGGAGATATGAGGTGTTGGTCGGTGGGTATCCGCATGCGATGGCATCGCTGCACTTGTCAGGGCAATGGGATTGAATCACAGCGGCTTGTATGCGTCCAATAAATAGTTGGCAGCAATGACTCGGGGCTGCAAGGCCGGGACTCGTCTTACAGGGCGATATCGAGCTCCTTGAGCTTGCGTGTCAGCGTGTTGCGCCCCCAGCCCAGCAGACGTGCCGCCTCCTGGCGCCGGCCGCCCGTGTGTTGCAGCGCGGCCTCGATGAGGATCTGCTCGAACGCGGGCAGCGCGTCGTCCAGCAACTGGTTACGGCCCGCGCTGAACTGCCGGCTTGCCCAGCCGCGCAGCTGTTGCTGCCAGTCAGCACCGGCCGTGGCCGCCTCCGGTGAGCCGTTGGACAGCTCATCCGGCAGGTCCTCGATACGGATCTCCTGGCCCGGCGCCATGACCACCAGCCACCGGCAGAGGTTCTCCAGCTGGCGCACATTGCCCGGCCAGTCGAGCTGCATCAGGGCATCGGCCACGCCGGGTGCAAGTGTCTTCGATTCCACCTCGAGTTCCTGCGCGGCCATGGCCAGGAAATGTTGCATCAGCAGGGGAATGTCCTCGCGCCGCTCGCGCAGTGCCGGGATGTGGATGCGAATCACGTTCAGGCGGTGAAACAGGTCCTCACGGAACAGGCCGTCCCGCACGCGCCGTTCCAGGTCCTGGTGGGTCGCGGCGATGATCCGCACATCGACCTGCCGCGGTGTGTGCGCACCGACCGGGTAGAACTCGCCGTCGGCCAGCACGCGCAGCAGGCGGGTCTGCAGCTCGGCCGGCATGTCACCGATCTCGTCGAGCATCAGGGTGCCGCCATTGGCCTGCTCGAAACGACCGGTGCGCCGGCTCTGGGCGCCGGTGAACGCGCCACGTTCATGGCCAAAGAGTTCCGACTCCAGCAGGTCACGCGGAATCGCCGCCATGTTGAGGGCCAGAAACGGCTTCTCCGCGCGGTTACTGTGCCGGTGCAGGGCGAGCGCCACCAGTTCCTTGCCGGTACCGGATTCGCCGTTGATCAGCACCGTCGCGCTGGAGTGCGCCAGTCGACCGATGGCACGGAACACCTCCTGCATGGCGGGGGCCTTGCCAATGATCTCGGGCACATCCGGGGTATC
>JBFELL010000020.1:0-25355 GCA_041552135.1 Gammaproteobacteria bacterium
CAATCGCGGCTGAAGCCGCTTCTGCCGTTGATGTTACGGTGCGCGGCTGATGTACTGCCGGTCCCCGGTCTCAGTCAGCGGATGCAGGAATTCATTCCAGATATGGCCTGTTTCGAATCATCACATTTACGGTGCCTTGGCATCATCCTGCTCTGGCTGCTGCCATGCAGCTGCGGTTATGCGGACATTCAGGTGTCTGACGATAGCGGGCTGCCAGTGGTCCTGGAGCGCCCGGCCAGGCGTATCGTCAGCCTGGCGCCGCATATTACCGAATTGCTGTTTGCGGTCGGTGCCGGTGAGGCCGTCGTGGGCGCGTCCGAGTACAGTGACTATCCGGCGGCGGCGCAGGAGATACCGCAGGTTGGCGGTGGCAGTGGTCTCGATCTCGAGGCGATTCTGGCGCTGGGGCCGGAGCTGGTGGTCGCCTGGGGCAGCGGCAGCCCGCCCGGGCAGTTGCAGCGCCTGCGCCGGCTGGGGATTCCCGTGTTCGTGTCCGAGCCGCAGGTCATGGCCGATATCGCCAGCAGCCTGGAGCGACTGGGCCGGCTGGCCGGCCACGAGAACGGGGCGGCACGGGTGATCCGTCAGTTCAATCAACGTCACCGGGAACTCCGTGACCGCTATGCCGCGCGCGCGCCGGTGCGCGTGTTTTACCAGGTATGGCAGCAGCCCCTGATGACAATCAACGGCGACCATCTTGTCAGTGATGTCATCCGGCTTTGTGGTGGCCGGAATATCTTTGCCGACCTGCCGGACCTTGCGCCGCCCGTGTCGGTGGAGTCGGTGCTGGCGCGCAATCCCGAGGTCATCATCGCAGGCAGTGATGCGGCGGGAGATCCGGAACTGGCGGCCCACTGGCAACGCTGGATCGCCATGAGTGCCGTGCAGAAGGGGCATGTCTACACGGTGCAGCGCGAGTTGCTGGTGCGCCACACGCCAAGGATCCTGGATGGCGCGGAGCAGGTATGTCGCATACTGGAGGCAGTGAGGGCCCCCCGAAGGGCTCTTCCGGGCAATCAGCAAACTGACTGGCCCGGAATGTCTCGCGCAAAGACGCAAGGACACAGAGAAAAGATTATTGCCACAGATATCACAAGGGCCACGGGGGACAGAATTCAATTCTGTCCCTGTTTTCCTTGCGGCCTTTGCGCCTTTGCGGTGAACCGGTTTGCCAGATTCGCCACACCCCCTGACGTCCCGTTATTCCAGCTCGTGCTGCCAGAACACATCCGGTTCACCGGCCTGGCGGTTCAGGTGGCGTGCCATGACGAACAGCAGGTCGGACAGGCGGTTCAGGTAGCGGGCGGTGACGGGGTTGATCTCGGTGTTTGTGCCGAGGGAGTAGACACGGCGTTCGGCGCGCCGGCAGACGGCACGCGCCACATGGCACTGCGCAGCGGCCCGCGTGCCGCCTGGCAGGATGAATTCCTTGAGTGCCGGCAGCTCGCTGTTCAGCGCATCCAGGACCTGTTCCAGGCCGGTGACGCGGTCGTCGCTCACCATGCGATGGCCCGGGATGCTGAGCTCGCCACCGATATCAAACAGCCGGTGCTGGATGCCGGTCAGGCAGTCCCGTACGGCCTCCGGCAGCGTTTCGCACAGCAGCAGGCCGATGGCGCTGTTGAGTTCGTCCACAGCGCCGATTGACTCGATGCGCACATTATCCTTGGCAACCCGGGAGCCGTCGGTGAGGCCGGTCGTGCCGTCGTCGCCGGTGCGGGTGTAGATCCTTGTCAGCCGCTTGCCCATCTCAGCCGCCCACCAGCCGGTACTCGACCGGTACCAGCAGCTCCAGCGCGCGGCCATGCAGCCAGTGCTTCGCCTGCGGCACGCTGACAAGCTGCAGTGATTCCACGGCCGCCTGGTCAAGCGCCGCGTAGCCGGATGTCCGGTCGACCTGCAACCGCGATATCCGGCCGTCGGGTTCGATGAGCAGTCGCAGGGTGACGGTGCCCTGCCAGCCCTTGCGCCGGGCGATGGCCGGGTAGTCCAGCCGCTGGCTGAACAGGTCGAGGACGCTGCGCCGCAGGTGGTCTTCCGATTCGCGTGGCGATGGCAGCGGGCTAGCGGCAACGGCGGCGGCCGTTGCAACCGGTTCGGGTTCGTCGAACGTGGCGGGCGCCTGCGCCGGTTCCGGTGACGCCTGAGCCCTACCGGTGCCTGCTGTCCGTTCCGCCGCCGGCGCCGTGGCGGGCTCAGGCGGGGTGGCAGGTGGAGGCCCTGCAGCGGGTGCCTCTGTCGCGGCCGCTGCACTGCGGTGGCCTGCCCGCTCCGTGACACTTAACTGGACGATATGCCCGCTATGGCCGATCTCGGGCGTGGCGGGTTCGTATGCCAGCAGCAGGGCGACATGTGCGGCAACTGACAGCACCAGAAATACTGCAATGTTGTGATCGGGCATCTTCACGAGCTGAATTCCCTGGAGACGGTGAACAGCAGTGTCCGTTCGGGTAATGGATAGGCATTGTACACCCCTGGTGTGAAGGTGCTGCTTACACCGTAATCGAAGTGCTTGTCGGCCAGCAGGTTGTTGATGCGGGCGGCAAGGCGAAAGCCCTGGTAGACGTGGCTGGCCTGCAGGTCGAGCGTCCTGTAGGACGGGATCTTCTCGCCGAAATCGTTGGTCTGGTCATTGTCGAAGTAGCGGTTGGAAACGTAATTGAGTGCGACGGTGACGTCGGTCGCCGGTGACTGCCGCCAGGTGGCCTGCAGGCTGGCGGTGTGGCGCGGCACCAGGGGGACATCGTTGCCGTCGAACGGGCCATCACGGAATTCCGAACGCATCCAGCTGTAGTTGGCGCGGATGTCCAGCCGCGACAGCAGTGTCAGGCCGCCGCTCAGTTCCAGTCCGTAGCGTCGTGTCGGGTCGAGATTGATATTGGTGAAAGTGACGGGATCGAAATGGATCTCGTCCCTGAGTCGCATATAGTAGGCGTTGGCCTGTCCCGAGAGTGAACCTTCGCGGTATTTCAACCCCGCATCCAAACCCTTGCCGATCTGCGGGTCGAGGGGCGAGAATACCCGCTGAAAGACTGCCGGATCCACCTGGACGAACTCGAAGACTTCATCGACCGTTGCAAACCGTGCGCTGCGGCTACCCTTGAGATACACGGCGGCCGCCGGGGTGAGCTGTTGTTCGATGCCGGCTTCCAGCATGTACTCGGTGTCGTCCTGGTCGAAATCCGGTGCCTTGTTATCAAACATCGGGTTGGATCCCGGGGCGTTGGTGTCGAAGTCGTCCCGGCCTTCCTGTTCGACGCGCTGGATGCGGCCGCCGAGGTTCAGGTGCAGGCTGTCGGCAAGCGTGACCGTCGTGTCGACATACGCCGCCATGGAGGTCTGGTCGATGGACAGGCTGTGGATCGGCTGGTTGCGTGTGCCCTTGTTGAGCGAGCGGTCCGAGTCATAGTCACTGTCATAGTAGTCGATACCGGCAATGGTCTGCGCCGTTCTGCCGGCAATGCGGTGTGGCAGGATGATGCGCGGCGTGAGCGACCAGGTCTCCAGGTCGGAATCGAGATATTCGAAAAATTTTTCGAATAACGCCTTCTGGTTCTTGCTGCGGAAGCCGAAGTCCAGCACGGTCTCCGCGCCGTTGTCCCAGTAGTGGCTGTAGCCGGTGGCCAGCGAGTAACCGCGCTGGTCAGCATAGTCATCCGGCGTGCTGGCGCCCTTGCGGTCGTCGGACAACTCGTTGGTTCCGTCGATCGGATTAACATTAAAACGTCCGCCCGGGAGTTCAAGGTCCTGGTCATCCCACCAGGCCTTCAGGAACAGTTCACCGTTGTGGCGTGTGTAGCGGACGTCACCGTTGAGGCTGTACTGCTGCATATCGTTGTTGTCGCGGTAGCCGTCGCTGCGTATGCCGTGCGCACCGGCGAACAGGGCCACCGGGCCGCTGTTGTGGCTGACATGTGCGTCCAGCTGGCGGGTGTCGAGGTTGCCTGCGCCGGCCCTGGCGAAGGCGGTGGTACCTGCCTTGTCGGGCATGCGGGTGATGATGTTGATGCTGCCGCCGGCCGCGCCGTCACCGTAGAGCACCGAGCCGCCGTTGCGAATGATCTCGATGCGTTCGATGGATTGCAGGGGAATGGCGCTGTAATCGACGGCCGACAGGTCGACGTCGTTCAGGCGCCGGCCGTCCAGCAGGATCAGGGTGTTTTGTGTGGCGGCGGCACCGAAGCCGCGGATGTCGACGCTTGCCCGGCTGCCGTTGTTGCCGTACAGGCTGCGTGTCAGCACACCGGCCTCGCGGCCCAGCAGTTCCGGCAGGTTGCGCGCGGTGCTTCGCTCGATGTCCTTGGCGGTGATAATGGTCACATGACCGCGGGCCCGGGCCTGTTGCGGATCCAGCCGCGTGGCGGTCACCAGGATCCTGTCGGTTTCCCCGGCGGCACTGGCGCAGGCGGCGGCCAGCAGGCCGGTCAGGCCCAGTGCCAGACGATATCCGGAATGCAGCTTCACTGGTCTCTCCCCAGGCAGCACAACCCCGTGCGGCCGGTTGTGGTGGCGGAGTGACAGTGACGTGGAATAGCGGCGCCACAAAATCGCCCGCCGCGATTTATACGGTGAAGCCTGAGGCCGGTCTCCGGGCTTGCGAGTGTATGTGCCGGTGGATCGCCTTCCCGCGCCATGCGCAGTGGCATAGAGACCCACCCTGACTCGCCTACCGTTGCGGGGGCAGCGCCGGCATTATCATCGCTGATGATGCACCGGCTTCCCGTTTCATCCTCCGGACGATTGTCCTCGGGACACCTGCAAGCGCGATGGACTGTAAGGTGGGGTAGCGGGTGTGTCAAGGACGGGCGCCCTCGATGCGGCGCCGTTACCCCGTGGTTTGCCGGTGATTTGCGATTCAGTACAGTTGCTTGAGCAGATTTGTAAACCGGGTCTCGTAGGTCTCGTTTGCGAGCACTTCGACATGCGCCCGGGCGGCGAGTGCGGCGCTTTCATCAGGATGATGCCGGGCGTAGCGGATCTGTTCGAGGAATTCTTCCGGTGAGCGGCAGGCGGTGGTGAGTCTGCCCAGCGTGCTGTCCTGCAGGGCCGGCTGCCAGTCGCAGATCTGGAAACCACCGGCCGCCGGGATCTCGTAGAATTTCATGTTGCAGCCGTTATCGGTGTCGCGGTGGTGCAGGTTCAGCGTGACGCCGGCGATCGCATAGACCTTCATGCAGTCGGCCAGTGACAGTGCGCCGTGACCACGGACCCTGCGGCAGCGGCGCCAGCCGCGGCCCCAGACCCTGACCGGTTGTTCCAGTCGGGCATTCAGGTAGCGGAGCAGTTCGCAGCGTTCCGGGTAGCAGGTGCCGACGAATGCCACATCGGCGGCGAGGCGGCGTTTGTCCGCGGCCGTCAGTGTGCCCGCGGTGTGGAACCGGGGTGCGGCGGCAAACGGGAAATACTGCAGGTGTTCGCCATGGCGCGGGGCCAGTTTTTCGTAACTGCCCCGGTAGGAGACCAGGATGTGATCGGCAAACGTGGCGGCCTGTTCTATCCTGCGCTGTCCCTGCGGTGTCAGGATGTCGCCCCACCAGAAGACGATCTTCAGCTGCGGAAAACGCTGCTTCAACGCCCGCGCTGTCGGCGGATCCAGCTTGCCCTGAACGCTGATCAGGATAGCGGGGCAAAATTCCTGCACCCGGTCGCACAGGTGCCGCCGGGCAAGGGCGGGCCAGTCAGCGGTTCGCCTGCCGGACAGGCCTGCCAGGCGACCGGCTGCCAGCCTGGCGCGATCAGCGGGTGACTTGCGATTGTGGTAATAGCACGCTGTCTCGTGGCCCAGTTGCTGCAGCGTGGCCACCGTGATGTCGGTCCATCTGCCGGCCCACCACGGGCCCTCGACGAAGATCCTCACGGCGTGGAGCGACCGCCGGGCCGGGTTGCCTTCCCCGGCAGCCACACCGGGCCATGCGGGCCGGCGATGGCCTCCAGGGGATGGGCATAGAGCGCTTCCAGCAGCTCCCGGGTGAGGACATCCGCGGCGCTGCCCCGGGCGGTCCTGCCCTCGCCCAGCAGCAGCAGGAAGCGGTTGCAGTAGCGCGCGGCCAGGTTGATGTCGTGCATCACCATGACGACCGACTTGCCGGCTTCCTTCACCTTGCGTTGCAGCAGCTCGAGGATGTGCACCTGGTGGTGCACATCGAGGTGATTGGTCGGCTCGTCGAGCAGCAGCAGCCCCGGGTCCTGTGTCAGCAGGGTGGCAATGCCGAGGCGCCGGCGTTCGCCGCCGGAGAGGGTGGCGATATTGCGTTGTTCAAAATCCTGCAGGTCGACGGCCCGCAGGGCGCGACGTGCGCTCCTGCGGTCCTGGTGGCTTTCCCACTGCAATGGTCCCAGGAAAGGGTGGCGGCCGATGAGCGCCGTCTCCATTACGCTGGCGGGAAAACTGTCGCGGTGATCCTGGGCCAGCAGGCCGAGCTGCCGGGCCACTGCACGGCGCGGCTGTGCCGCCAGCGACCGGTCGTTGAGGATGATATTGCCGCCGGCGGGAGTGCGCAGCCCGGCCAGGGTGTGCAGCAGGGTGGTCTTGCCCGTGCCGTTGCGTCCCAGGATGCACCAGCTCTCGCCCTCGCGAACCTGCAGGTCGAGTTCGCGGCACACCTGCACCTCCCCGATGCGAACGGTCAACGCTTGCGCTTGCAGGCGTGCCATGGCTGTTATTCGCTACCGCCGTACTGGGTGCGCCCGCGGTTGAGCAGGTACAGGAACACCGGCACGCCGATGAGTGCGGTCAGGATGCCGACCGGCAGCTGCCGGGGTGCCAGCACGGTGCGCGACAGGGTGTCGGCGATCAGCAGCAGGCTGCCGCCGAGCAGTACCGCTGCCGGCAGCAGGATGCGATGGTCCCTGACACCCTGCAGCCGCAGCATGTGCGGTACGACCAGGCCGACAAAGCCGACATTGCCGGCGATGGTGACGGCCGCCGCGGTCAGCAGCGAGGCTGCAACATAGATCAGCCGGCGCAGCGGCAGAACCCGGATGCCGAGAGAGGCTGCCGTCAGTTCACCGTGCGCCAGGATGTTGAGCGAGCGACCCATACCCACGGCCAGCAGCACACCTCCAAGCAGCACGATGCTGCCGGCCCGCGGCAGGGTGGCATAGCCCAGATCGCCCATCAGCCAGAACAGCATGCCGCGCAGGTCCTGCGCCGGGCTGACAGCCAGCAGAAAGCTGATCACGGCGCCCCAGCCGGCGGCGATGACAATGCCGGTCAGCAGCAGGCGACTGACGGTCCAGCTGCCGCGGCCGTGCGCCAGTCCGAATACGATCAGCATGGACAGCAGGGCACCGCCGAAGGCCGCACCGTGCAGCCACAGGCCACCGAGGCCAAGCAGTAGCGAGAGCAGGGCGCCGGTGGCCGCACCGCCGGACACACCCAGCACGTAGGGATCGGCCAGCGGGTTGCGCAGCAGGACCTGCATCAGGCCGCCGGCGAGCGACAGCAGTCCGCCGCTCACGAATGCCGCCGCCGCCCGCGGCCAGCGAAGTTCCCGCACGACGCGCCCGGCAAGGCCCTGATCGTCGCCAAGCAGGATACCTGCCAGTTCGCGGAAATTCGTTTCGACGCTGCCCGTGGCGAGGCTGACCAGGAGGCTGCCGATCGCCAGCAATATCAGTGACAGCAGCAGGATGAACGGACGCTCGGACATGGCGCTGGCAACCGGCTTCACGCCAGCCGGCTAGTTTCTCAGGCTCATTATGCGCCAGTCGTGTTCCACGGCGTGTTGCCGGAGTATGTCGTCAGGATCCACGGCAACCGGACGGGCGACCCGCTTGAGCAGCGGCAGGTCGTTGTGGGAATCGCTGTAGAACCAGCTGTCCTCCAGGCCGGCGTCATTGTCCCGGAGCCAGGCATCGAGTTTTTCAACCTTGCCATGCTGGAAGCAGGGTACACCGTCGACGTTTCCGGTGTAGCGGTCGTCGACGACCTCGGGTTCGGTTGCCAGCAGGTACTCGACGCCGTAGAGGTCGGCAATCGGCCGGGTGATGAAACTGTTGGTAGCGGTGATGATGAGCACGGTGTCTCCCTGTTCCCGGTGACCATCGACCAGGCTGTGCGCCAGGGGCAGCAGGATCGGCCTGACCTTTTCCTCGACGTAGTCGGCCCGCCACTGCCGCAGGGTCGGCATGTCGTGCTCGGCCAGCGGCTTCAGCTGGAAGCGCAGGAATTCGTGAATGTCCAGTTCGCCGGCCTTGTACTGGTCGTAGAAGCGCTGGTTTTCACGTTCGTAGAAGGCGCCATCGACGATGCCGTGCTCGGCAAGAAAGCAGCCCCAGAGGTAGTCGCTGTCGCCGCCAATCAGGGTGTTGTCGAGGTCGAATAATGCCAGGCCCACGGGTTCGCTGTCCGGATAAAAAACGCCGCCAAGCATAGAGGCTGACACGGCAAAGGACAATCGCCAGGCACTGGCTGCATTTGCCCCGGTTGCCCAGCTATGTAAGAATCGGGTAGCGGAAATGGCTGGTTGAGGTTTGCGTAAGTGATTGATCCGGATGGATTTAGGCCAAATGTTGGTATCATTCTCTCGAATGGTAACGGGCATTTGTTGTGGGCGCGCCGGATCGGACAGGATGCCTGGCAATTTCCCCAGGGCGGCATTCGCAGCGACGAGACCCCGGAAGAGGCCATGTACCGGGAACTCGCCGAGGAAGTGGGCCTGCAGCCGGCCCAGGTTGAAATGATGGGCGCCACCCGTGGCTGGCTGCGCTATCGCCTGCCGCGGCGCTTCATTCGCCGTTCCAGCCGCCCGGTCTGCATCGGGCAGAAGCAGGTCTGGTTTATGCTGCGCCTGCTGTGTGAGGACAGGGAGGTTTGCCTGGACCGCACCTCCAGCCCGGAGTTCGACCACTGGCGCTGGGTCGACTACTGGCATCCACTCAATGAAGTGGTGGCATTCAAGCGAAGTGTCTACCGCAAGGCACTGAAGGAGCTGGCGCCGCTGGTGTTTCCCGACACGGAGGCCGCCAGGCGACGGGGCCGCTCTGCCTGAATTCCAGCAAGCCGCGGCCTGACCACTGTGTCGCGCAAGCGATTCTCTGACCGGCGGCCCGTCCGGTAAACGGGATTTCCTGCCCGGTCACTTTGACCGGGAGTCTAACGGCACCATCTTCCTGTGAGGACTGTCTATGCTGGATACCTTGCGCCGCATCATCCAGTTGGTGAATGCGGCACCGGATCTCAACCAGGCACTCGAGATCATCGTCGAGCAGGTCGCCGGTACGGTGGGCGTGGATGTGACCTCGGTCTACCTGACGGATGCCGGGCGCATGCAGTACGTGCTCATGGCCACACAGGGGCTACGCAAGGATGCCATCGGCAAGGTGCGGCTCGAGCCGGGTGAAGGCCTGGTCGGCATGGTCGTCGGGCGCGAGGAACCGGTCAACCTCGATGACGCGCCCAGCCACCCGAATTATCGCTACATTGCCGAGACCGGCGAGCAGCCCTATCACGGTTTTCTCGGCGTACCCATCATCCAGCACGGCAAGGTGCTCGGCGTGCTGGTCGTGCAGCAGCGCGAGATTCGCAAGTTCGGCGAGGAGGAAGAGGCCTTCCTGGTCACGCTGGCAGCGCAGCTGGCGGGTGCCATTACGCATGCCGGCGCCAGTGGCGAGATGTCCCAGCTGCTGGACAGGACCGGCGAGGTGTCCGTTTCCCTGAAGGGGCTGCCCGGTGCGTCCGGCGTCGCCATCGGCCAGGCCATGGTGGTATACCCGCCCGCCAATCTCGATGCCATCCCGGACCGCAAGGCCACCGACATCGGCGCCGAACTGGAGAGTTTCCACGATGCCATCTCGGCCGTGCGCGACGACCTGCGCGACTACGCCAACCACATGTCCGGCGTCCTGCCGAGCGAGGAGCTGGCCCTGTTCGATGCACTGTTGCTGATGCTGGGCAGTGACAGCATCGTCGGCGAGACCGTCACGCGCATCCGCGCCGGTAACTGGGCGCCCGGTGCCCTGCGCGAGACGATAGCCCAGCATGTGCAGGTATTCGAGACCATGGACGATCCCTACCTGCGTGAGCGCGCCAGCGATATCCGCGACCTGGGGCGTCGGGTCCTGACGCGGCTGCAGTCCGACTACCCGGCAAGCCGGCCGGCCTATTCCCGCACCGTCCTGGTTGGCGACGACATCGGCCCCACGCAACTGGCCGAGATTCCCATCGAGCAGCTGGCCGGCATCGTGTCCGCCAGTGGCTCGAGTTCATCACACGTGGCGATCCTGGCCCAGGCCATGGGTGTCCCCGCGGTGATGGGTGTAGAGGACCTGACGGTCAGCCGGCTGGAGGGCCAGACCCTGATCGCCGATGGCTACCGCGGTGATGTGTTCGTCAACCCGTCGGTGATTGTGCGTGACGAGTTTGTCCGTTTGCAGGCCGAGGAGAGCGAGCTCACCGAGGGTCTCAAGAAGGTTGCCAGCACGCCTTCCGTCACCCCCGACGATGTCACCGTGCCGCTGTATATCAATACCGGCCTGGTGTCAGTTAACGAGCCGGCCGTGCACAGCGAGGGCGATGGCGTGGGTCTGTACCGTACCGAGATTCCGTTCCTGATGCGTGAACAGTTTCCCGGCGAGGATGAGCAGACCCGCATCTATCGCAAGGCGCTGGAGTCCTTTGCGCCCCGGCCCGTGACGCTGCGTACCCTGGATGTCGGTGGTGACAAGATGCTGACCTATTTCCCGGTGCAGGAGGACAATCCCTTTCTTGGCTGGCGTGGCATACGCATCAGCCTGGATCACCCGGAAATCTTTCTCACCCAGCTGCGTGCCATGCTGCGTGCCAGTGTCGGTCTGGACAACCTCACCATCCTGCTGCCCATGATATCCACCGTGACCGAGCTGGACATGGCCATGACCTTCATCTCCCAGGCCATGAGCGAGTTGCTGGAGGAGGGGCTTGATCTGCACCGCCCGCCCACGGGCATCATGATCGAGGTGCCCTCGGCGGTCTACCAGATACCTGCGATGGCCGAGCGGGTGGATTATTTCTCCATCGGCACCAATGACCTGACCCAGTACCTGCTGGCGGTCGATCGCAACAACAGTCGTGTCGCCAGCCTCTACCAGACACTGCACCCCTCCGTACTGCTCGCCATCAGGCAGGTGATCGACGAGGCGCACCGGCTGGGCAAGCCGGTCAGCGTTTGCGGCGAGATGGCCGGTGATCCGGCCGCCGCCCTGGCGCTGCTCGGGCTGGGGGTCGACAGCCTCAGCATGAACGCCAGCAACCTGCCGCGCGTCAAGTGGGTCATTCGGAGTTTTACCGCTGCGGAGGCGCGCGAACTGGTCGACCGGGCCTGCGCCATGGAAGACCCGGTTGCGGTTCGCAAGATGTACAACGGCGTACTCGAGCAGGGCGGACTGGGCGGCCTGGTACGGGCCGGCAACTAGACGGGCTGATTGATCTCCTCACCCCGGCCCTCTGCCACTCATGGGAGAGGGGATGCCCTTTTTCTGCACGGCGTAGTGATGACGCCCGGCTTGGTGGCAGTGCGTCTAGCGGCCGTGTGCGGTGCGGTTCTTGCGGTGCTCCCGGATGCCGGCGCGACGCCGGCTCCAGAGCCAGATGCCGCTTGCCGCGAGCAACAGGAACAGCATGGCGGCGGCATCCACCAGGTAGATGCCCCAGCTGCCGAGTATCCGGCCGCTGTGGATATCGAGCAGGACCCGTTCAAGCGACAGGCCGGCACCCCGCCAGGCCTGCTCGAGCGCGGCACGCAACTTCGGTGCGGGTGACTCGGCCTGCGCCCACTCGGCATCCAGGGTGTCGGATTCAGACCATTCGAGAAACATGTCGTCCGTCTGGTAGTAGCCATGCGCCGCATGGATGGCCAGTGTGCCGTGCGATGTAATGCCGATTGCCTGCATGCCGGCCGGAACGCCGGCGGCACCGCCGAGTCGTTCGATCAGTTCGCCGCGGCGACTGAACAGCAGCAGTTCACCCTCGATCGCGACAACCGCGAAGTCGGGATAATTCACTGCGCCGACCAGCCTGGCCGAGAGTTGCGGAACCTGTGTCGTGTTCCAGTAGATCCGGTCGCCGACCTGGGTGACGATATCCCCGCCGACGGTGTAACTGTGCATGTCGCCGGGCGCCCTGATGCCGTACCAGTCAAGCAGGCTGCGGGAATGGACGTGGCGGGAGTCGAGCGTCAGTTCCTCGGTGTGGTTCAGGAGCAATCCGCTCAGTGACAGCACGATGACAAAGGCGGCCGCCGCCAGGCCAAGCCAGCGGTGCCACATGTACAGCGAGCGCAGCAGCCTGGCGCGTGACTTTTTCTTATGGCGTGTCATCGCCGGACGGTATGCGGGTATGCAGGTAGAGGGCCAGTCGGGCCAGCTTCTTCAGCGCGCGCACCGACAGTGTCGCGCCGGAGATGCCGTCGATGTCCCGGTTCAGGTCAAGCTCGCCGGCGGTGAGGCCGATGTCGCGGAACTGGTCGGTAAAAAAGGGGTGGCGTACCTCCCAGCCGCGGCTTTCGCGGAATACCAGCACCTTGATGCGTTCAAGGCGGCCGTCACTGACCACCAGACCGACGGTGATGGGCTGGTCCTTGCCGATTTCCTCGAGTATCCAGGCGCTGCGCAGCGCGTCGCCCCAGTAGCGGACCCGCAGCGACGGGTACTTGTGCCCGAGGATGGCTGTCGTGGTCTCACGCGTCTCGCCGCGCAGCCAGACAACGTCCGGTGAGGGCGGTGAGGAATCGAACGTCTCCGCAATAAAGTCCGCCGGCTCCTGGTAGGTGCCGCGTGCCAGGGCCATGCTGCAGGCGAGTAACAGTACGAGTGGCAGGCTTCGGATCAGTATCATCGGGGTGTGTCACTCAACAGCGGGCGGGACAGTATCTGTCCCGCCCGTCATATCGACAGACAGGACGCTCAGAACTGGAAACCCACGCCCAGGTTGAAGCCATTGTCGTTCTTCTGGTCGCCGTCATTGTCCTGGCTCTGGATATCGGCTTTCAGTACGACGTCGGGGTGCGGCCAGTAGTTTACACCAACATCATATTGCTTTTTCCTGGTGTCGGAGCCGTTGCCGGCGCGGTTGTCCCACCGGTTGTAGCGGGCAAAGATACCGACGGCATCGGTCAGCTTGTAGGAGGGTTCGATGTAGAAACCTTCCTGCTCGTCGGCACCGACTGACCTCGGTCCGCTGCCGTTGAGGTCCCATCGTGCGTAGAGCGCACGCAGCCCATAGGGGCCTCGCTGGATGTCGGTGTGTGCCTCGAACAGCCAGGCATCATCTGCGCTGGAGTCGTTGCCCTGGGTGATGTCGCTCTGGTAATTGACGGTGCCGGCAACCTCGATACCCGGTATGCCGGTCCACTTGATGCGTCCGGTGGCGGCGAGGTGATCGGCATTGGCCTCACTGGATTTCTGGCGCCCCTTGCGAACGGCGTAGTTGTCGTCGGCCGAGGTCTCCAGGCCCTCGTGGACACCGAAATTATAGCTCCAGCCCGGTGCGATCTCGCCGACCATCTCCGCACCGCCGGCCCACCAGGTCGTCGGGATGATGTTCTTCTCCACCGGGTTGCGTTCGACGCCGTAGAAGGTCGGCGGCTCGTGGGTCTGGTTCAGGATGCCGACCGGCAGCAGGTACACACCGGCCTTGGTGCTGTGCCGATCGTTCAGGTCGAACTCCACATAGCCCTGTTCCAGTTCGACCTCGCCGTCATTGTCACCACCGGCAACGGCGTGCTCCAGCTCGACCTCGGCGACCATGCGGATGCGGTCGGTAAATTCATGCCCGAAGTAGAGTACGAAGCGGTGGAAGTCGATCTCCTCCTTGCTGTCGGTATTGTTGTAATGCATTTCACCGTAGCCGCCGATGGTGGTTTTGTCAGCCCAGCTGCCGGCTCCGGCCGTGCCACCTTCCTCGACTGCCTCGACGGCCGCCTCGGCCTTTTCGTCTACATCGGCCACTTTCTGCTCGGTCGACTGTTGCTGGCGCTTCAGCGCCTCGATCTCGGCCTGCTGCTGCTGGATGATCTTCCAGAGTTCCTCGACGGTCGGCGCGGAGCCGCCGGGCTCGGCCGCATGCAGGGGGGTGGCAGCGAGTAGCAGGCCGGCAAGGCTGAGGGAAAGTCGGTTGTATTTCATGGATGGCTACCTGTCTGGGAGTGGTTCGTGAAGGCTGTTTATTGTATTTTTTATTAATCTAAATGCAAATCATTATCGTTAACAATTGTATTTATGGCATCCCAAATTGTCCTTTATGGGCTTCAGGCAAGCTGACGGACAGCCTGGCTGGTTATCTATCTGACTGAAATATATGGAACTCCCCCTCACTAGCTTTATCCAACAGGGGACTGGCAACCCGGCGGGATTGTGTTTATATTGATCCTCATAGCAACCCGCCCTAGCAACCAGATCGAGGTAAACCATGGGACAAGCAGCAGAACTTTCCTTACAGGCAACCGACCTGGCCCTGACACCGGCGGCCTATGAAAAAATGGCCGAGCTCATCAACCAGGTCGAGGATAATGATCTTCAGGCCATTCGCGTGTTCGTCTCCGGTGGAGGCTGCGGTGGCATGGGTTATGGCATGACCTTCACCGATTCGCGTACCGAATATGACTACGCGCGCAAGGAGAAGGACTTCGCGATCTACGTCGATGCCGTTGCCCTGAATTATCTGCGCGGGGTCGAGATCGATTATGTCGAACGCCCCACCGGCGCGAGCTTCGTCTTCAACAACGCCTTTGCCATGACCGGTGGCTCCGGCACCTGCGGTGCCTGTGGTGCGGCCGGTGGAGGTTGTGCCTGAGTCGGCAGTCTCGCGGGAGGCGCCGCCACGCCTCCTGCTGATTACCCCGCCCAACAGTTACCGCACGGTCGCCTACCTGGCGGCCGCACGGCGACGCGCTATTGATGTCCTGATCGCCTCGGAGGGGCGCTATTCGCTGGTCAGTGAGCTGGCCGGTGGCCTGCAGGTCGATCTGGAGAATCCTGCAGCGCTGCAGCAGCTACTCGATGCCAATGCCAGGCAGGCCTTTGCCGGCGTGGTGTCGACTGATGATGCCGTGGTCGAGCTCGGCAGCCGCGTCGCCGAGGCGCTGGACTTGCCACACAACCCGCCTGTGGCAGCGCAGTGCTCGCGACGCAAGGACCTCTCCCGGCAGGTGCTGGCCGATGCCGGTGTGCCGGTCCCCCGCTTTCGGCTGCTGCGCCTGGATGCGCCCGCCCGCCCGCAGCTCAAAGCCGTCGCCTATCCCTGCGTGGTAAAACCCCTGGCCCTGTCGGGCAGCCGCGGAGTTATCCGCGCCGACGATGCCGATGCGCTGGTCGCGGCAGTCGATCGCGTCCGGCGGATTCTTGCCGTGGAGTATGCCCGCGAGTCCGTGCTGTCGATGCAGCTGCTGGTGGAGGACTTCGTGCCGGGGCAGGAGGTGGCGCTGGAAGGGATGCTGCACGAGGGCAGGCTGGCGGTGCTGGCGATTTTCGACAAGCCGGACCCGCTGAATGGTCCGTACTTCGAGGAGACCTACTACATCACGCCGTCGCGCCATCCGGCCGGGATTCGGGAGCGGATCATACGGCGGGTACAGCAGGCCTGCACGGCACTCGGGTTGCGTGAAGGCCCGGTACATGCCGAGGTGCGGATCCGTGATGGTGACGGCGTCATTATGGAGGTCGCCTCGCGCACTATCGGCGGTGACTGTGCCCGCCTGCTGCAGTTCGGTACCGGCCAGGGGCTGGAGGACATGGTGATTTCCCATGCGGTCGGCAAGCCGCTGCCGGTCAGGCCGCAGGCGGGGGGCGCCGGGGTGCTGATGATCCCTATACCGCATGCGGGCGTGCTGCGCCGCGTGGAGGGCATTACCGCGGCGCGTGCCGTACCCCATATAGAAGACGTGATGATCAGTTTGCGTGACGGCTACGAACTGGTGCCTTTACCGGAAGGGGCGAGCTATCTGGGTTTTATCTTTGCCCGCGCACCGTCTGCGGCACAGGCCGAGGCGGCACTGCGCGAGGCGCATACCAGGCTGAATTTCGTCGTGGCGCCGCTGCTGCGGATGCAGGACGGGCGTGCGCGTTAATGTCTTGTAGCGGTGAAACGGAGAAATTTGTTGGTCCGCTCCGGTGGAATGGCACTTAATTTGAGTGATGTTGTTCCCATTGACCTTCAATTGGCCACGGAAGCACACAGAAAAACACGGAATATGCATTAACAATGTTGATATCTTCCGTGTGATTCCGTGGCTATTTACCAGGGGCAGGGCTCAAGTGAGTGCCATTGGGCCTAACCCGAATGGCACTTATTTAGGTGATGTCGTTCCCATTGACCTTCAATTGGCCACGGAAGCACACAGAAAAACACGGAATATTCATTAACAATGTCGATATCTTCCGTGTGATTCCGTGGCTATTTATCTGGATTAGTGCTTAAGTAAGTGCCATTGTCCCTAGCCCGACCTACACGTAGCATTAGCTATTTTTGCGTCCCTTGCGGTGAGATTTTTTCTTTTCTCTGTGTCTCTGCGGTAATTTCTCAACAGTACCCTCATCCATGAAAATCGTCGCCGATGAAAACATCCCCTGTGTTGCCGAGGCCTTTGCCTCGCTGGGCGAGGTGGTGCTGCGGCCCGGTCGTGCCATGGCGGCGGCTGACGTGCGCGATGCCGACATCCTGCTGGTGCGCTCGGTGACCCGGGTCGGGCCGCAACTGCTGGAAGGCTCACGCGTGCGGTTCGTCGGTTCGGCAACCATCGGCTTCGATCATGTTGATCGTGAATACCTGCGGGCACAGGGTATCGGCTTTGCCACTGCACCCGGCAGCAACGCCACCTCTGCCGCGGAGTACGTGGTCAGTGCACTGCTGGTGCTGGCCGAACGCCAGGGGTTCGAGCTGGCCGGCAGGCGTGCGGGGATTGTCGGTTGCGGAAACGTGGGCTCCCGGGTGCATGATCGGCTTGGGGTGCTGGGCATGCAGTGCCTGGTCAATGACCCGCCGCTGAAGGCACAGGGCGGTCACGATGACTACGTGGAACTGGATGACGTGCTCGAGGCCGACGTCATCACTTTCCACGTGCCGTTCACGCGCAAGGGCAACTGGCCGACCTTCCATCTCGGCGACCGCGAATTCCTCGAGCGGCTGAAGCCGGGCACGGTGCTGATCAATACCGCACGCGGTGCGGTGGTGGACAACGCCGCCCTCGAGGCGTTGCTGGCCGTGCGTCGCGACCTGACGGTGGTGCTCGATGTCTGGGAGGGGGAGCCCGCCATCAGTGCGGCACTGCTGCAGAAGGTCGACATCGGCACGCCGCACATTGCCGGTTACAGCATCGACGGCAAGCTGCGCGGCACGGAGATGATTTACCGGGCGGCCTGCGAGCATTTTTCCCGCCCCGCCGACTGGCGGCCGGTCAATGCCCTCCCTGCCAGACAGGCCCTGGCGCTGGAAAACGTCCGCGACACCGGCGCCGCGCTGCGGCAGGCGGTCTGCTTTGCCTACGATGTCCGGGAGGATGATGCCCGGTTGCGGGAAATGACATCGCTGCCGGCCGATGCGCGTCCGCCGTACTTTGACCGGTTGCGCAAGGAATACCCGCTGCGGCGCGAGTTCTCGGAGACGGTGATCCGGCTGCCGGGGGGGAACGACCAGCTGGAACGCGTACTGGTGTCACTGGGCTTCATGGTCGAAACTGGCGTTTGAACGTCGGATTACGGCCTTCGGCCCAATCCGACGTTCAGATACCGCATACCGGGCAATCCAGATCGCGTTTCAGACCAAGTGTGCGCCATTCGTGAGTGAGTCCGTCGAAGAGCACCAGCTTGCCGCACAGGCTGTCCCCCAGCGACAGCAGCACCTTGATGGCCTCGAGCGCCTGCAGGGAACCGATCACGCCGACCACGGGTGAGAGTACGCCGTTTTCGGAGCAGGTCTGGTCCTCGTTCTCGCCCTGGCGGTACAGGCAGGCGTAGCAGGGGCTCTCGGCGGTGCCGGGCAGAAACACGCTCAGCTGGCCTTCCATGCGTACCGCCGCGCCGGAGACCAGCGGGGTGCGGTGCCGGACACAGGCCGTGTTGACGGCAAAGCGGGTGTCGAAGTTATCACTGCAGTCAAGCACGATGTCGGCCTGCTGCACCTGCGCTGCCAGCGGTTCACCTGACAGTCGCGCCTCGATGGCCGTCACCTGCACGTCGGGGTTGATGGCCTCCAGGGTGTCCTGTGCCGACAGCGCCTTTGCCCTGCCCAGGTCGTTGCCGCTGTGCAGCAGCTGGCGCTGCAGGTTGGAGATCTCGACCGTGTCCGGGTCGGCGATGGCGATATGGCCGACCCCGGCGGCGGCAAGATACATGGCCGCCGGTGAACCAAGGCCACCGGCGCCGATAATCAGCGCACGCGAGGCGAGCAGGGTTTCCTGGCCGGCGACATCGACCTGCGGCAGCATGATCTGCCGGCTGTAGCGAAGCAGCTGCTTATCATCCATAAGGGTGTCCGGCCATTATCACTATCCGGCTGAAGGTGTGTCTGGATGTTTGTTGTAGGCGGTTATATATGACTGTCACGCCTGCTGTTGGTGCCCTGCCTTAATGCCGCCGTGGCCCTCTACCGACCGCGGAAGAGGGGATGCTTTGCCTGATACCACAGGTCCATTCATGCCCTGTGTTTTTCCCCGGCTGATACGTCGCCTGCCCGGTTTTCCTCACCGCAGAATACCGCGACTTACAGGTAGCGCTTCTGGTATTCCGGCCGTGGGTCGCGGCAGCCGTGCGGGCGGGTCAGGTAGCGGGTAATGAAGGCGTCGCGCGTGCAGGCTGCCTGGTCATGGCAACCATCGGTGCACTCGATGTCCTCGACGTAATAGCACAGGGCGCGCATCATGCGACACATCAGGCTGGTGTCGACCTCGTAGTCAAACTCCACCAGCAGGGCCTCGATGATCTGCAGGGTGATCTGGCGGACGTTGTACTGGACGGCGATGCGACCCATGCGCTCGATGCGTACCCCGGTGACGCCGCGGATATCGCGCATGAGGTCAGCCGCTGCCTCAACCCGTGCCGGGTCCGTGTCCGCACGTCGCAGTCGTATCGTTCTGCGTTTGAGTTTTTCATCCACGTTCAAAGTATAGCGGCCCGGAACTGGTAGTGACAGGCCGCAAATTGGGGCGGCACAGATCATGGAGCGTTTCTATCAAGGTCTTGCTGGCCACGGAAGTACACGGAAAAACACGGAATGTTTACTGAAAAGGCCCGCGTTTTGCGTGTGCTTCCGTGGCTGTATTTTCCCGGGATACAGCTCAGGCAAGTGCCATTGGGGGTCTGTCCCGGTGTTCAGGCGGGGCGCCTGCCCAGGGCGACGCGGCTGAGCCCGGCGGCATCGCGGTGGTCGCAGACCTCGTCATAGCCGAGGGACTGCAGCAGGCGGGCGGTGCCCTCGCCCTGGTCGTAGCCATGCTCGATCAGCAGCCAGCCGCCGGGCCGCAGGTGCGCGAAGGCGCAGGACGCAATCTGTGCCAGTGCGTCCATGCCGTACCCGCCGGCGACCAGGGCGCTGCGCGGTTCGAAGCGCACGTCACCGCTGGTCAGGTGCGGGTCGTCTGCGTCGATGTAGGGCGGGTTGCTGAGGATGAAGTCGAACGGTGTCGCGGGCAGGGGGTCGCACCAGTGCCCGGCGAGGAACTGCACGTTGCGAATGCCGAGCCGTTCGGCATTCGCTTGCGCCACTGCCAGTGTCGCGGCCGAGGTGTCGGTGGCGGTGATCTCGCAGCGCGCGCACTCGCTGGCAATGGCCAGTGCGATGGCGCCGCTGCCGGTACCAAGATCCGCGACCCGGCAGGCTGTGCCGCTCGCCATCCTGGCCAGGGCGAGTTCGACCAGGGTCTCGGTTTCGGGGCGGGGGATCAGGGTGTCGGGTGTCACCGTCAGCGGCAGTGACCAGAATTCACGCACCCCGGTGAGATGCGCCACCGGTTCACCGGCTGCGCGCCGGGTTATCCAGTCGGTGTACTGCGACAGTGCCGTGTCCTCGACGATATGCTCCGGCCAGGCGTGCAGATAACTGCGCGGCTTGCCGAGACAGGCGGCCAGCAGCACCTCGGCATCCAGGCGCGCGGAGTCGCCGGGCAACAGCTCGACGGCCTGCGTCAGCAGTTCGCGGATCGATGGCTTGGAGCCGGCCATGGCGGCGGTTTAACCCGCATTTCTCACGGGGATGCGACCGCCGGCGGGCGGGATATCGCCTCGACTGACACCGCGGGTCATCGCTTCACCGGGGGGCAGATCCGGGCCGCTGCGCGGCGGTGCCCCTCTTCCGCTCAGCGAAGCGATATAGCCGTCGCTACCCGTTGAGTGAAGAACAGGTCCAGGCGCAGGTGAACAACCCAGGGCCGGGATAGGCATTAGCAGGTAACGCGTTGTTTTTGCCAGTGCTCTCACGATCTCAATTAAAAATCACCCGATACGATGTTTCAATGCCGCCCCGGCAGTAATGCGGGTTAGTCCTCCCGCGCCTCGAGGGCGGCGAGCTGGTCCGCCTGGTTTTCGCTGACCAGCGGGTCGATAACGGCATCGAGGTTGCCCGCCATGATCTCGTCGAGCTTGTAGAGCGTCAGGTTGATGCGGTGGTCGGTCATGCGGCCCTGCGGGAAATTGTAGGTACGAATGCGTTCCGAGCGGTCGCCGCTGCCGACCAGCTGGCGGCGGGTGGCGGTTTCCTCGGCCTTCTGCTTTTCCAGTTCGGCATCCAGCAGACGGGCGGCCAGCAGCGACATGGCGCGTGCCCGGTTCTTGTGCTGCGAGCGCTCGTCCTGGCATTCGACCACGATACCGGTCGGCAGGTGGGTGAGGCGGATGGCGGAATCGGTCTTGTTGACGTGCTGGCCACCGGCGCCGGAGGCGCGGAAGGTGTCCACCTTGAGGTCTGCCGGGTTGATCTCTACGGGATCGACCTCATCCGCCTCCGGCAGGATGGCGACAGTGGCCGCGGAGGTGTGGATGCGACCCTGCGATTCCGTCTCCGGTACCCGCTGCACGCGGTGGGCGCCGGACTCGAACTTCAGGCGCGAATAGGCGCCATGGCCGATGATGCGCGCAATGAGTTCCTTGTAGCCGCCGTGTTCGCCTTCGCTTTCGCTGAGGATCTCGATCTGCCACTTGCGGGTCTCCGCATAGCGCGAGTACATCCGGAACAGGTCGCCGGCAAACAGCGCGGCCTCGTCGCCGCCGGTGCCGGCACGGATCTCGAGGAAGATGTTGCTGTTGTCGTACGGGTCCTTCGGCAACAGCAGTTTCTGCAGTTCCAGTTCCAGTTCGCCGGCCCGCGCGGTGGCGCCGGACAATTCCTCCTGCGCCATGGCCTGCATGTCGGGGTCCGGGTCCTTCAGCATGCCTTCGGCCGAGTTGATGTCATCCTGTGCCAGCTGCCAGTCCCGGAAGTTGTTCACCACCGGTGTCAGCTGGGCATATTCCATGGACAGCTGCCGGTAGCGATCCTGGTTCGCAATCGTGTCGGCATCGGCAAGCAGGGCACTGACTTCGTTGTGGCGCTCTGCGAGGCTCTCGAGCTTGCCGAGTATGGAGGGGTTCATGGTGTGCGGCCTACTTGCCCGTCTTCAGGCTGAACAGGGTGCGCACGGTTTCCAGCAGGCCGGTACTGCCGTGGTCGGCGGCCTCGCGCAGGTTGACGCTGGGTGCGTGCGCAAGCTTGTTGACGAGGTTACGCGTCAGTGTCTCCATGACGGCATCCGCACTGTCGCCATTGGCCAGTCGGTGACGCGCCTTTTCCAGTTCGATCTCGCCGAGCGTCACGGCATGCGCCCGGTAGGCGCGTATGGCCGGTACGGCATCGAGCGAGCGCAGCCAGGACATGAAGTGCTCCACCTGCACATCGATAATGTCCTCGGCCTGCTCGGCGGCCTCCTGGCGCGATTTCAGGTTTTCCTCGATGACCTCCTGCAGGTCGTCCACTGTGTAGAAGTAGACGTCGTTCAGTCTGGCGACGACCGGGTCGATGTCACCGGGCACGGCGATGTCCACCATGAACATCGGCCGGTGCTTGCGCCCCCGCAGTGCGGTCCTGACGCTGGCCTCGTCGAGGATGATGTCGGGGCTGCCGGTGGAGGCGATGACGATGTCGGCCTCGGCAAGGTGAGAGTCGATCTGCTCGAGCGCAATGCCGTAGCCGCTGAACTGTGCGGCGAGGTCAACGGCACGTTCCACGGTGCGGTTGGCGATGATGATCTGGCCGATGCCGTGCTCATGCAGGTGGCGCGCCGTGAGTTCGATCGTCTCGCCGGCGCCGATCAGCAGTGCGGTGTGCCTGCCGAGGTCACCGAAGATCTGCCGGGCGAGACTGACCGCAGCAAAGGCGACCGATACCGGGCTGGCGCCGATGGCGGTATCGGTTCGGATCTGCTTGGCGACCCGGAAGGTATGCTGGAACAGTCGGTTCACCAGGGTGTCCAGGGTGCCGGCGTCGCTGGCCTGCTGGTAGCTGGATTTCATCTGGCCGAGTATCTGGGGTTCCCCGAGGATGAGTGAGTCCAGGCCGGACGCCACACGCAGCATGTGTCGCACGGCCTCTTCATCGAGGTAGGTGTAGAGGTGCGGCTCCAGCGCCTCGCGCTGCAGGCCGTGAAACCGGCACAGCCAGTCCGGCAGGATGTCATCGGCTGATCCGGTGCGCGAGCAGTAGAGTTCCGTCCGGTTGCAGGTCGACAGAATGGCGGCTTCCTCGACGCCCTCCAGGGCGACGAGTTCATCCAGTGCGCGCGACTGTTGCTCGGGCGGGAATACCACCTGACCGCGGATTTCCACGGGAGCCGTGCGATGATTGATGCCGAGGACCGTCAGATACATGTCATATTACAGGGAATGCCGGGCGCAATCGTAAAATTCTGCATGGAGGTAGACATGAATACAAGCGGCGCCACGGGCTGGTGGTCAGTGGCAGGACTATACAGCATCTCCCTGATTACAGTGCCAATATTCTCATGTAATTCATGGCCAAGCTGTTAGAATATGGATCATGCCCAGCGTCGGTTTACCTATACCCGGCCCGCTGCTCAAGGCGGGTCTTTCCATATGGCTTATCTGTAACCTGTTCGCCTGCGCGATTTCCGGTGAAGTCGGCAGTGTGAGCCCGGACAGGGGCGAGGCGCCGGCCGCGGTGCCTGCGGCTCCCGAGGCAGAGGCGCAAGCCCCGGCTGTGGTAACCGAGCCACTGAGCCGGCAGATGCTGTTCGACGTGCTGCTGGCCGAGATTGCCGGTCAGCGGGGGCGGCTGGACGTCTCGGTGCCCCATTACCTGCAGGCGGCGCTGGAGTCGCGCGACCCGCGGGTTGCCGAGCGCGCCATCCAGATTGCCTCCTTTGCCAAGAATTATCCCGCCGCGCTGCGGGCGGCGCGCCACTGGGTCACGCTCGAGGAAGACAACCTCGATGCGCGCAAGATCGTGGCCGCGCTGGCGCTGCAGACCGGTGATATCGACGAGGTGGTCAACCAGCTCGACTACATCGTTGCCCACTCGGAGACGCAGCAGCAGGGCTTCGCTGTGGCGACTGCCATCCTCTCGCGCCACGGCGAAGGCCAGCAGGTGGTGCAGGCAATGGAGACGCTGGCGGAGCGCTACCCGGACAGTGCCGATGCCCAGCTGGCCGTCGGCAGGCTGGCCGCGGTCAAGGGCCAGCTGGAGCGCGCCATGACGGCGACAGACGCGGCCCTGGCACTGCAGCCCGGCATGCAGCGCGCGCAGATCCTCAAGGCGCAGATACTGATCCGCCAGGAGCGCAAGGCCGAGGCGCTGCAGGTGCTCGGGCAGGCGGTGGAGAGTTCGCCGGAACATGCCGAACTTCGTTTTGCCTACGGCCGGCTGCTGCTCGACGCCGGCGACCTCGAGGGAGCCAAGGAACAGTTCCGCAGCGTGGTCGAGCTGGCCCCGGACAATTCCGATGCGCTGTTCTCTCTGGCCCTGCTGGAACTCGAGACCGGCGAACTCAAGGCGGCGGAAAAGCACCTGCTGCAGATGCTGGAGACCGGTGAGAAACAGCAGAGCGTTTATTACTATCTCGGCTATACGATGCACCAGCTCGGCAAGGACGAGGATGCCGTGGAATGGTATGGCAAGGTGACCTCGGGCGAGTACTGGACGAAGTCACAGCTGCGCATGTCCAAGATTCTGGTACAGCAGGGCCGCCTCGAGGAGGTCCGGGAAAGCATGCAGCGCCTGCGCCGCAACGACCCGGATAATGCCGTCGAAATCTACCTCATCGAGGGGCAGATACTGTCTGACCTGACACTTTACAGCGAGGCCTGGCAGCTGTACGACCAGGCGCTGGCCATACACCCGGACAATGAAGACCTGCTGTACAGCCGTGCGCTGACGGCGGAGAAAAACGACCGTCTCGACCTCGCAGAGCAGGACATGCGCCGCATCCTCGAAATCGACCCGGAAAACGTCAGGGCACTGAACGCTCTGGGTTATACGCTGGCGGACCGGACCGACCGCTACGAGGAGGCGTTCGAATTTATTCAGCGGGCCTATGCCCGCAAGCCGGACGACCCGGCCATCATCGACAGCATGGGCTGGGTGAATTACCGGCTGGGCAATCTGGAAGAGGCCAGGGCTTACCTGCAGCAGGCCTGGGAAATGACCCGCGATGGCGAGATCGGCGCCCACCTCGGCGAGGTCATGTGGATGCAGGGTGACCGGGATGAGGCACGTCGCATCTGGAATGAATCACAGGAAAGCGCCCCCGACAACCCGGTGCTGCAGAAAGTACTCGATCGTTTTATGCCGTGAAAGCGGCCATCCGTTTAATCACTCATTGCCTGACTGCCCTTGCCGTAAGTGGCTGTGCGTCGATGTCTCCTGTGGAGGTCGGACAGTTGCCTCCGGATGTGGCATTTCCGGACTACGACAGCTGGCAGTTCCGCGGGCGGGTCTCGCTGACCCGCGGCGAGGAGGGCTGGCATGCCGGCGTCAACTGGCAGGAGGATGCCGGTGTGTTTGACCTCCAGCTCAGCGGACCGCTGGGTCAGGGGGCGGTGCAGGTGAAAGGCAAGGAAGGGCTGGTGCGCCTGACGGCCGCCAATGGCCAGGTGATTATCGCCAATGATGCCGATGCGCTGGTGGCCGATGTGACCGGCTGGCCGTTCCCGGTCAGCGGCATCCGCTACTGGGTGCGCGGCTTGCCCGCGCCGGCGCCACAGCCGCAGGCGATAATCAGCCGCGACGAGGCCGGACGGCTGCAACGCCTGGAGCAGTCGGGCTGGGATATTCACTACACCCGCTTTCAGAGCACCGACGGCTGGAACTGGCCGACGCGGCTGCGCCTTGCCACCGACGAGCTGGTTGTTCGCCTGGTCATTGACGAATGGATCCTGCCGGTGCCGGATGCCGGGGCAGC
>JBFELL010000021.1:0-24364 GCA_041552135.1 Gammaproteobacteria bacterium
AGCAGTGGGCATCCGCCCCCGTGACCGTCTGATCGGCATCCGTGCCAAGAATGGCACCCCTGACCGTATTCGGGCGGTATGTGGTGCATCCCTTGAGTCCCAGATCGAAGGCCGACTGGTACAGCTGGCGGAATTCATCCAGCGCGCAGTCTGCCGGCACATTGACGGTTTTGGATATCGCGCTGTCTACAACGGGCTGCAGGGCGGCCTGCATCGCCAGGTGCGCCGCCGGTGGCAGGCTGCAGGCAGCGACGAAGGTCCCGGGCAAGTCCGTTACCGGATTACCCTGCTCCCGGAACAGCCGCAGGGCATGGTCCTCCAGTTCAAAGCGCTCATATGCCCCGCTGCGGTCGAGCACCTTACGGGTATGTGTGAAACCGAACACCGGTTCGATACCGCTGGAGACGTTGCCGGCCAGCAGACTGATGGTCCCGGCCGGTGCGATGGCCGTGAGGTGGCTGTTGCGGATGCCGTGCGTGGCGATCCCGGTGCGTATGTCCGCCGGCAGCGACCGGACAAAGCGGCCCTGCAGATAGGCATCCCGGTCAAAGTACGGGAAGGCTCCTTTCTCCCGCGCCAGATCGACAGAGGCACGATAGGCCGCGTGGCAGATGTTCTGCATCGCGCCGGCGGCCTCGTGCCGTGCCCTCTCCCCGCCATAGTTCAGTCCCAGCATGAGCAGGGCGTCGGCCAGCCCGGTGATCCCGAGACCGATGCGGCGACTGCCGCGGGCCTGTGCCGCCTGCTGTTGCAGCGGAAATGCCGAGCAGTCGATGACATTGTCCAGCAGGCGCGTGGCCACCGCGGCCGTCTCGCGGAGGGCATCGAGGTCCAGCCGGGCACCGGCTGTGAACGGGTCGAGAACGAACCGCGCAAGGTTCAGGGAACCGAGATTGCAGGCCCCGTATGGCGGCAGGGGCACCTCGCCGCAGGGATTGGTCGTGGTGATGGTCTCGCGGTAGGAAAGGTTGTTGAACGCGTTGATGCGATCGATGAACAGGACGCCGGGCTCAGCCGTGTCATAGGCCGCGCGTACCAGGCGTTCCCACAGTTCGCGGGCCGGCCGACGGGCAATCACCCGGCACGGCACGGGCCCCTCAGCGCCGGACCATTCGCGCATCACGGTTTCGGCGCCGGCATCCACTTCCAGCGAGGCAACAGGAAATACCAGCGGCCAGTCATCGCCGGATGCGACCGCCGCCATGAACGCATCCGTGACCTGCACCGACAGGTTGAAATGCGACAGTCGTCCGGGCTGGCGCTTGGCGTCGATGAACGACTCGATGTCCGGGTGGTCGCAGCGCAGGCTCGCGATCATGGCGCCGCGGCGCGCACCGGTCGAGAGCACCGTGTCGCACATGGCATCCCAGACATGCATGAAGGAGACCGGACCGGAGGCAATGCGCCCCGTTGAACGGGTGATGCTGTTTCCGGGCCGCAGGGTAGAGAAGTCGTAGCCGACACCGCCGCCGGCCTGCATGGTCAGCGCAGCTTCCTTCAGCGACTCGAAGATGCCTTCCATGTCATCCTCGATCAGGCCCATGACGAAACAGTTGAACAGGGTGACGCGTCTGTCGGTACCCGCACCCGCCAGAATGCGGCCGCCCGGCAGAAAGCGGAAGCCCTGCAGAACCTCGTAAAAGCCGGCAGTCCATGCATCCGGGTCAACGGCCTCTACTGATGCAGCCGCGCGGGCCACGCGTTGCCAGGTATCCTCGATACCTTGATCCTGCACCAGGCCGCCACGTACCCAGCGGTACTTGGTCTGCCAGATATGCCGCGCAATGGGCGTGGCCAGCCAGGGCGAATCTGCTGCTGTCATCCTGCCGGCTCCGTGCTGATGTTCACTGCCATAATGGGAAAATGTATTCTCATTACAGTCACTGCGCAAACCACCGCCCGTCAGGCGACAGGAAACCCGGCGTTTATCGGCTGTCAGCGGCTTGCCGGCTTGCGGCGCTTTCGCGCCTGACCCGGCCTGCTGGCTGCATTCGTTCCTGCAGGGGCGAATTCATTCTCGATATCAGGCGTAACAAAGCGTCTACCGCGTGCCGGTCTGATCCGCCCGGGCCAGCTGGCGGTAATCAACATCCCGGTAAAGGTTCGGCGTGATGATGCTCAAGCAGGGCGAGACCCGGTCATAGTCGGCCGGGATACCCCTTCGATCCTGCACATCCATACCCGTCGTGCCCTATTTCACCCGGATACCAAGACAGAGCAGGTCATCCTTCAAGTCGCCCTGGCTGTAGTCGTGGACCGTCGAGCAAAGCCCGGCGACAAACTCGCTGTTGTCCCTGTGCATATGGGCATGGGCATAGCCGGCCAGCCCCGATTTGCCGAACTCGGCGCCACTGCTGTCCCTGGCCTCGGTGAGGCCGTCCGTGTAGAGCAGGATTCTGTCGCCCGGACCAACCGTGCACGCCTGCATGGAACAGTGAACCGGCAAGGGGTGCTCGAATCCCACCAGTGTGGTTTGTGACTCCAGCCAGTGTACCCGCCTGTCGGCTGCCGACAGATGCAGGGCGGCCGGATGACCGGCGCCGGCAAACCGCATCTCCATCCTGCCGGTATCCAGGATGACCGCGAAGAACGAGGCGTACATGCCCGACTCGGTCAGCCGGCAGCACAGAAACTCGTTGAGTGCGCTGATGAGTTCACAGGGGTCATGTCCCTGCAGGATATTGGTCAGCACAAAGGTGTTGATACGCGCCGCATACAGGGCGGATGCCAGACCATGACCTGCCGCATCGCAGATACAGGCCGCAAAGCGCTGCGCATCCAGCGGGACAATGCTGCAATAGTCTCCTCCCAGAACAGCCTTCGGCGTCAGGCGGGTCACCACATCCAGCCGGTCATTTTCGTAGTGGTCCGGCAGAAAGCTGTAGTGAACCCGTGCTGCCTGTTTCAGTTCATCGTTCATGGGCGTTATCCATACCCTGCCCCGCTCGTCCTGCTTGCCATCAGGGAAGGCGCGGTGTTTCAGGGGAGTCACTCCGCGCGGTAAACGCGGGTATCCGGATGAAATGCATACCATGCAAACCAGTAGGCAATGATACCCGGGAGCATGTCGCCGCTGGCATCCTCGGCAACCGCCGTGCGGTAGCGGCGGTCATATTTCACCACGAGCGAACGCCCTGCCAGCGTGTCATTAACATCGGCTGCGGACTTTTCCAGTTCAGCGAAGGGATAGGCCTTGAAATGACCGTCGATCTCGATACCCAGCACCGGCTCCTTGGGATGAAAACGGCTGTCCTCTGCCGCCACCGGAAACCACAGCTTGCGGGTTTTTCCATAACCCTCGTAGGGATTGCGGGTGTAGTCCCGCCGGTACCCTGTCTCTGTCGAAAGCACCCGTGTCCCGGGACGGCGCTGCTTCCAGTCTGACCAGTGTGTGTGCATGACAGGAACGGGTTCAAGCCTCGTTCCCTTCATCGGCCCGCTGATGGCCTGGCGGAGAATCTGCGACCACAATGACCGGGTTTCACGGTCGTAGAGCAGCATGTCGCTGTTGTAGAGCAGGCCCGAGACACCGAACTCCAGCTCCCTGTCGCCGGCCCTTGCCAGATAGGCGATACCCGTGCCGCACAGCGGACAGTAGGTCACCACGACCGGCTCCCCGCCAAACCGGTCATTGACGATCTCATGCCAGTTAAGAATTGCCACCGGGTAGGCCTTGCTCGCGCCATTGCGCGAGATGCCCAGGACACGGTCAGCCGGCTGCAGAAACGTCGCCTCGTCCGCGGCAACGAAGTGCGGAGCGTCGATGGCAGGAATCCCGTCCCGTGACGGCCCGCCGGAGCGGATCTCGTCTGCCGGTATCAGCGCATTGGCCAGACTGAAACCGTTTATCACCCGGCCCTGTGCGGCCGTGATAACGGCAGCAAGCAGCATGACCAGCACTGTACGCCATGACCGTTTCATACAGGCTCCTGTAACCTGTCAGAGCGACCGGTACCGTAGCCGCGTGCATTGCCCGTATCCGGGGCCCTGCGGGTAATTCTGACCCCGCTATATCGATGCTCGAAAACGAGGACACCCGTCGGCAATGGACTGTAGATACATTGACCGTCGCACACGGGTGAAGTTCATGGACTCCGGATCCTCATTCCGCGCCGCTCAGGTGAACCACCCGGCCATCCCTGTGGTCATAGCATTACGGATCAAGCCGGGAAAGCCGTGGTTATCGCCCCGGCCACCCCCTGCCCTGCGGAGATAATGATGACACGTGAACCCGGTGACACGGCTATCCCGATACGTCTGCCTGGACTGGATGGCACAGTGTTCGACCTGGCCAGCCAGCAAGGCAAGCCCTACATGCTGTCCTTTTTCCGTTTTGCATCCTGTCCGTTCTGCAACCTGCGCATGCATGAGCTGGTCACGCGTTTTGGCGAATTGCCGGACGGGTTCAACATCATCGCGGTATTCGACTCCCCCCTGGACAACCTGCAGCGCCATGCCGGCAAACACAGGGCACCCTTCCCTGTCCTGGCCGATCAGGACAAGCACTACTACCGGCTGTACGGTATCAGTCACTCCGTGACAGGCGTCATGAAGGGTATGCTGCTGCGCATGCCGCGACTGCTGTACGGCATGCTGGTGAAGGGTTACCTGCCGCTGATCATCAAGGGCAGCATGACGACCATGCCGGCGGATTTTCTGATTGACGGGAATGGCATCATTCAGCTGGCACATTACGGCAGGGATGAGGGCGATCACCTGCCATTTGAGCAGGTCAGGCAGTTTGCATCAAGGCATGCAGCCGGGCAGGCGGGTTTCGCCACATCCTGACTGCCGCCGCGGTCAAGGTGCCGGTCGTTCCGACCAACGGGGAATCCGGGATTGCCCGGCAAGTATTCCGGGGGGGTTTCTACGCCGGCCGCCGGGTCAAACAGCTTTTCACGGGTGCAGGCAAGGCACGTAAAGCGCTGCGTGTTGACATGGATCGTTACGGGCTCCCGCCTGGAAAAACCACCCCTCATACAGCCCGGCAGTCAGTCGTCGTCCTCGTCCGGCTGATCGGTGCGGATGACTTCAACCCTGAACTCCGACAGCAGTGCGGCCAGTGCGCCCAGGGCCGCCAGCACAGGCGCCAGAATAGTCACCGCGCCGCCTGCCACCACGCCGGCGGTGAGCGGGATCTCCAGCAGACTTTCGCCGTCCGGTTTGCGGATAATGAGCCGGCGCACATTGCCCTCGGCAACCAGCTTCTTGATGCGCTCCACCAGTTCCTGGCCGGTGACGGTCAGTTCTTCGGTCCAGTCCCGCTCCGGCTTTATCGGATCATTTGCCATACCTGCTTCCTCATCAATAGTAAAAATGGCAACCGGGATGCCGGTTGGGTTACGGCACGATCGTGCCGACCCAATCTGCCATCCGGCATAATCTGCATCAACAACCGCAGGAGCGACTTTAGTCGCGATCGGTGGCCGATACCTCAAAAGATCATCGCGCCTGAATCGCGCCTGCGACGATTGTACAAAGGTTTTCGCTATCCCTGTCACCGTCAGGATTGAGCAATCGACTTCGCGGCCCGGCTTCGCCCGAAGGGCGCAATCCGTGACTCCTGCCCGGCTATCCGGAGGACAGGACAGTATACGCAAGTCATGGAAAACGACCTGAAGGCAGGTGATCAAGTGATCAGATCACTTGAACTGATCTTCAGTCAGTCCCGCCAGTATCATTAAAACCGCATAATGACCTGGGTATCAAGGACAACGGCATAATTGGTATCGAAGGCGCCTTTTACGCGCCCGGCCAGTCCGCCGTCCTGGTCCAGGTCGCCGTCACCGAGATTGGCATAGTTCAGGTTGCTGTGCACCATAAAGCCCTTCCACTCCCACTCGACTCCGGCGCCGACGGCGATCACCCGGTCGAGCGGCAGGGCAATGGTGCGCCGGGCATCGCTTACGGGTGACGTCATGTACGCCCCCCCCACGGAGAATGCCAGGTCGGGCTGGTACTGGTACCTCAGTCCGCCGGTGAATGCATACGCATCCCTGAAACTGCCGTCCAGTGACACGGTCGCGGAGGTCATATCGGAATTGACACTGACATGGTTGATACCGAAGGCCGACATATTGATCCACAGCGCATCGGCGGTAAAGGACCAGTCCTGCGTCAGATCCTGGTAATAGCCCAACTGGATCTGCTCCGGCACCTTGAAATCGACATCGATATTCTGGTTCTTGAGCCCGGATGCCTTCAGTAATCCGTCCAGAACCGGACCGACATTCCGGAACTCCGGTTTACCGGACAGGTCCGGATCGATCTCGGCGCGATACACCATGCCGATACGCGCAGTCTCACTGAATTCATACATCAGGCCTGCCTGCCAGCCGAAACCGACACCGTCCTCTTCGAGTTTTATGCGCCCATCCGGTCCATCGAAATCATTGATACGCGCCTTGGTCATGGAGTCGGTATAGATCATCATCGGCCCGCCACCGATGGACCACTGGTCGTTAATCCTGTAACCCACCGTGCCTGCCAGTGCGACGAAGGCGAGATCGGATTCCTCGGCAAGGTAGCGCCCGGACCAGTCCTTGCCGTATTGATTACCGAAGCCGGAAGGCACGGTCAGCGCAGCACCGACGCGCCAGCGGTCATTGACCGGACGGGAATAATAAAAGGACGGGATCGCCAGCAGGCTGGTATCGTTATCGGCGTCTCCGCCGCTGCGGTTCGACTCATCGACCTCGAACTTGGACTCGGTTACCGCCAGCGTTGCCCCGACCACCAGCTCCGGCTGATCCAGGCGGTTGATACCTGCCGGACTCCAGAAGACCGTGGAGGCATTGCTGGCCCGTGCCGTCACACCCGAGAAAGCGGGACCGATATCGGCCTGTGCCGGCAATGTCGACAGCCCCGCTATCAACCATGCGGCCAGCAGGCGCGTGCCAGCTGCTGTTATTCGCTTCAGTGCGACGCGTCTGTTAAATAGCTTGTCCATAATTCAATCTGACCTGATATTACAGCGATTAGGCACAGCCCGCCCTGAGCAGTTTGGCTACGTACACTCGAGGTATGCGGGGCACGGCTCACCTTGATGCAAATTAGTTCGCAATTCGAACATCGTGTTAACGGACATCCGGGATATATTACTCAATGCCCCCGACTGAAATGGTTCACTGGGATTTCCTGTGCCGATCATGCAGGAATCAACCCAGGGCACCCCCGGCAGCACCGATACCGGCACCTGATCAAGCGGGCATGCACCAATGCCTGGCCGGGGAGCCGTCGTTCTTCCATGCAAAGATGGTTGGTTGTCATAACGACTCACCTGCGGACAAATATTACCGTTATGCGGCAAATGGCAAAAACGACATCACCCGGTCAATCGTCCAGAATGCCGCCACACCACCAATGCTGTAGGGCAGCATGCGCCAGGCACCCTGCGGCGCCCTGAGCGGCAACCGCTTGAGCACCTCTGTCAGACTCAAAACCATGGCGATGAACAACAGCTGCCCGGTTTCCACTCCTATGTTAAAGGCAAACAGGGCCAGCGGTACTTCGTGCTGCGGCACACCGATTTCAGACAGCGCACCGGCAAAACCCAAACCATGGAACAGGCCAAAGGCAAAGGCGATCACCCAGGGTTGGCGCTCCGTCAGGCTGATCTGACCGTTATGCGTGTGAACGATTTCCGTGGCCAGAAACAGGATGCTGAGAGCAATGATGGCCTCGGTGGGTGCCGCCGGGACATGCACCATACCCAGTGTCGCAATGGCCAGCGTGATACTGTGCGCCACCGTGAACGCGGTAACTGCCTTCACCAGCTCTCCCAGCCTGGACACGATCAGCAGCAGTGCCAGCACAAACAACAGGTGATCGACCCCTTCAAGGATATGAACCGTACCCAGGCGCCAGTAATCTGTCGCCACCGCGAGTTTCGAGGCTTCCAGCGGAATGGTGAATTCGGGAGACGCCGGTCGCAGGATGGCCGAATGCTGGCTGTCGTCCTGCAGCTGGACGAGCAGCAGTACGTCGGTCTGCAGGGCCGCCAGGCCCTGGATCATAATGGTCTGGCCGGCCAGTGACCCAGCGCTGTTCCTGTACGTCGCATGTTCAACGCGGGCGCCCGGCACATCCTGCACGGTGGGCAACCCCACCCGTTCCAGATTTGCCGGCAGCCGTGGTGTGATCGACAGCGCCTGGCCGTTGCGCGTCGGGACTTTCCAGGTAACCGCAAACAGGCCAGTGTTCTGTTCCTTGATATCCAGCAACGCGGGACGGATTTCATCGGCGCTGGCCGGGAAGGATGTTGCCAGTAACAGGAATGTAAATACCACCCGTAGGAGCAGCTTCAGCCGAGATTGATTTGTATACCCTGTTCCAATCGCGGCTGGTGCCGCCCCTGGGTGGCGTATCGATATCACTGTCCCGACTCCGGCACCGTGGCCACCTTTTCAGTCACTGCCGGCTCTTCGACAACAATGGTGTACCGGTCGCGTAAACTGGCGTAGAACTGCTCATTGAGCTCCGCGCCCTTCTCCGCCTTCCAGTCCTGCACCACGCGTTCCTGCACCTCGGCAAATACCGTTGCCGGCGGTTCGTCGATACTGTGCACATAAACCAGGTGTGTGCCATAACCGGACAGTATCGGCCCATGCCATTTCCCGGCCGACAGCTCCATCAGCGACTCGGTAAATCGGCTGCCGAACAGTTTCTGTATTTCAAGACTGTCTTTTTTCGGGTAATAATTCTGCAGCATGAAATCATCGCCCAGCGTGCCGGGATTACCGGTGGCATCATCCTGCGCGACCAGTTTCGCCTTGACGGCCGCGGCATGATCCAGCGTGGTATCGCCGCGCTTGTCCGGATCGATGAACACCTGGGTAAAGGTATAACGCACCGGCTCCTGGTAGCGATCCCGATGCTTGTCGAAATAGGCCTGTAGTTCTTCCTCGGTCGGCGGCGTCAGGGCCACCAGGTCCCTGGCAAGAAACTCCAGCTTCTGCGCCAGGCGCCGGCGGATGACCTGGTCGTGCTGGTTCAGCCCCATGGTTAGCGCTTCGCGGTACAGCACCGTTTCCCTGACGTACTGCTGAATCAGACCGTCGAACTCTTCAGGCGTCGGCGGCCGGTTCCAGCGTTTCCGCCAGGCGGCGTGCATCCATTCGATCTCACCGGCACTGACAACGATGGTCTTGTCATCGCCTTCCGGTAGCGGTTCGGCGAACACGCTGTACAACAGGTAGATGACCGCACCGATGAACATGAAGTGCAGCAGCGGTTCACGCAATAACTTCATTTCGCACAACACCTCAATTCAATTCAGGCCGGGTTGGCCCGGAGGGCATAACCCGACACGTTGCCTGTCTCATCGATGGGTTACGGCGCTGTCGCGCCTGATACAATCTGCAGAGTCCCGGGACTTGTCCAATCCTTGCAAATACCCTTCACGCAGGAGCGCTGTCCCCGGCGCGAATCGCGGCAAAGTACCGATCTGCAGTCTCCGGGCTACCAGCGATATTATGGCATAGTGCCCCTTGAACTTGCGGCAGATATCGCCGGATTCGGTTCGCGAATCCTGCAGCGTCGACTGGCTGGCAAGGGACTGAGCTACAGGGAACTGCCCGAAGAGAGACGCTATGAAGCAGCGGTCGAACTTCCCGGGAATTCGGAACCTGACATCTCCGATATCACCAGCCAGGCGGGATATACCGACCCATCGCATTTTTCCGTGCCTTTCAGCGCATCACCGGTGTCTCCCCCGCCAGTATCGCGGGCATCATCAAAATTGAGCTGCATTACTGGCTTGATACGGTCGGATGCAGTCAATGCCAACAATCATGAAAGGACCCTGACCTTGCCATGGTATGGCGCCCCCTGTTATTGACCTTGATCTGCCAGCTTATGTCGGCGATAGTTCGCGATAAGCACCAAAAACAACACCAGGCCAATATAGCCGATTTTGGTCAACGGGCACAGGCCATTCAACCAGCGCCGGTTTACCTACTTCTACAGGTACGCATGTTGCCCTCATATCGGGGCGCGGATAACACGACACGGGAGAGCACTGTCCATGCCGAGTCAGGAAATTGCCACGGGTGCAGGTATGATGATTCTGACCACACTGATTCATTCCATCTTCATGGTGGGCGGGATAAGGCTGGCGGAATGGCGCATGACTCACTTCGGTGGCGCAGGTGGTCATTTCATGAAGGCTACCCTGGTCTCGGGGCATATTGTCTGGATGTTCCTGGCCATTGTCATCGAGGCCTGGCTCTGGGCCCAGCTCTACCTGCATAACCCGCTGATCACCACACTTCCGGACCTGGAAACCGCATTCTATTTCTCGATGGTGACGTTTACCACACTTGGCTATGGCGATGTCGTACTCACCGGCCAGTGGCGTGCACTGGCAACCATCCAGGCGGCAAACGGCGTGATCATTTTCGGCTGGACGACGGCACTGATTTTTGTCTTCATCCAGCGCGTGTACAGCAGGGAAAAGTAGGAGCACCGTCCCCGGCACGATGACTGCCGAAAAATATCGCGGCGAGGCGCCGCTCCTGCATGGCATCGGGGTCTGCGCGCCGGCCAGCATGCGTATCTTGGTGAAGCGCAGACCGATCCGGCTGGCGCCGTAGAAGATGATGGTCAGCCAGAGGGCGATGCCCGCGATGCGTGCGCCAAGCCGCAGACGAACGCTAGCCCATTGTTTTGTTCACCCCTGTTGTGCCCCCCTGACAAGGGTGCCTCGAGATACCCTGATCCACAGGAGGGGCAGGTGCCGCCGTTTTTCATGCCGGCTCGACCCGCAGCTTTACCACAGCCCGGTCGGTTGCCTCGGTTACCGTGAACCGGAATCCTGATTCCACAATAAACTCCCCTTCACCGGGGATATGGCGCATGCGTGCCATCATCAGACCACCGATGGTATGGGATTCCACAGCCGGCAGTGTGGCGCCTAGCACCTCGTTGACCTCCGATATGGGAAGACGCGCATCCATCAGGTAAGTCTCTTCATCCAGCATTTCGAAAATGCGTTTTCGCCTGGGAAGGTACTCCTCGAAGTCGTAACCGACATCGATTTCACCAACAACTTCCTCCAGGATGTCTTCCATGGTAATCATGCCAACCGCCGAACCGAACTCGTCCACCACGACGGCCATGTGGTCGTCCCGGTTACGTAACACGGGCAGCAACTCGTCAATCATCTGGTAGGGTGACACATAGTGGGCAGGCTTGATCAGATCCTCCAGGGGGCGCTCCGGCAGCTCCGGATTCATCAGATCCCAGGTTGTCAGGGTAACGATACCGACGATATTGCTGGTGTTCCTGCTATACACCGGGAGCCGGTTATAGCCGCGCCGGCGCACCAGGGTAATGGCACTGCGGGTGTCGCGGTTGCGGTTGATCGCCGTCATCTCGGCAACCGGAATCATGGCCTCGCCAACCGAGGTCTCGGCAAAGCGGATCGCGCGCTTGATGCGTGCGCGGTCAAAGACATCCACATTCGCACCGCGTTCCGCCATGTCCACGACCATACGCATCTGTTCCCGGGTAATGAATACATTCTGATCGCTTTTGCCCCCTCCCGCGAGGCGGGCACACAGGCGTGCAATTCGTGAAAAGACAAATACGACGGGATAAAACAGGATGGAAAACACCTGCAGGGGAAACACGATCACCGGCGCGATCTCGTTGGATTTCTGCTGGTAGACACTCTTAGGCACAATCTCGCCCAGGATCAGAAACAGCGGTGTGAACAGCAGCACGGCGTACAGGTCACCCAGTTGCCCGAATGAGCGAATCATCAGCATGGTCCCCAGGATCGTCAGAACAATGGTCGATATATTGGTCCCGACCAGCGTGGTGCCCAGCAGCACGTCCGGCGTCTGGAACAGCTTGAGCACCAGTTTCGCACCCCGGTGCCCCTGGTTCGCCTTGTGGTGTATCTTCAGCTTGTCCGAATTGACCAGGGCGATCTCCGAACCCGAGAAGAACCCCTTCAGCAGAAGAAGCAACACCATCACCAGCAATATAAGCAGTAAATCCATGACCGGTCCTCCAGTCCTCAGTGAGCCACCTTGCGCCCGGGGTCACTGCCGGCACCCCCTGCCCCGACCGGGGCTGGCTGTGCGCCATCAGTAAGCGGCTGACTGCTATCGGTGATGACTTCATCGCCACCCGACTCCGCCAGGTTGTGGTCGTGCAGTTGATCATCCGGTTTTTCCTGCACGTCATTCGCCGCCGCTTCTGCCTCGTCCGACTCAGCCTCCGGTCCGGCGGCAGCCGCCTCATCGACCCGGGCGCCGCGACTCACTCTCACACGCGCGATCCGGTGTTCATCCATTTCCATAACGGTAATACTGATGTCTTCAATACAGATACTGTCGCCAACCCTGGGTAACCGGTCCAGGTGCCGGAATGCAACGCCGCCGATGGTGGTCATGCGCGGGTCCTCGATGCCGAAATTACTCAGGTTATTGAAATCCGTCAGCTTCATATCGCCGTCAACCTCGTAGGAGTCCTCGTCACGCTCGCGATACAACTCCTGTCCCTCGACATCACCGGAGATCTGGCCAAAGATGAAGGTCAGCACATCCTTCATGGTGACAAAGCCCTCGACCCCGCCAAACTCGTTGAGGACTGCCGCGGCACGTGCATTATTGACCGTGAAGAAATCGAACATCTCATCGACCTTCTTGGTCAGTGGAACCACCACCGGAGAATGCATGATGTCTTCCATAGCCAGTGTCGTCAGGTCGCTGTCATCGAGGACCAGCCGCAGGATATCCTCGGCATGGACAAAGCCGACCAGGTTGTCGCGGTGCGTCCGGAATACCGGGACCCGCGGGTGGCGATAGGCGCGGAATCGCTCGACCATTTCAGGCGCCGTCATGTCCGCGTTGAGAAATGCCGTGCGCGTGCGCGGGGTCATGATCTCGACGACTTCAGTGTCCCCCGCCTCCAGCAGGTTGTAGATCAGAACGCGCTCGGTTGCATTCAGCTCTCCGCCCTTGGCGACCTCCTCCACCAGGGTCCGGAATTCGTCCAGCTGCAGGATGTTCTCGGCGGCTTTTTCCTCACCAACAATCAGTGTGGTGATGCGGTCGGCAATACCGCGGATCACCCAGACCAGCGGCGCAACCAGCCTGACCCACCAGCTCATGGGGGTTGCCACCATGCCGGTGCTGACACGCACCGGATTCGAAACGGAAATGGTCTTCGGGGTCACCTCGCCAAACAGCAGCAGCAGCGGAACCATGACCAGGATGCTGATCCAGCCAGCGCGCTCGACGCCATAGAGGGCCACCAGTATGCCTGTCATGTTTGCAGCGGCCGCAATGTTGACCAGTTCATTGCCACACAGGATGGAGATAATCAGCCGCCGCGGCTGATCCAGCAGGGCGTGCAGGGTCTCGGTATGACGGTTGCGTTCCCGGCGCAGTTTCTGCAGGTCCAGGCGGGACAGGGAGAACAATGCGGTTTCCGAGCCGGAAAAGAATGCCGATCCACACAGCAGCAGCACCTGGATAGACAGGCGGGCGATCATATCGGGTTCTGTCAGGCGTGCGCTATCGAAGACGAAGAATGCCTCGATGGCCTCCCAGTGCTGCATCAATTCCTGAAAGATACTGTCCATATCCCAGAATCCGGATAGCGCCGGCGCCTCCCATTGACTGCTGCCCGCGTAAAAGAGACAACATCAGCACTTTACACTAGCAGCTGGAAGACCTCACAGGTTTGACCCGGATCAACTGGATACCAGGTGCCGGATAGACTTTTCAGGCGCCACCACGGCCTTAGCAACCGGCGGATGCCACCCTTCGCACCCTATCGCGGCATTCTGCCAGCTGCCGCGCCGCCCTGATGCGGACCTGTTTCGTTTGACAGCCGGTTCACTGGCACGACGTCAACCGTCGTGTTATACAGGCTGGAACGTACAAGCGAGCCTGCCGACCGGCCCGATCTCCGCTTCTGGTGCCAGTTTCAAAAACAAGGATGCATCGACCATGACCCAGCACTTGTGTGATTCCGAATTCCCCTGGTGCCCTGCCGATGCAAAGGCCGGGGAATTCTACAAGCTTCGGGTGAAAGACCTCTCGCCCACCCAGTTCGCCGTCGGCAAGGCCGAGGTCGCCGTGCGCACCGGGCGCATGCGCAAGAAGTTCAACAAGGGCCCGGGCAAGCTGCATGACTACCTGCGCGTGAGACCGGTACCTATCCTGGTGCGGGGCAAGAAGTTCTACCTGGTCGATCACCACCACCTGGTACGCGCCCTGCATGACGCCCTGCACAAGGATCGTGGCAAGGATATCTGCGTTTACGTCAAGGTGCTGGGCAACGCCGGTACGCTGGAGGAAACCTATTTCTGGAAGACCATGCACGAGCACAACTATGTGTACCTGTTTGACCGTTCCGGTGGTGGACCGCAGCAGCCGGCCAACCTTCCCTCGCACATCAAGGATCTCGACTTCGACCCCTACCGCAGCCTGGCCTGGATTGTCCGAGAGCATCATGGCTATGTGAAAAACACCGCGCCGTTCTCCGAGTTCAAATGGGCGAATTTCTTCCGTACCCGCATCCTGCTCGACCAGGACATCCTCGCGGGCAAGCATACCTTCGATGATTTCGCCTTCGAGGTCGACGAGCACGGCAGGCTCGAGCTGACCGACGACGGCCAGGAGGTCATCGAGGAAGCCCTGTTCCTGGCATCAAGCCCGGAGGCGCGCGGCCTGCCGGGCTTCCGGGGTTCAGGGTCCTGACGCACGTGAAACTTGTTTAACTCATTTGTTTAACCGCTTGTTTTCTCTCACCCACTGAGGAGAGAGGCCTGGGGTGAGGGGGGAAGTTTGAATCGAAGCAGCTTCATTATTTCTCCCCTCATCCTGGCCTTCTCCCCAGGGGGGAGAAGGAACTGATGTTACCTGGCTCGGGCCCGGCAAGGGCAATTTACCCCGGGAGGAAACCATGAACACGGCAAACAACAAGTCCGGCGGATTCCGCCTGCCCTTCCTCGAGGGAGTTCTGCCCATCAAGGGCTCGCAGATCCCGACCGAACTCATCGCCGGTCTCACCCTGGCAGCACTCGCGGTCCCCGAGGTCATGGGCTACACCAAGATTGCCGGCACGCCGGTCATTACCGGTCTGTATACCATGCTGATCCCGATGGCCCTGTTCGCGATCTTCGGCTCCTCGCGACACCTGGTGGTCGGCGCCGACTCGGCCACGGCGGCCATTCTCGCCGCCGGCCTGATCGGGGTTGCGGCCACCGGCTCCGATGAGTACCTGGCGCTGGCGGGGGTACTGGCCTTCATGGCCGCCGGATTTCTCATCCTGGCGCGCATCATTGGCCTGGGATTCCTGGCCGATTTTCTGTCGCGAACGGTGCTGGTCGGCTTCCTGACCGGGGTCGGCATCCAGGTCGCGCTCGGCCAGATCTCCGGCATGCTCGGGCTGAAGGGTGGCGGACACGGCACCCTGCAGAAGATCTGGAACGACATCCAGCAGATCGACCAGGTCAACCTCTATGCGCTGGGTACCGCGCTCGCCGTGCTGGTGGTCATTGTCGGCTCGAAAAAGATTTCGAAGAAAATACCGGGGGCGCTGATCGCCGTGGTCGGTGCAATTCTCGCCAGCTGGGCGCTCAACCTCGGGTCGCATGTGCATGTCCTTGGCGAGGTGCCAAGCGGCCTGCCCCACCTCGGACTGCCGCAGGTCCAGTGGAGCTGGGAGCTGATCGGCAAACTGGTGCCCACGGCGTTTGCCATGTTCGTGGTCATCCTGGCGCAGAGTGCCGCCACCTCGCGGGCCTACGCGGCGCGCTACAACGAGCGCTTCAGCGAGAATACCGATCTGGTCGGCCTGGGGCTGGCCAACATCGGCGCCGGCCTGTCCGGCACCTTTGTCGTCAACGGCAGCCCGACCAAGACGCAGATGGTCGACAGCGCCGGCGGGCGCAGCCAGCTGGCGCTGCTGTTCACCACCGCGATCGTGCTGCTGGTGCTGCTGTTTCTCACCGGGCCACTGGCCTACATGCCGGAAGCGGTGCTCTCGGCGGTCGTGTTCCTGATCGGTGTCGACCTGGTCGATATCGAGGGCATGAAGAACATCTACGCCCAGCGGCGCTCGGAATTCTGGGTGGCCCTGATCACGACGCTGATGGTCGTGTTCGTCGGCGTCGAGCAGGGCATCATCCTCGCCATCGTGCTGTCGCTGATCGATCACACCCGGCGTGGTTATCGTCCCAAGAACGTGGTCATGGTGCCGGCTGAATCTGGCATCCTGCAGGCCCGTCCGGTCGCGACACGTGCCCAGGCCCTGCCCGGGCTGCTGGTCTACCGCTTCACCCACAGCATGTACTACGCCAATGCCGAGCAACTCTCCGAGGAGATCACGGATTTCGCCAACAACTCGGAGCCGCCGTTGCGCTGGCTGTGTCTCGATGCCTCGTCCGTCGACGACGTGGACTACTCCGCGGCGGAGACGTTGCGTTCGCTATTCGCCATATTGAAGGACAAGGGGATTCGCCTGGTGGTTGCCCAGGTGCTGGACGATGTCAGGGAACAGAGTCGCTACGAACTCCGGCAGCTTTTCGGTGAGGATGCCTTCTACGACACCCTGGAGGACGTCATGAAAGATTATCAGCAGCAGACGGGAACAGAGGCCACCTGAGCGTGCTGACTCCCACAGGAGCGGCGCCCTCGCCGCGATGAGATCCCGCTGCATTTGTCGCGCCGGAGCGGCGCTCCTGCAGGCCCCGATCCTGGCCATAAACCCGCCAGCGGTGAACTGCGGGATTGAAATGAAAGCGTCATTGCCATGAGCCTGGCACCCTATGGCAGGACAATCGCCGTGTCGCTGCATATACTGGTCGAGCTGGCACTTATCATACGTGTCCTGCTCAGGCCGCACCGGCAACCGGCCTCACGCATTGCCTGGATCGTCGTCATTGCGGCACTGCCGGTGCTCGGGATCCTCGCCTACCTCCTGTTCGGCGAGGTGAATATCGGCCGCCGTCGCGTCGCCCGGCTACGCCAGGTCATCGATGCAATGCCCGACTTCCCCGCGGCCACGCCCGGGGCCGAGGCGTGCCCCTGAGACGCCACCTGTGGAACAACACCATCGCAATGCTGGGCCCCCTGCTCTAGCAAATGAGAAATGAAGGGTCAGCTACTGAATCAAATACTCACCCCATAGTGATTACAAGGGTCAATACCTGACCCGTTATGCACTAGCGGTTATGATGTATCCGGTGAACGAGAATGCAACAATGAACACGGCGCCATGCGGTGGCCCGCAATGACGCTCTCTTTCAGGACCAGGGAAGCCATCAAAACCGCCCTGGCGATGACCATCGCCTACGGCATCGCCCTGTGGATGGACTGGGACAATCCCAAGTGGGCGGGCTTCGCGGTTGCCATGATCAGCCTGGCGACGATCGGGCAGTCGCTGAACAAGGCTACCCTGCGCATGGCCGGTACACTGGTGGGCATGGTCGTCGCACTGACCCTTATCGCCCTGTTCGCCCAGGACCGCTGGCTGTTCATCCTGTTCCTCTCCCTCTGGATCGGCCTGTGTACCTACCTGATGGGCGGGACACGACACCAGTATTTCTGGCATGTCTGTGGCTTTGTGTGCGCGATTATCTGCATGAGCGCCGGTCCCGATTCGGCCAACGCCTTCGAGATCGCCATTTTACGTACCCAGGAGACCGGTCTCGGCATCCTGGTCTACAGCCTGGTCTCGATCCTGATCTGGCCCATCAGCAGCCGCGCCGAATTCGAAGCGTCCGTCAGCAAGCTGGCCTCGACCCACCACCAGCTGTATGAGATCTACCTCGCCCTGATGCAGGGCAAGGGGGATGTCGCAAAGTCGCAGTCGCTCAGGGTACAGGCGATCCAGCAACAGGCACAGTTCAACCAGTTGCTGGAGGCAGCCGGGGTCGACAGCTACGAGATCCGGGAACTGCGGGCTGTGTGGCGTCGTTACCGGGGGCAGGTGAAGGACCTGGCTGAGACCCTGGAGCGATGGCGCGAAGGTTTTGCCGAGCTGCAGAAGCTGGATATGGCGCACCTGTTTCCCGATCTCAAGATCTTTGGCAATGAACTCGACCTGCGGTTCGCAGGAATCGAACGTATGCTCGCCGGCCAGGCGCCCGAACACCAGCCGGCGGCGATGGAGCTGGTGCTGGATAAGAACGCGCTACACACCCAGCCCCACTTTCACAAGGCGGCACTGGCCGTCAGCCGGCAGCGACTGCTGCACCTGGAGGCACTAACCCGGTCACTGTTTGACAGCGTCAGTGAACTCAAGGGCTTCGGCCGGTCTGTTGCCGTGACTGATGGCCCTCTTCCCCTCTCTGTCGGGTCCGGATTCGTACCCGATCCGGACCGGCTCACAGCGGCCACCCGCGCCATGCTGATCCTGTGGCTTGCCTGGCTCACCCTGATCTACGTCAACGACATCCCGGGCGGAACCGGACTGGTTACCATGGGCGTATCCATCGGCATGGTCCTGGCAACCATGCCCCAGCTGGCGGTTTCGCAGCTGTTCAAACCGGTGGCCAACAGCATACTCTTTGCCGGCTGCCTGTACATCTTCGTCATGCCGAAGCTGTCGAGCTTCACCGGCCTTGGCCTGCTGATCTTCGCGTTCACCTTCACCATCTGCTATGTCTATGCCGCACCGCAGAAGATGCTGGGCCGGGCCCTGGGACTGGCCCTGTTTATATCCATCGCCGGCATTTCCAACGAGCAGTCCTACAGTTTCCTCGTGGTCGCCAATACGACGGTGATGTTTGCCGTTCTGCTCCTGATCTTCGCCCTCACGGCCTACATTCCCTTTTCTCCACGCCCGGAGCGGGCAGTGCTGCGCCTGCTCGGCCGGTTCTTTCGCGGCAGCGAATACCTGATGGCCAGCATGCGCGGGGAACCCGGCCACACCCCGACCCCGTTCAAGCGCTGGCGAACCGTCCTGCATGCCCGCGACCTGGCTGGCCTGCCGCAAAAAATAGGTGTCTGGGCCCGGTTCATCGACACCCGGTTGCTGCCTGGCACAGGCCCGGAGCATGTCCAGTCAATCGTGACCCGCCTGCAGGCACTTGGCAACCACATGCAGGAATTACTCGAGTTGCGGGGCAGTCCGCAGGCCGAGTCCCTTCTGCAGGAACTGCTCCCGGACTTCCGGGCCTGGCACCTGGGGGTTCAGGAGACTTTCAGGCGCTTGTCACAAAATCCGGCCGCCGGTGACCAGCAGGCATTTCGAACCAAGCTGGATGAGATCATGATTCGACTCGAGGCACGCATCCGGGAAGCGCTCGACAAGGCCCCCGAGGACCGGATCAGCGACCGGGACGCGGAGAATTTCTACCGCCTGCTGGGCGCCTATCGTGGCGTGTCGGAGGCCCTGGTCGAGTATGCCGGCAATGCCGGGGGCATCGACTGGGAACGCTGGCGAGAGGAGCGGTTTGCGTGAGAGGTCACTTCTGTCGGATTACGGCTTCCGGCCTGATCCCAATGGCACTCACTTAAGCCCTGCCCCTGGTAAATAGCCACGGAATCACACGGAAGATATCGACATTGTTAATGAATATTCCGTTTTTTTCTGTGTGCTTCCGTGGCCAATTGAAGGTCAATGGGAACGACATCACTTGAATAAGTGCCATTCGGCCTAATCCGACCTACCAGGCTGGCGTGAGAATGCTATCGTACTGTAGGTCGGGTTAGCTGCGCAGCAGCGTAACCCGACATCAAAGTCGCCCATGACATGTCGGATTACGGCCTGCGGCCTAATCCGACCTACATGAGAGGCGTGAGGTATAGGATGCGTTTAGAGGTGCGAATTTGTTCGCGATAGATTGCGTGCCAATCGAGGCAACATCGGTTCATGAATTAATTAATATAAGATGATAGAACTGACGGAATCCAGATGACACCAACACCGCATGAATTCTCCATCGGTGGCGTTTACATGCCACCCCTGCTGGTTGCCGCGTTTTTCGGCGTGATCGCGGCCCTCATAACAGCTCGGCTGCTTAACCGCTACCGGCTGTCGCGGTACTTTTTTTATCCACCGCTGGTGTTTCTGGCGCTGATGGTAATCTATACACTAGTGATCGGCGAATTCATCGTCGGGATATAACGCATGGTTCCATCACAAAAATATCTGCTGACGGGGGTCATCGTTCTCATCGCAGCAATCTCGGTACTGCTGAAATACTGGGACTATGTCGTCAATCCCTGGACCCGGGACGGACAGGTGCGCGCCGAGGTCATCCAGATCACACCGCGCGTCTCCGGCCCGATCGTCGAACTGCCCGTTGAAGACAACCAGCTCGTCAAGACCGGTGCCCTGCTCTTCCAGATCGATCCGCGCACCTTCGAGGCCAGCCTGGCGCAGGCCAGGGCGCAGTATGACAGTGCCCGGGACAACTATGTGGCCCTGGACAAGCAGGTCGAGGCGGAAATGGCCCAGGTGGAGGTCTCCCGGGCCGAGGTACTGCAGGCCAAGAGCACCATCAAGGAACTCGATGCAGAAATTGCGAAGAACACGGCGGAGTACAGACGCCAGCAGGACATGCTGTCGAAAGAGGCGACGTCCCGCAAGTCCATGGAACGGGCCGAGGCAAACTACAAGGTCGCGCTGGAACAAAAACAGGAGGCACTGGCCGGTCTGGTACAGGCAAAGGCCAGCCTGGCCCAGTCGGAAGCGGCACTTGCCAAGGCAAAGGCAAGTCGAGGCGCTGAGGGCGATGCCAATGCCGTCATCCGGGAAGCAAAGGCCGCAGTGGAACAGGCGGAACTCAACCTCGAGTTCACCCGGGTCATGGCACCGGTGGACGGTTATGTCACCAATCTCAATCTCAGGATCGGCAGCCAGGCCGTTGCCAATCAACCGGCGCTGGCACTGGTGGATGTCAACAGCTACTGGGTCCATGGCTTCTTCAAGGAGAATGCCATCGAAGACATCCGCAGGGGCAACAAGGCCGTCGTTACCCTGATGACCTATCCGGACACGCCACTGGAAGGTCATGTCGACAGCCTGGGCTGGGGCATTGCCCAGCAGGACGGCAGCACCGGTTTCGAACTGCTGCCCAATGTCAGCCCGACCTTCGAATGGATCCGGCTTGCGCAGCGCGTTCCGGTTCGCGTGCATCTGACAGATGTGCCGGAGGAGATCGCGTTGCGCGTCGGCACCACGGCCTCGGTGCTGGTAATGACCGGGGACAGTGATCATGAAACCGCACCGGCAGTCCCGAAGGCATTGCAGTGAAGACATCCACCTCACAGTGTTTACCGCAAACTAGGATCACCTCATGTATGAAACCCTTGCCCTGCTCGCCCTGTTCGTCCTGGTGTACAGCGCCATTGCCGGTGCCGTGGAGCGAACCTGGATAAGCGGCGCGATCGTGTTTACCGTGTTCGGACTCCTGGTCGGCCCCATGGGCCTCGACCTGATGACATGGGAAACAGACCGGGAAACCATCCGCAGTCTGGCCGAGGTAACACTGGCACTGGTGCTGTTTACGGATGCCGCCGGCGCCGACATGGCTGTACTGAAGAAGACCAAGGCCCTGCCCATGCGGCTGTTGCTGATCGGCCTGCCGCTGACTATCGCGCTCGGTTTCGGGATTGGCCTGCTGCTGGTCGAGACCCTGTCCGTGTTCGGTCTTGCCCTCCTGGCCACCATGCTCGCCCCGACCGATGCGGCACTCGGCAAGGCGGTGGTCAGCAACGAGGCGGTCCCCGACGAGATCCGGCAGGGACTCAATGTGGAAAGCGGTCTGAACGACGGCATCTGTGTACCGGTGCTCTTTGTCTTCCTGGCACTGGCGCTGGACCAGGCCGGCGAGGCCGGACCCTGGACCCTGGCCGTGAAACTCGTCGCCGAGGAAATCGGCATCGGTCTCATCGTCGGTATCGGACTGACCTTCGTGGCCGCGAAACTGCTGAAGCTTGCCCGCGCTCGCGACTGGCTGACCCACACCTGGATCCAGATCCCCGTGGTGGCACTGGCACTGGCCTGTTTCGCCGTCGCCCAGGTCCTGGGGGGCAGCGGCTTCATCGCCGCGTTCACTGGCGGCCTGCTGTTCGGCTTCCTGGCGAAGGATTTACGCGAGGAGTTCCTGCTGGCGGCGGAAGGCACCGGGGATACGCTGGCACTGGTGACCTGGGTGATCTTCGGCTCGGCCGTCGTAGGCCAGGCGCTGGGCCATTTCACCTGGCTGATCCTGCTCTACAGCGTGCTGAGCCTGACGGTCATTCGCATGCTGCCGGTGTTCCTGTCACTCGCCGGCAGCGGCATCGACACCGAGGGCAAGCTGTTTATCGGCTGGTTCGGGCCGCGCGGACTGGCAAGTATCGTGTTTGCCGTCATCGTGGTAAGCAGCGACCTGCCGAACACCGGCCCGATTGCCATGACCGTTGTCTGTACCATTCTGCTGAGCATCATCGGTCACGGCATCACGGCCAATCCCTGGGCGAAGGCCTATGGGGAACGGCGGCGGCTTGCTGGGCAGGCAACTCGAAGCGGTTGATGCATGTCACGACAAAAACCGGATGGGATTATGCAGGAGTGAATTCATTCGCGAATTGTTAATTGACCCGGCAATCGCGAATGAATTCGCCCCCTACGGTGTTACCTGCAACCGTTGTTGCGACAGCTGTGAAGAGAGCATGTAATGTTACACGTTTTAATGCACGTTACTGGCAATATGAATCGGCAGCGTGATCGCGTCCTGCGTCTCGCACTGCCCGGCCTGCTGGTCGCCCTGACGGCCTGCACCACGCTGGGGCCGGACCACACCACACCCGAGGCGGCGCTCGAGACGCAGTGGCTGGCGACAGACGACCCGGCATTCCAGGCTGGCAAGGAAGTAAACAGTGACTGGTGGACACAGTTCAACGACCCCGTACTGGACCGGCTCGTGCAGATGGCCTACGAGCAGAATCTCTCCCTGCAGATCGCCGGCCTGAGGATCATGGAGGCCCGGGCGCAACTGGGTATCGCTATCGGCTCGCAGTATCCGCAGATCCAGGAGGCGGCCGGTGCGGTGACGCGAGAGAATGTCAGCGAGAATGTGCCGAACTTCAACCCGGCGGCGGACACCAGTTACTGGACAGCCAATGCCGGTCTCAATGCCTCCTGGGAACTGGACTTCTGGGGACGCTACCGGCGCGGCGTGGAATCCGCCAGCGCCAGCCTGGGCTCGCAGATCGCTGCCTACGACAATGCCCTGGTGTCACTGACCGGCGAGGTCGCCAGCGTCTATATCCAGATTCGCACCCTGGGAGAGCAGCTTGCCGTGGCACGTTCCAACGTCGAGACACAGCAGAAGGGCTACCGGCTGGCTGATGTCAGGTTCCGTGCCGGGGCCACCAGTGCACTCGACCCGGCCCAGGCGCTGACGCTGCTACGCAATACACAGGCGCAGATTCCGTCACTGGAAAGCCAGGTTCGCCAGTCACGCAATGCCCTCAGCATACTGCTCGGCATGCCGCCGCGCGACCTCGATGCCCTGCTGGGCGAGGGGGATATTCCGCAGGCCCCGGAGCATGTCGCGCTGGGCGTCCCGGCGGAGCTGCTGCGGCGGCGGCCCGACATTCGCCAGGCCGAACTGCAGGTGGCGACACAAAATGCCCAGATCGGTATCGCGCAAAGCCAGCTGTATCCCAGCTTCAGCCTGACCGGCTCCATCGGTTTCACCACCAGCGACACCAACCGCAGCGACATGAGTGACATTTTCAGCACTGACAGCTTTGGCTACAGCTTCGGCCCGGGATTCACCTGGCCGATCCTCAACTACGGCCGGCTGAAGAACAACGTGCGCGTCCAGGATGCCCGTCTCGAGGAACAGATCGTCAACTACCAGAACACCGTGCTGGAGGCGGCCCGCGAGGTCGAGGACGGCCTGGCCGGCTTCCAGGGTGCGCGGGCCAGCACGGCTTTCCTCGCCGACAGCGTCGACTCGGCCCAGCGCTCCGTGGACCTTTCCCTGATCCAGTATCGCGAGGGCGAGACGGACTACCAGCGGGTGCTGGATTCCCAGCAGAGCCTGCTTGTCCAGCAGGACCAGTACACGAGCGCACGTGGCAGCATTGTGCAGAACCTCGTAGCGGTCTACCGCGCCCTGGGTGGCGGCTGGCAGATCCGTGCCGGCAGGGACTTCGTGCCCGGGGAGCGGCAGCAACGCATGCGGGAGCGCACCGACTGGGGCAACCTGATGCCTGCAGACACGCTACCCGACGAACTGCCGGAACCTCCACCGAGCGGCAAGGCACAACCCCTGTTCAACAGGCCCGACTGGTAATCGAAAAAAGGGCTGGACACACCCAATCATTGCAAAAAAAGCCTGCCGCAGGAGCGGCGCCTCGCCGCGATTCGCGCCGGGGGCGGCGCTTCCCCGCTTGCA
>JBFELL010000022.1:0-24033 GCA_041552135.1 Gammaproteobacteria bacterium
ATCCGTTCTTGTAACGGTACCTGTAGTGCAGGAGTCCGATACACAATCTTCCGGCGTAATAAGGACAGCGTGCGCCTGCACCCCGGCCATGGCCAGCGCCATTGCGATCAGGTATTTTGTTAATTTTTTCATGACACTATATCCTTCAGGCGCCAGTAATTTATTCTTCGCAGTGAATACATCAATACATACATGCTTATATTAGTGCAATTCCTGCGCCACAGTTAACATATCCTTTTAATACAGTCAGTTATCAGGTCCAGGGTGCTATTCAATGCAGACAACTGTAAAAAAACAAAACACGGACAAACCGGCATATCCAGAATTCTATCTTGTTTTCAGCAGGTTATGGAATAACCGGCATTCTGACTGGCAAATGGACTGTAAAATAGCCTGACACTACAAGGACCGATCTGGATACAGGCTGCCCGCACTCCCTTGATTTTACGCCAGCCGGTTAAAGCGCAGCTTGCGTGATCAGTATGAGGTCGGCGACATTGATGCTACCGTCGGTATTCATGTCACCATAGGCATACTGCAATGCACCGGCTGTTCGCTGCCCCAGAGCCAGTTGCGCTGCGATCAGTATATCGGCTGCATTGATCTTGCCGTCCGGAGCATTCCAGGGCGCCAGGTCACCCTTCGCAACCGGTTGTACGTCCACGACGAGTTCTCCGCTGGTGGACAACTGCGAGCTATCCCATACGAGTGGCGCAGGCAACGTCGCGCCGCTGGTGTCAATGGCGCCGAAGGTGCCGGTGAGGCTGCCCCAGTTGAAAATATCGAAGCGATCACCGGCCGCGGGCACGAAGCCGTTGATCAGAACGACCTCAAGTGTTGTGCTGTTAAGGTCCAGTGTACCGGTTGCCGCCCACCGGTCATGTTCGGTACAGGGCGTGAGACCGCCGATCCAGATGGTGGTCGTCGCTCCCAGGGGCCAATCGCCGGTGATGTCAATGCAGCCGGGTATATCTTCAGCCAGTGTATCGGCCGCGACCGATAGCATGAGCAGTGCAAGCAAGGCAGTCATGGACATTTTCAATGCAGCAGGGCGCATCTGGCACATGGCATTATTGATATTCATTTGGGAAGGCCACCATTAACTTATTGTAAGTAATTGATTATTATTTATAACAGTTTTAAATCTACACTGGATTTGTAGTTGGAAGCAAGTATGAATACCGACAGCATCCCGGGAACCTGCGCAATAACGAGAACAATCCTGTGGTTCCGGAGCATCGAATCGGCACTGTCTGAGCATGGAAAACAAGAAGAACGGCAACCCTCTTCCTGGCGAATGACGTGAACCAAGAAAATTTCTTTCCAGAGATCAGCGAGATAGGTGAAGATCTCCAGGTACCCTGGTTTTGATCCCGAATCAACCTCTGGTGAGGGGGGAGTGATGCGAAATTCGGGCTCAGAGGGGAGCTGAGGTGCGCTGATGGGAAAATCTCAAGCGAGATCAGGTGGTTGCTGATTGTCGGCCTGCAGCGACGTGCGGATTACCGCCGTTGGCCTGATCCGACCCAGGGTTACACCAGGTGATGGCTGACACAATCACCATCGCAGGGTCAGGTGCGCCGCACCGTATCCCGACGACCAGGCTATTGACGTCCGGTTGAAAATCCCGGGTGCTGGACGCCTCATGGAGCTTCCTGGACGCCGCGGTCAGCTGTTGCAAGACTTCTCCAGGGCACGGCCCGGTTCTTGCACTTGAGCCGGAAGTGGCGCCGGTCTTCGAGTCGAAACGCCGTGAACCGGCCGCCGTTGGCACAGCCCGTGTTCAGGGGGACCACGACAGCGGCCTTTTTTGCCGGCGTGGAGACCACCAGCCTTGCCCAGTGTCCGAAGAGAATCCGCAGCGGTTTGCTGGCACGGTGCGGGATCTCGAACCAGGGCCGCGAACGTTTTTTCTTCGCCGAGGCCGTGCGCCTTTTTCCCGACAGGTCGATGCGCCCGCCAGGGTCGCACCAGCGCAGCTGGGTGAAGCAATTAGTGATGAAACGAAGACGCCCCCAGCCATCCAGATCTTCCCGCCAGCGCAGCGGCCCGTCTCCCGGAAGGTGCAGGAACAGGTCCTCGTAACCGGAATTCTGCAGCACGGTCTCCAGTTCGCAGGCGCATTGCCTGGCTTTATCCAGATCCCACTGGGGAGGGAGCCCGGCATGGATCATGGTGAAACCGAGGGTCTCGCTGTGGTGCAGGACCGGTTGGTGGCGCAGCCAGAACAGGAATTCCTCGCAGTCGGGGGCATCGAGGATCTCGGCAATGGTGTCCTTTTTACGGATCTTGACTGCCCCGGCGGCCACGGCCAGGAGGTGCAGGTCGTGGTTGCCGAGAACGCTGATAGCGGCGTTGCCAAGGCCGCGCACGAAGCGCAACAGCTCCAGTGAGTTGGGTCCCTTGTTGACGAGATCCCCTGTAAACCAGAGACGGTCAACATCCGGATCGAAGTCCAGCTTCTCCAGGAGCCTCAGCAGGTCATCGAAGCAGCCCTGGACGTCGCCGATGGCGTAGGTGGACGATACCCCCCGGCCCGACCCTCCCTGATACGGCAGATCGGGGTTCGTCTTCGATCTGTCGGTTTTGTCATGCACTCCGGCGCTTCCCCCTATTCGGTTCGATCAACGGTATCTGCCCATGGATGGCGCATTCACAAATTCACCGTGAGATGCCGCGCAGCTTTTCGGCATAGCTGCGCGCTGCCGCCTGATTCCCCGCGTCACGGTGGAAGGCCACCAGGGCGCTCAGTATGTCACGGTTATCCGGGTGCCGGTTGTGCGCGCCCTGCAGGGTCATGATCGCCTTTTCCGGCTCACCCGTGGAATTCAGCGCGACGGCGTAGACATAGATGTAACGCGGATTATCCGGATTTAACGTCGACGCCAGGCGAAGCGCCTCGACACCTTCCTGCGTGCGCTGCTGCCGCACCAGGGAAAGTCCCAGCGCATGGTGCACATCCGCGTTCCCGGGACTCACCCTGGCTGCCCGGCGCAAGGCGTTTTCGGCCCCGGCTTCCTTGCCCTGCGCACGGTACAGGTCCGCCAGATTGACGTATGCAGGGACATAAGCCGGATTGAGATCGATGGCGGTTTCATACGCCACAGCCGCCTGCTCCGCCTCACCCAGCGCAGCATACAGGTTGCCGAGATTCACCTGCGCCTCGGGGCGCTCGGCCATGACCTGCTGGGCGGCGATGTATTCCCTGACTGCCTTGTCGAGCTGCAAACGCTGATGTTCCGGCAAGTCGCCAGTCGGGATGGGGGCCAGTGAGCGCGCCGCCTCGATGCGCACCGCGCGGACCGGATCTTCCAGCATCGGAAAAGCCAGTCGCACGCGTATTTCCGCGGGCACAGATTCCAGCTGCGCCACAGCGGCAGCGCGAACGCCCGGATCCGTATCCGACAGCCCGAGTGTCAGCACATCAACCGTCGCCGCATCCAGATAGGGACCGATCTGTGCCAGCGCCGTGGCGCGCGCAATCGCCGGGGTTTGCGTGTCCCGTATCAACGCCGCCAGGCTGTCTGCGCTGTGTGCCTGTACATGCCGGGCATCATGCAGGGCCTGTGCATACGACTGGAAGCCGCCAGGCGCCTGTCCGTACCAGCTTCTGACCTGCCCGGCGGCCCACCCGGGCGACTCGTCCTCATGGCAGTTATTACAGGCGTTGGGCGTCCCGAGGCGCACGGAGAGGTCCGGGCGCGGGATGCGCATACTGTGATCGTGGCGCGGATCGACCACCATGTAGTTTCTGGGCGGCATGTGACATTCGGCACAGCTCGCGCCGGTGGATCCCGGCGCGTGGAAGTGGTGGCTGGCCCGGTCGTACTTCGTGGCCGCGTGACACTGCAGGCACACGCCGTTGCCGGGTGCACGTAACTGCAGGCTGTGCGGCTCGTGACAGTCACTGCAGGTGACGCCTGCCTGGAACATCCTGCTCTGTATAAACGATCCGTACACATAGACTTCATCGTCTATCTGGCCATCGGCGTAATACATGCCCGCATCCAGCAGCCGTGGCAGGTAGTGATCCAGCAGCGGCTCGCCATGCACATAGTTACCGCTAATCGGGCTGCGTCGGGAATGGCAGCGCGCGCACATCCCGATTTCCCTGCCACTGTCCCGGGGCCTGCTGCGAACTGCATTGCCGGTTTCCGGATCCATTGCCCAGTCAACCCGCTTGCGCTCATCGAGCGATATTGCCAGACCCATACCGGATTCATGCTTTTCCCAACCCGGTTTGCGCCCGGCCCAGGCCACATGATCAGATCCGGGCCCATGACAGGCTTCACAGGACACGTCGATTTCCGACCAGGCCGTCGAGAAAGTCCGTTCGGCAGGGTCGTAGTTCTTTTCCAGGTTCGTGGAATGACACTCGGCGCACATGCTGTTCCAGTTCTGGCTTGGCTGCGTCCAGTGCAACTCGTCATCGTGGGCGATCTGTTCATCGGGATACAGGTGAAACCAGCGCTGACCGCCCCGCTCTTTCGGGCGCGTATCCCAGGCCAGACTCAGTGCCTGCAGGCGACCACCCGGGAATTCGACCAGGTACTGCTGCAGGGGCTCGACACCGAAGGTGTAGCTGATCGGGTAGTCCCGGAGCTTGCCGTCCGCCCCCTCGGTTCGGACCATGAACGTCTCACCCTTCCTGAAAAAGGACGACGTCACGCCATAGTGGTTGAGGCTGGCATTGTCGAAATCACCCAGAACTGTCTCTTCACTGGCCGCCTGCATGGCCAGGTCATGGTGGGAGCCGGACCACTGAACCGCCTGTTCTTCATGACAGCCGGAACACACATCCCGCCCCAAAAACTGCGGGGATGCCGCCGTACCCGCGGTCGCGGGCACGGAAATGAAAATCGCCTGAAGGACATAAAAAAGTGTCAGACGCATTGTGATACTACAAATTTCATATACGGTTGCATTTCCTGATATCTAACCTGAATCCTACACGCAGGAGTGCCGCCCCTGGCGCGAATCGCGGCCATGGTACCGCTCCTGCCGGTAAATTCCATGCATTAGTCGGTAAACCTGTCCCCGGCGAATTCATAAACTCGTTGAGTTCAGAAATCCACCAGCATATGACCGGTAATTCACCAGCCTCATGCGGCGTCGCTGTCCAGGCGGGAATCGATCCGTTATGGCTGGCACCAGCGAAGAGACCCTATAATGCAATCCGGCTGCGAAACCCCCAGACGTAAATCGTATCTTTGTCCGGGTTGCGCACAGGATCAAAGATGACCGATAAAGTGGGACCGATCTGGATCTCAGGTGTCAGCTGCACCCGATAGTACGCATCGATCTCGCTCTGGTTATCCAGCGTCCGATCTGCCGGATCAGCCCAGGTATAGCCGAGACCGATGCGGTCGTGGTCCTGGCCGAAAATGTTATCTATGACCAGGCCCACGTTTGCCATATGCTTGGCGGGAGTGGGTCCTGTGGCATTGACGTCTGCGTAGCCGTAGCGGACGAAAGGGATAAATCGACCGAACCGCTGTATCACCGAGATACCGACACCCCGGCCGTCATCAACCCCGGCCTCATCCCTATCATCCTGATGCCATAGCGAGACGTGTATGGTGCTCTGCGGCGGTCGACCAATTTTTCGTGGGATCAGGCTTGTGTCGTAACCCACTTCGAGAATCTTGAAGTGCTCACCCTTTTCATAGGTGTCGAATCCGGATTCCTGCACATCTGCATTGGCGTCGTGGACACCGAGGCGGACCATGAAGTTAGGTAGAGGTCTATATACGGCAAAAGCACCGAGCCCGTTACCCGGAAGCGGTATGGTTGCATTGGTGACGTGATTGAAATCAATGAAGTCGAGACGGAAATTCTTGAACGGAAAGTAGTCGTAGGCCGTGACGGGAAAAATCTTGCCAATGCGAAAGCCGAATCTGTTCCGGATTTTCTGATGTATCCAGAGTTCCCCGATGACCAGATCTTCCTCGCCGTAGGGCGCAGCATTCGAATAAAGCGCTCCGTACTGCGTGAACAATCGCTGCGGAGGAAGCTCGGTGCCAAGGTCGTCTCGCCGGAAGAATTCGAACCCCAGCTTTGTCGGTGACGTCGTGCCGCGGCCAAGGAAGGTCCAGGTACCTATTATGTCGAGGTCGTAGCCGGCTGCGTCGTCTTCCGGGCCGAATGCGTCATTCGCCTTCTGGTAGAGAGCTGTATAGGAGATGCCGAAGCGGAAGCCGTGGTTTTTATCGAGGTCGGCCTTGAAGTCATACCAGGGCTTGAGAGCTCTTGAGACACCGGGAAACTGAAACAGATATTCTTTCGGTATCCTGTCTCGTCTCAGCCTTGAGGGGATGGAGCCGGGTCTACCAATCAACATTGGTGGGTCTTCTACCTCGCCTTCTACATGCGTACTAGACAGTGCCGCTTCATCATCCGCCGCTCCCCTGGTTGACGTGGCAGGCACCTCGTCAATATTCCCGGGTGGCGCGGCATGAGCACCTTCTGATAACAGACACCCCACAGCCAGTAGGGCCATGGCGGGCCACGCAAGCAGCCTGTGCTGCTTGATCATGCCGGTCAGACGGGGTTCACTGCCCGGTGAGAACAACACCAACCTCACCCGCGTAGCGATCCCACGCCGCCTGCAGTTTTTCCAGTGTCTCGGGCTGCTCATCGGCGAGGTCGCGTGTCTCTCCCGGGTCATCCGCCAGGTTATAGAGATGCCATGACCCCGTCCCGTAAGGCGGGGCAACCGACACCGCCTTGAAATCACCCTGGCGCATCCACTTGCCGTTCTGCATCTCTCCGCCGACGAATTCGTCGGCGCCGTAGACCGCCTTCGTCGCCCCTGCCAGCACGCCCTGCAGCGACTTGCCGCGCATGCTTTCCACCTGCCGGCCCTGATACTCCTCCGGATGTGAAATGCCGGCCATATCAAGGACCGTAGGCATGACATCCCAGACATAGGCAAAGGCATCCACCTGCCGGCCACCCCTGACTCCGGGACCCGCAATGATCATCGGACTGCGGATACCGCCCTCTGCGACAGTCATTTTAAAAAGATCCAGCGGGCCGGCGCTGGCGGAACCCCAGCCCATACCATACGCATAGTGGGACATCGGGTGCCCGATGTTTTCAATACTGTTGTCGAACTGCGCAAACCACTTGCTGCCACTGTTGCCGGGATAGTCGTCGCTATACCAGGGATTCGGGCCGTTATCGGACAGGAAGATCACGATGGTGTTGTCGTATTGACCGATATCCTTGAGAAACTTCACGACCCGCCCGAAATGGTAATCCATGTTGTTTACCATGCCGGCATAGACCTCCATACCCCTGGACTCGAGCGCCTGCTGTTCCCTGGTGAGCGAGTCCCATGCCTTCACCCCGTGGTAGCGTTCTGGCATCGGGGCGCTGTCCGGTATCAAGCCTTTTTGCCTTGCGGCCGCACCCCGCTTTGCCTTGAGCGCCTCATAGCCATCATCGTAGTTACCACGGTATTTGCCAAGCCAGGGTTCAGGAACATGCATCGGGTCGTGCGGCGTCGTGAACGCAAGATAGACAAAAAACGGTTTGCCGTCTTCCCGGTTCTCGCGAATCGAATCCATCAGAAAGTCGGTGTAACTGCGCGTTGCATAGAAGTCCCCGGGCAGTGCCTCGAGTCGCTTGTCGTCGAGCACATACTCGGCAACCTCCTCGTGCACAGCCATCATGCCGAACATGTCGCTCCAGTAGCTGGCGCCGCCAAACAGCATGCTGAACGAGCGCTCGAAGCCGCGCGCATGCGGGAAGTACGCGGGTTCGTGTCCGAGGTGCCATTTGCCGGCCATGTAGGTGTGATAGCCACCCTCCCGAAGCACTTCAGCCAGCGAGACGACACGCTCATTCAGGTAGCCCTCGTAACCCGGCTTCCCCAGCTGCTCTGGCGCCAGCATCTCGCCCATGTTGCCGAGACCCGCGAGATGATTGTCGGTCCCCGACAAAAGCATCGAGCGGGTCGGTGAGCAGCTCACCGAGACATGAAAATCGGTAAACATCACACCTTGCCTGGCCAGGGCATCGAGGTTCGGTGTATCGATCTCGCTGCCGAAGCTGCCAATGTCGGTCCAGCCCATGTCATCGGCCATGACCAGCAGGATGTTGGGCTGCTTGCCTGGCGTTGCTGTCGCAACACTTGAGAGTAATAGACCTGCAGACACGGCAAGCAAATATTTGCATCGTTGTGTCATTCCATTCATAGCGGACCTTATCTTGAGATTTCAATGGATTGGTCACTCCGGCGCTGTTTTCAGCCGGGCTCGCCGGTCACCGCGCTTTCACTGCCCGCGGAATCATTCGCGGCATCGACAGTATACGATACCGACGTTCGGTCATGGACCCGGACAGTAAAAGAACGATACCGCTACCGATAGCCGGGATCGCTCTCGAGACCTGAGGGGTGTGTCGGTTTGGGGAAAGCGAGCCGGGGCTCACTGTCAGTCTGCTCGCGCGGGAAATCGGTCTCGTCGGCGCTGCGCTGTGCCTCGACGACCCAGCCGCCGCCCATGGCCTTGTAGGCACCGACCAGCGAGGCATAGACATTGCCCTGCACTGCCACATATTGCAGTTCGGCATCGAAGAGGAATCGCTGCGCATCCAGCACCTCGATATAGGAGGCATAGCCCTCGTCGTAGCGCAGCCTGGCCAGGCGCGCGTAGTCATCGAGCGCCTTGACCCGCCGGCCCTCCGTCAGCAGCTGCTCGCGGGATTTCTGCACGCTGATCAGCGAGTCATCCACCTCGCGGAACGCCGTCTGTATGGTCTGCAGGTAACCAACCAGCGCCTGGCGCTGCACGGCCTCGCTGGCGCGCACCTGCGACCTGATCCTGCCACCGGTAAATATCGGACCGAGTGCAGTGCCGCCGAGGCTCCAGGTATTCGCCGAGTCCTGCAGCAGGTCGGAAAGCGCGTCGCTGGCATAACCGAACAGGCCGGTCAGTGAAATCCTCGGAAAGTATTGCGCCCGGGCAACATCGATGCGTGCATCGGCGGCAATCAGGTTCTGCTCTGACGAACGAACATCGGGGCGGCGCTCGAGCAGCTCGGAGGGAACCCCTGCGGGAACGTCCGGCAGGAGCAGTTCATCGATGGTCTTGCCGCGCGGCATTGCCTCCGGATTGTGCCCGAGCAGTATGGATAGTGCGTTTTCCGTCAGGATGATGTCGCGTTCCAGCGGGGGAATGGCCGATGCGGCCTGCTCGTACTCGGTCTGCACCTGCGCGACTTCCAGCTCGGAGACCACACCACCCTTGAATTTGAGATCGAACAGGTCGAGCGACTCGCTGCGGGTCTCGAGTGTTTCCTTGGCCACTTCCAGCTGCCGGTCGAGCTGACGCAGTGTCACATAGGACGTCGCCACGGCAGAGACCAGCGACAGGATTACGGCCCGCCGGTTCTCCTCCTGGGCCAGCAGGTCGGCACGCGCCGCCTCGGTGGCACGGCGGATGCGCCCCCAGACATCGAGCTCCCAGCTCAGGTTCGCGGTGGCGCTGTAATCGTTGTAGCGGCGCGCATCGATCCCGTCCCCGCCATAGGCCTCACGCGAGACGCGATTGCGTGTACCCACGCCATCGTAGCCGAGCTGCGGATAGAAACCGGAGCGAAAGATATCCACGCGCGCGGCGAACTCCTCGACTCGCGCCGCTGCGATGCGTACATCCTTGTTCTCCCGCAGCGCCGTCTCGATCAGCGTGTTGAGCACCGGATCCTCGAACAGCGTCCACCAGCGGGTGTTGGCGGTCTCGGCCGCCGCCTCGTAGTCAACGCGCCAGGCCGCAGGGCTATCCACGTCGGGACGGACATAGTCCTGGCCCAGTGTGCAGCCGGCCAGCATGAGCATGACGAGAATCAGCGCAGGGATGCGGGCCAGACTAATCATTTGCCGGTTTTCCTTCAGCTGCCGTGCCCTGCGCTGACTCAGCACCCTGCCCGCCGGACTCTTCCTCATCCGTATCGGTAGTCTTGCTGGCGGCGCGTCCGGCACCGAGTTTTTCCAGCACCAGGAAAAACATCGGTACAAAGAAGATCGCGATGGCCGTGGCCCCCAGCATGCCGCCGATAACGCCGGTACCGATCGAGTGGCGGCTGTTGGCAGAGGCGCCGGTGGCGATGGCCAGCGGAACCACGCCGAGGATGAAGGCAAAGGATGTCATCACGATCGGGCGGAAACGCAGTCGTGCCGCCTCGACCGCCGCGTCGTACAGCGACTTGCCGTCACGGTGCAGCTCCACCGCGAACTCGACGATGAGAATGGCGTTCTTCGCCGCCAGCGCGATCAGGGTCAGCAGGCCGATCTGGAAATACACATCATTTGGAATGCCGCGCAGCGCGATCGCCGTCAGGGCACCCAGCAGCGCAAACGGCACTGCCATGATGACGCCGAACGGCAGCGTCCAGCTCTCGTACTGGGCGGCGAGGATCAGGAAAACGAAAATCAGGCCGAAGATGAAGGCAATGGCAGAGGTGCCGCCGGCCAGCTTCTCCTCGCGGGCCTCGCCGGCCCAGGCAAAGCCGTAATCACCCGGCAGCAGCTCTGCGGCAATCTGTTCCATGACCTCCAGGGCCTGGCCGGAACTCACGCCGGGTGCCGGTCCGCCGGTGATCTTGGCGGCCGGGTAGTTGTTGAAGCGGGTGACGATATCCGGGCCGGTCGACCAGCGGGTATTCACCAGCGCCGAGAGCGGCACCATGTTGCCGGTATCATTGCGCACATAGATCTGGTCGATATCATCGGGTTCCAGCCGGTATTCGGGTTCGGCCTGCAGGATCACCTGCCAGAGCCGGGAATTTTTCGGAAACTGGTTGACGTACAGCGAGCCGAACAGGGTCTGCAGGGTGTCGTAGACATCGGAGACCGGCACGCCCAGGGTCTCGGTCTTCTCGCGATCCAGGTCGGTGAGCAGCTGGCGGTTCTCGGCGCTGACCGTGGCACTGACGCGTGCCAGTTGCGGGTTCTGGTTGGCCTTCGCGACAATCTTCTGCACGTGGCTGGCAAGCTGGGCGTAGTCGCCGCCACCGCGCTGCTGTACCCACATCTCGAAACCGGCGGTAACACCGAGTCCCGGGATGGAAGGCGGGTTGAGGGGAAGCACCCGCCCGTCGAGGATCCCCGCATAGTCCTTCGCCGCCGCCTGGATGACCGCAGGTGCCGCCAGATCGGCATCCGTGCGCTCCTCAAAACCCTTCAGCGAGACGAACAGCAGGCCACGGTTTGTCTTGTTCTGCTGGTCGATCAGGCTGTAGCCGTCGACCTGGGTGACATTGGCCACGGCCGGATGCTGCATCATGAACTGCGCGGCCTGCCCGCCCACGGTCTCGGTGCGATCCAGGCTGGCGGCATCGGGCAGCATGTAGGGCACGAACAGGTAGCCCTGGTCTTCCTGCGGCACGAAGGCACCCGGCCATATCGAGAACAGCCAGACTGCCCCGGCCAGTACCGCAGCGAAGGCACTGAAGGCGAGCACTGTGTGGTGCATGATCCAGCGGGAACCGGCCACGTAGCCATTGGTGGCGCGCTCCAGTGTCTTTTCGAACCACTTGAAGAAGCCGTGCTTCTCGCCGTGACCTGGTTTGATCAGGATAGCGGCCAGCGCCGGTGACAGGGTGAGCGCAACGATGCCGGAGAACACCACGGAGATGGCGATGGTGACCGCGAACTGCTTGTAGAGCTGCCCGGTCATGCCACCGAGGAAGGCCACCGGGATGAACACCGCGTTCAGCACCAGCACGATGGCGATCAGGGCACCCGACACCTCGCTCATGGCGCGCTTGGCGGCCTCCTTCGGCGAGAGCCCGAACTGGGTCATGTTGCGTTCGGTGTTCTCGATGACGACGATGGCATCGTCCACCACGATACCAATGGCGAGAATCATGCCGAACAGGGTGAGCATGTTGACCGAGAAGCCGAAGGCCAGCATGTCGACCATGGCACCGAGAATGGATACCGGCACCGCGAGTGTCGGGATGATGGTGAGCCGGATGCTCTGCAGGAACACGAACACCACCAGCACCACCAGCACCACGGCCTCGAAGAAGGTGTGCACCACCTCGTCGATGGACGCCTCGACGAACTTGGTGGTGTCCAGCGCCACATCGTAGCTCAGCCCGTCGGGGAAACTCTTCGAGAGTTCCTCCAGGGTGCCATAGACCTGTTTGGCGACATCGAGGGCGTTGGCACCGGGCTGCTGGTAGACCACGATCAGGGTTGCGTCCTTGCCCTGGTATTTCGAACGGATGGAGTAGTCCTTGCGCCCGAGGTCGGCGCGGCCGATGCTCTTGATGCGCATAATCGCCGCGCTCTCCTCGTCGGCGCGCAGGATGATGTCCTCGAACTGCCCGGGCTCGGTGAGCAGACCCGGCGTGGTTACGGGGAAGGTCTGCGGCACCGGCTCGGGCGTGGGCGACTGGCCGATGCGCCCGACGGCGAACTGCTGGTTCTGCTCACGCACCGCGTTGGCCACGTCGGTGGCCGTGATGCCGAGCTGCGCCATGCGATCGGGCTTCAGCCAGATACGCATGGCGTAGTCCGGCACGCCGAAGATCGAGGCCTGGTTCGCGCCATCGATGCGCTTGATGGCATCCAGCACATTGATGTTGGCGTAGTTCGCGACGAAATCCGGATCGTAGCGCTCATCCGGCGAGTACAGGGCGATGACCAGCATGAAGCTCTGGGTGGTCTTCTTGACAATGACCCCCTGCGCGGTAACTGCCGAGGGCAGCTGGGGCATGGCCCACTGCACCCGGTTCTGCACATCGACCTGCGCGAGCTGCGGGTCGGTGCCCTGGTCGAAGTAGACATTGAGCGTGTAGTTGCCGGTCGAGGAGCTGGTGGACTGCATGTAGATCATGTTGTCCGCGCCGTTGACCTGCTGCTCGATCGGCGCGCCGACGTTCTGCGCCACGGTCTGGGCATCGGCACCCGGGTAGGTCGCCGTGACCTGGATCTGCACCGGCGTGATGTCCGGGTACTGGGCGATGGGCAGGTTGAACATGGCCGCCGCGCCGGCGATGATGATCACCAGCGAGATCACGGCTGCGAAGATCGGCCGGTCGATGAAAAAGTGGGAGAACATCGGCGGTGTCTGCCGACTCAGTCGCCGGCCGCTTCGGACTTGTCAGCTGCCGCCGGCGCGTCCCGCTTGACGGCCCCTTCGGTCTTGCCGGCCTCCGGCTGCACGATCTTCACAGGCGTCCCCTTGGCGAGACGCACGATGCCGTCCGTGATCAGACGGTCTCCGTTGGACAGCCCCTTGGAAATAAACCAGTTATCACCCTGCCAGTCACCGACCTCGACATTGCGCGTCTGTGCCTTGCCCTCGCTGTCCACGATCCAGACAAAGAAGCCCTGGGCACCCTGCAGCACGGCCTGTTGCGGCACCAGGAAGGCATCGGGCCGGATCATGCCTTTCACCCGCACCCGCACGAACTGTCCGGGACGCAGCTCCTGGTCGGGATTGGCGAAGGTGGCACGCAGCAGGAAGGTACCGGTCTCGGTGCTGTAGTTGGCGTCCCTGAAGAAGATCTTGCCGGTCTCGGGATAGACCGAACCGTCCGCCATGACCAGCTCGATATCCAGCATCCCGTCCCCGGGCAACTGTAACTGTCCCTTCTTCCGCTGGCTGCGCAGCGACAGCAACTCATCCTCAGAGATACTGAAGTCGACCCAGATGGGATCGAGCTGGGCGACATAGGTCAGCAGGCTGTTCTGCTGGTCGACATAGGCACCGTTCTGGATGCGCGCGAAGCTGGACGCACCCGTGACCGGGGCATAGATGGTCGTGTAACCCAGGTTCAGTTCGGCCGTCTCGACGTCGGCTTTGGCCATTTCCACGGCAGCGGCGGCGGCATTCACCCGCCCCTGCGAGTCGTCGAGTTCCTTCAGGCTCACGGCATTGGCCTTGGCCAGCGGTTTGACCCGTTTCAGGTCGGCCCTTGCGGTCCACAACCGGGCCTCCTGTTCCGCCAGCGCCGCCCTGGCGGCATCGAGCTGCGCCTCGAAGGGCTTGGCGTCCATGCGGAACATGACCTCACCCTTCTCCACGACACTGCCCTCGGTATACAGCCGGTCGTCCAGGAAGCCGTCCACGCGGGCACGCACCTCGACCTGCTGCGAGCTCTCGGTGATACCGACGAACTGGAAGGTGACCGGCGAGTCCTTCGCCTCGACCTTCATCACGGTCACTTCGGGCGGCGCGGGCGGCGGTGCCTCCGGCTTGCCGCAACCGGCCAGCAGCGCTGCCGCTACGCAAGCGGTGATGCAGGTGTCACGAACCACTCTGATATTTTTGTTCATTCTTGTTATCCACACACATACAATGATTATCAGCTGGACACTGGCAAAAGATAGTGTACTGCTATCTCGCCGGATATGTGAGATGTTAAAAACACCTGCGCGTCCTGGCGGGATACCGCGGTCTTCTTCGTTCCCCGGCATCCGTGTTTACATATCAAAGGCCTGCGCCGTTTGATTGACGCTCACTCAGTCCACCCAGCCCAGAACGTTGCGTACCACCGACCAGCGGGGCGGCCTGTCGGATTTCACCACCCCGCCCAGCATCCAGTAGTCATACAGCGCATCGATGGTGCCCCTGGACTTCTCGCTTTCAACCCAGGCATTGACGGCTTCCAGCAGGTCCCTGTTACCCCTGGCTACCGCATAGGTGACAGGGATTTATATGTTCGGCTGTGGAACCACGACACTGAAGCTTGGGTAGAGCAGCGTCCGGGCCGCGCCTTCTTCAGCCATGTCCGCGATCGCGTCGATATCCATGGCACCTGTCTCGAGAAGCCTGTTCTGTTCGTCCATATCCTCGATCGGGACCGGCATCGCATCCGGCAGGGTGTCTTTCATCAGCGCAACGGACTCCACGGAGGCATCCAGTGCGATCCGGAGTGAATCGCCGGCGGCCCGCAGGGGGCTGCCCATTGCCGGAATTCATCCCGCCGGTGGTCCTTGACGACAAGCCCCACGGTTGTTGTGTAGGTGGGTACGGTCATCCCGAACATCCGTGTCCGGCCTGCGGAGATCGGCAGGCTTCGCGTATAGATGTCTCAGACACCGGTGTTGAGCCGTTCTGCCGCTTCGCCCTCGTGACGGGCGGGAATAAGCTCGATCGTCAGCTCATCCTTTTTTCTCACCTTCACGATTTCGGTCTGGCAGGCCTGCCTGGTTCGCCCGCGCGCATCACGGTCCCGCCCTGCAGATATTCCGACGAGGTGGCACCCATCGACATGTAGATATTGAACATTTCGTCGAACGCCACATCCAGCGGCTCCACCCAGTCAACAGGCACGTAGAGTATCGCGCCGCCGAAGGGGACCGGTGCGGTCGGTATCAGCACGCCGTAGTAATCCCTGTCACCCATGCGGATACGCTCCGGGCTCGGCATCAGGGCCAGCACGGCCGTCCCTCCCCTGCCGCCGAAATGGCACATCACCGGCTTCATAGCCTTGAGCTCCGATGGGTCCCGGGCCTCGAACATCTGCATCAGCTTTTTCAACGCACTGTAGATCGACCTTACCAGGGGAACCCGGTCCATGGTGCTGTCCACCAGGGTGGACCAGCGATTCTTCATGCCGGCTTCCACGAGCACCCCGAGGAAATAAATCAGTGTCAGGGTCATGACGATGCCGATCACGTAGGCGACAAGCTCGGAGGTGGAGAATTTCAGCCCTATGGAGCGCAGCATCCTGCCCAGCGCGCTGCCGGGCCCCATGAAGCGGTGAATGAATTCCACCAGCCAGACAATCACGGCCAGCGTCAGGGTCAGTGGCAGGGCCGCGAGCAAGCCGGCGAGAAATGTCCTCGAGATGTGTCGCAGGACACCCGGCTTTTCGCTTGTCATGGTCATCATCAAGTTCCACAGGTCGGGTAGCGTTTGACTGTCCAGCGAACATTCACCCGTGACGCCGCAAGGGTCAACCACCAACATCCCCGGCTGTGAGTTCACCACTTGTGTCTTGTATAAGATACATCAACAGGCGCAGGAGCGACTTCAGTCGCGATTGGTGAGTGATATCCACGCTATCTATCGCTGATAACTCGCTCCTGCAACGCTGCAAGCGGGGGCCAGCAGCTCGGGAACGCCCACCTGACACGGCAGGATTGCAGGATAAATTCATTTCAATATCAGTCAGATACAACCTGAAATCCCCGACGGTCAGGCGACCCATTGAAGGCCCTGCATCGGGCTGTGCCCGCAATATGCCGGTGGAACGTGGTGCCCCCAGGGGCCTCCCCACCCTCACGGATAGCGTCGAACACTGGCATACTGTTTATATATCAATAACTGCCGCCGCAAACGCCCGGCGACACGCCGAGGAGACAATCATGCCGAACCAAGACCTGTTGAGCCGCCCCCGCCGCACCCTGCTGAAGGCAACCGGCCTGCTGGGCGGCCTGTTCACGCTGGGGGCCGCACGCGCCCATCATACCGAGAGCCACTTCGAGGATGCCTCCGCCCATCGCATCGTCTACCAATGCAATCAGGCCGACCCGGAATACCTGCAGAGCGTGCTGTTTTCCGCAGGCGAACTGCTGCGCAAGTACGGCGACGATGTCGAGATCGTCATCGCGGCATTCGGCCCCGGCCTCCACCTGCTCGGCAAGCGACCGCAGCGACCGGTGCCGCCGGAACTGCAGCAGCGCGCCGGCTCGCTGGCGGATTACGGCGTGGCATTCCACGCCTGCGGCAACACCATGAAATCGCTACACTGGACGGAGCAGGACCTGCTGCCCTTCGCGAAGATTGTCCCCATCGGTGTGGATGACATCATGCGGCTGCAGGAGCAGGGTTTTGCCTATATGAGCTGGTGACTTCCTGTTGCAGGTTTGCATGAACACGTTCCCGGGCGTCACAGATTTGCGATGAACATTCCAGCCGGAAACACACACAGCTGACATGCAGTCACTGCATGCAAGCTGTCGCTCATGCCGTATACAGACTTTGCACACTGACAAGGGGACTCTCCATGACCAATCACAACCAGAGTGGCGGACTGCGCCGCATCTGGAATGCGGGACTCTACTCGCTGGCAGGGATCCGGGCTTCCTGGAAACACGAGGCCGCGTTTCGACAGGAAAGCCTGTTCAGCCTGATCCTGATTCCCGCCGCATTCTGGTACGGCAGCACGGCAGTCGAGTGGATACTGCTGATCGGCAGCTGCCTGATTGTCCTGATCGTTGAACTGTTGAACTCGGCAGTGGAAGCGGCGATTGACCGCATCGGCGAGGACCGGCACGAGCTGTCCGGCCGCGCCAAGGACATGGGTTCTGCCGCAGTATTTATCAGCCTCTGGGCCGTTGTCATGACGTGGGGACTGATTGGCTATGAAAGGTTCATCGCGTAACTGTGCCGGCCTTGCCTGAACGCGTGCGAACCACACCTGTAACAATAGAGGCCCGCAGGGCCTGCCGGGAATGGCACAGCATCAGCACCACCGAACCGATCCTGCAGGAAGACTCGACCGGGAGTCTGCAACTGGCCGACGGCGTGGCTTGACGACTAGCGACCGAGCGGTCCGTTGGCGTACAGCGCCTCGATGGCGTCCTTGTACCTGTCCAGAACCCTGGCGCGCTTGACCTTGAGTGTCGGGGTCAGCAGGCCATTGTCGACACTCCACTGCTCGGTCAGCAGTATCACCCGCCGCACCTTGGCGTAACCGGGGAAATCCTTCAGCCGGCGCCTGAGCACCTTGATCAGGTGCTGCTGCAGCTTGTCGTTATCCAGGCTTTCCTTTGCATCGACATCCAGCCCATAACGCCCGGCCAGCCGCTTCCACTCCTCCGGATTGAGCACCAGGATCGCCGACAGGTAGGGTTTGCCCTCGCCGACGATCAGCGCCTGCTCGATCTCGGGCGCCAGGCAGATCGCCAGTTCCATGTCGGCCGGCGGTATCTTCTCGCCGTTCGAGAGCACCAGGATGTCCTTGATGCGCCCGGTGATATAGATATGTCCGTTCTCGATCTTCGCCTGGTCGCCGGTATGCAGCCAGCCATCCCTGTCGATGACCTCGGCAGTGGCGACGTGGTTATTCCAGTAGCCCAGCATCATGCCCGGCGTCTTGGCGAGTAACTCGTCCTGCTCGCCGATGCGCACCTCGACGCCGTTCAGCGGCACCCCGACGCTGCCAGGCTCGTTGTCATCCGGCACATTGACGCTGATCACCGGGCTGGTCTCGGTCAGTCCGTAGCCCTGCAGGATGGGCACACCCAGGCCAATGAAGGTCTTGGCCACCGGCAGTGACAGGGGCGCCCCGCCACTCACTGCCATGCGCAGGCGGCCACCGAGCTTTGCGGTCACCTTGCCGGCAACCAGTCCCTTCAGGACAGGCCAGGCCAGTAACTGCGGGCGCCAGCCGGCACGGCCCTGCTGTCGCTCGAAACGACGCCAGCCAACACTGGTCGTCAACTGGAACAGCGACCTTGCAAGCTTCGACTGCTTCTGCATCTGCCCCTCGATCCGCGCGAACACCCGCTCGAAGATACGCGGCACGGCGATCAGCACCGTGGGCCGTATATGCTGCAGGTCCTCGGCCAGCTGCAGGACGGAACGCGCATAGGCCACTGCCGAGCCCGACATGATGGGCAGGTAGTAGCCGGCGGTGCGTTCCAGTGTGTGCGACAGGGGCAGGAACGACAGGAACAGGTCTTCCTGGTAGACATCGATCATGGTCAGCGCCGAATGCGCGATCGACAGCATGTTGTAGTGCGACAGCATGACGCCCTTGGGCCTGCCGGTGGTGCCGGAGGTGTAGACGATCGATGCCAGCGCATGCGGGTCGCCCTTGCGCTTGACCAGTTGACCGGGCGTTTCGGGCAGCCAGTCGGCGACAAACCGCACCCGCTCATCCTTCAGGACCTCACCGGGAGAGGACCTGGAGGGATTCAGGATCAGTACGCGTACCAGGTGTTCCTGGCCGGCCAGGGCCGGTGCAAGGCGTTTCCATGCGGCGGCATCCTGGACCAGCAGCAGCCTGACCGCGGCATTGTCCGTTATGTAGGCGATGTTCTCGGGGCGGTCATCGGTGTACAGGGGAACGGTCGCCAGGCCGCAGGACAGCGCCGCCTGGTCGAAGTACACCCACTCCTTGCTGTTGCGCAGATGCACGGCTACCCGGTCGCCCGGCGACAGGCCCTCGGCCGCCAGGGACGCCTGCCAGCGCGCCACCTCATTGCCAACCTCGCCCCAGCTGGTGTCAATCCAGCTGCGGGATGTGGCGTCGAAACTGCGGTAGGCCGTGACCTCCGGCGTGCGCCGGACGCGCTCATAGAGCAGACCATCGAGCGTACCGGCATGCTCGGCGGAGATGATATCCTCGGTCAATAGCGCCATAAGTCTTTATTTTTCCATTAAATTACAGTAACACAGACGATTGCGGTAGAATGTGCCCGATTGTTGTAACAGACCTGCAAACCGGCCCATGAAGATCATTCTCAACGGCAGTCCACGCGATGTGCCGAACAACCTGAGCGTCAGCGAACTGATCCTGTCCCTGGGCCTGGCCGACAAGCGGCTGGCCCTGGAAATCAACCGGGAAATCGTCCCGCGCAGCAGCTTCGAGAGCCATGTTATCCACCCCGACGACAAGGTCGAGATCGTGCATGCCATCGGCGGCGGCTGATACCCCACTCCCCTTGTGATACGAATCCTGCAAGTATTGAAGAGTTAACTGTCTATGTCCACTGTCATGCAACCCCGGTCCGACCTCCCCGGCGACCCGCTCACCATCGCCGGTATCGAATACCGCTCGCGACTGCTGGTCGGTACCGGCAAATACAAGGACCTCGACGAGACCCGTGATGCCACCGAGGCCAGCGGCGCGGAAATCGTCACCGTCGCCATCCGGCGCAGCAACATCGGCCAGAACCCGGACGAGCCGAACCTGCTGGATGTCATTCCGCCGGACAGGTACACACTACTGCCCAATACCGCCGGTTGCTACACCGCCGAGGATGCCGTGCGCACCTGCCGGCTGGCCCGCGAACTGCTGGATGGACATGACCTGGTGAAACTGGAAGTGCTGGGCGACCAGACCACCCTGTTCCCCGATATCACGGAAACCCTCAAGGCCACCGGGATCCTGGTGAAAGACGGCTTCAAGATCATGGTCTACACCAACGATGACCCGATCATTGCCCGGCGTTTCGAGGACATGGGCTGCGTCGCCGTCATGCCGCTGGCCGCACCCATCGGCTCCGGCCTGGGTATCCGCAACCCCTACAACATCCTGACCATTGTCGAGAATGCCAGCGTGCCGGTGCTGGTGGATGCCGGCGTCGGCACCGCCTCGGATGCCGCGATTGCCATGGAGCTGGGCTGCGACGGCGTGCTGATGAACACGGCCATCGCCGGCGCCCGGGACCCCGTGCTCATGGCCTCGGCGATGAAGAAGGCCATCGAGGCAGGCCGCGAGGCCTTCCTCGCCGGTCGTATCCCGCGCAAGCGCTTCGCCAGCGCCTCATCACCGCTTGACGGCACGTTTTTCTGAGGATATGCAGAACGGGGCAGGCGGGACAGGGCCGTAATCCGATACTACCGCCGCCCATCCGCCCGAACCTATGTCTCGACAACCTGCCGCAGGTGTACATCGCGCTGCGGGTAGGGGATCGTGATACCCGCCTCCTTGAAGCCGCGCCAGATGGCCAGGTTGATATCGGAGCGGATATTCCCCACCCCCTCCTCCGGGTCGGTCAGCCAGACGCGCAGTTCCAGGCTGATGCCGCTGTCGGCGAACTCCATCAGGCGGCATACCGGCGCGGGATCTTTCAGCACACGGGTATTGGCAAATGACGCCTGTACCATGATCTCCATGGCCTGCTCCGGGTCATCCTCATAACTGATCTGCACCGGGATGCGCAGCCGTACCCTGGGGTCGCTGTAGCTCCAGTTGATGACATCGCTGGTCACCAGGTTTTCGTTCGGGATCAGCGTCTCCACGCCGTCACGGTTGCGCACCACGATATAGCGCGCGCGCAGTTCACGCACCCAGCCGAACTGGTCACCGATACTGATCACGTCTCCCGGCTTGATGGAGCGATCACCCAGCAGGATAAAGCCGCTGATGAAATTGCTGACGATCTTCTGCAGGCCGAAACCGAGGCCCACACCGAGCGCGCCGCCGAAAACCGTCAGTGTCGCCAGGTTCAGGCCGGCCTCGGTCAGGGCAGCCAGTATCGCAACCGTCAGCAGCAACACCTTGCTGATCTTCGACAGGGCGACCTTCATGCTCGGGTCCAGATGACGTGACTGTCGCAGGCGTTTGTCGATCAGGCCGGCGACCCAGAGCGCGACCAGGACGTACAGCGCGCTGAGTACGATCACCTTGATGACCAGCAGGGACGAGATGCGCGTCTCGCCAAAGGTGAAGGCCACCGAGTCGAGTGCCTGCATCAGCGGCTCCAGCAGGCCCAGCAGGTGAAGGGCCACCAGCAGCCAGATGGTGGAACTGATCACCTGTTCCCAGGCCTTGAGCATGGGACCCTGCGCAATGCCGACACGCAGCGCATAGACGATGGTGCGTATAATGGCCAGTGCAACGAGCAACTGCGCCAGCAGATCGAGGACCGGCGTGGAATAACCGAACTGCTGCAGCACCAGCCGCCCGATCACAACAGCAACCAGGGCAGTAACCGGGAAAACCAGCCGCTGACCGAGCTTCAGCAGGTTGCTGCGGTGTATCGACGTGCCCTCGACACCCAGCCGTCGGATCAGTTCCTTTTTCAGGTACCGCTGGATAAACCAGGCAATCAACGCGGCAACAGCCAGCAGACCGACCTGTATGGCGACAACCAGCGGGCTGCGCTCGTCATACCAGGCCTGTATGCCTGTCTGTAGCGTGGAAATAAACTTCATGACCTTGCCCCCTGGATACCCGCGTAAGCGGACCAATGATACCCACAGACATACCCGGCATGACAGGCATTGGTAGAATAGCGGGCCAATCGGCCTCAAAAGACGGGCATCCATGACAGACACCGACAGTCACCACCGGCCCATACGTTCCTTTGTCCGGCGTGAAGGGCGCATCACGCGCTCCCAGCAGCGCGCACTGGATGCACTGCTGCCGGTGTTCGGCCTGCCGGCGGACAAGATCATCGAACCGGCGACTGTGTTCGGGCGCAGCGCACCGCTGACACTGGAAATCGGTTTCGGCAACGGCGACTCGCTTGCCGCGATGGCCTCAGAGGACCCCGCCGGCGACTTCATCGGCATCGAGGTGCACCGTCCCGGCGTCGGTCATTTGCTGCTGGAACTGCAGCGCCGGGAACTGACCAATGTTCGCGTCATATGTGATGATGCCGTGCAGGTTATCCAGCACTGCCTGCCAGACCGTTCACTGGATCGCGTATTGCTGTTCTTTCCCGACCCGTGGCACAAGAAGCGCCATCACAAGCGCCGCATCGTCCAGCCCGCCTTCGTGGAACTGATCGCCGCGAAGCTCAGGCCCGGCGGCATCCTGCACATGGCGACCGACTGGGAGCAGTATGCCGGGCATATGCTGGAGGTGCTGTCAGGATCTGCCGGTTTGCGCAATTGCGCCGGCACGGGCAACTACTCGCCGCGCCCGGGCTACCGCCCGGTGACAAAATTCGAACAGCGCGGCCAGCGCCTGGGGCACGGGGTGTGGGATCTGCTGTTTGAGCGGGTTTGAGACCGTTGCCAGTCAGGCGGATAAAACACTTACCGCAAAGTCGCAAGGGACACAAAGAAATGAATCTGATAAAAACCTATTGTCGTCCCTGCAAAGGCGGGGACCCATGAAAACGGAATTTCAATTCTGAACGGATTCCCGCATTCGCGGGAATGACGTGGTTTTTACAGATATTTCCGGCCTTGCGTCCTTTGCGGTGAAGGATTGTTTGTTTTTTCTACACTTATCAGTTAACGCTCTGCCACCCGGCACACAGCCTGCCCATCAGGCCTCGGCCGCCTTCGGCGGCGCCAGACGCAGCGGACAGGTCTCGGCGTGGTTGTCGCCCAGCCTGTCCCAGGCGTAGTTGAAGGCCTGCGTGCGCAGGGCAAAGAAGTGGTCATCACCGAGCTTCTCGGTCAGGCCGGTGCGCCGGAACACATCCCAGACCTGTTTCTTGGCGCGCGCGATCAGCAACTCGATACCGGTTTCGCCGAGCCGCTCGGCGAGATGGTGCAGCATCTCCTCGCCGGTCGCATCGACCTCGTTAATGCCCTCGGCGTCGATGATGACATACTTCAGATCAGGCTTGAGCGCCGCCCTTTCCAGCACCTTGTCCTCAAAGTAGCCGGTATTGGCGAAATACAGCGAACCGTCAAAGCGGATCAGCGCGATATTGCGACAGGTCTCCAGCTTGTGGATATCGGCATCGCGCAGGGTGCCGTCCGCGGCGCGCGACAGCGCGGCAACCCGCGGCTTCATGGAACGGTACAGGAACAGCAGCAGGGACAGCGTGACACCGACCATGATGCCCTCCTCGAGGTGCGGCGCCCACAGCAAGGTCATGGCGAAGGTGATGAGTGCCACGGCTCCGTCATGCTTCTGCACGCGCCAGGCATATTTGATCGGCTCGATCTTCACCAGGTTGATAACGGCCATGATAATGACCGCGGCCAGGGTTGCCTGCGGCAGGTGGTAGAGCAGCGGGGTCAGGAACAGCAGCGTGATGCCGACCACCACACCGGTAACAACCGCCGAAAACCCGGTAATGGCGCCGGCATTGATATTCACGGCCGAACGGGAGAAGGAGCCGGATACCGCATAGCCCGAGGACAGGCTGGAAACGATATTGCCCAGCCCCTGGCCGACCAGTTCCTGGTTGGCGTCCAGGCGCTGCCGGGTACGCGCCGCCATGGCCTTGGCGATGGAGATCGCCTCCATGAAACCGATAATTGAAATCGCGACCGCGACACCGAACAGCTTGACCATGGTGTCGAAATCGAAGGTAGGCAATGCCATCGGCGGCAGCCCCTGCGGTACGATACCGACCACCTTGCCACCCATTGACTCGAAGCCGATCGACCACGATAGCACCGTGGTGACGGCAACTGCGGTCAGCAC
>JBFELL010000023.1:0-23786 GCA_041552135.1 Gammaproteobacteria bacterium
ACGCTTTGATCGAAAAAAAGCGCGAGCACAACTAAACCAAAAAAGCCCGGCGAAAGACCGGGCTTTGTATGATCGGTTTTTGGCCTTCCTATTTTATTTTGGCCTCTTTATAGATCACGTGCTTTCGCACCACCGGGTCGAATTTCCGGATCTCCATCTTCTCCGGCATATTGCGCTTGTTCTTGGTCGTGGTGTAGTAGTGGCCGGTTCCGGCGCTGGAAACGAGCTTGATCTTGTCACGCATGGCAAATTCTCCTGTCGCTAGACGCTTTCGCCGCGGGCGCGGATATCGGAAAGCACCTCGTCAATGCCTTTCTTGTCGATGATGCGCATGCCCTTGCTGGATACGCGCAGCTTCACCCAGCGCTTCTCGCTTTCCACCCAGAAACGGTGGTCGTGCAGATTCGGCAGAAAACGCCGGCGCGTTTTGTTATTGGCATGGGAGACGTTGTTGCCGCTCTGCGGCCGTTTTCCCGTCACCTGGCAGACTCTGGACATTGCTCGATTCCTGTTTTAACGGTGTTGCTGGTGCAAAGAGCGCGACTTTATAGCAGTTTGGCACTTGCAGGGCAAGTGGCAGTTGCGTGCGCGTTGTGGCGCCACACGGGTGTGCTCCGTGTACTTTCTTGTTTTATATGGAAAATATTGCTAGCATCCAGTCCGTCAATGTGCCACGCAACAACAACAGGGAGCCGGCAGGCCGATGCCATCTGCTGACGAACGGCTGCATCTGCTGTTTATCAGCGTTCACGGGCTGATCCGCGGACAGGACCTGGAACTGGGCCGGGACGCCGATACCGGCGGCCAGATCCGCTATGTGGTGGAACTGGCGCGGGCGCTCGGTGCCCACCCCGGGATCGCCCGGGTGGACCTGCTGACCCGGCGGGTGCTCGATTCCGCCGTCAGCGCCGACTACGCGCGCAGCGAGGAAATGCTTTCCGATCGCGTGCGCATTATCCGCCTCGACTGCGGCGAGGAGGCCTACATCCCGAAGGAGCTGTTGTGGGACTGCCTCGATGTGTTTGCCGACAATGCCCTGCACTGGTTGCGCGAGCATGAACTGACACCCGATATCATCCACAGTCATTACGCCGATGCCGGCTATGTCGGTACCCGCCTTTCCAGCCAGCTCGGTGTGCCGCTGGTGCACACGGGACACTCGCTGGGGCGCGTCAAGCGTCGCCGCCTGCAGGCACGTGGACTGAAGCGCGACGTCATCGAGGCACGCTACAACATGTCGCGTCGGATCGAGGCCGAGGAGGATATCCTGGGCACCGCCGAACTGGTGATCACCAGCACCAACCAGGAGATCGAGCAGCAGTACGGTCTCTACAACCACTACCTGCCCGAGAAGATGCGGGTCATACCGCCAGGCACTGCACTGGACAGCTTCTATCCGCCCGATGGCAGTGAGCACGACAGTCCGATGTATCGCGAGCTGGGTCGCTTCCTGCTGAACCCCGATCGTCCAATTGTGCTGGCGCTGTCGCGCCCCGACACCCGCAAGAACATCACCACGCTGCTCGAGGCCTACGGGGAATCCGATGCCCTGCAGGCGGCGGCCAACCTGGTAGTCATCGCCGGCAACCGCGAGGACATCCGCGACATGGACAGCGAGGCCCAGCAGGTACTGACCGATATCCTGCTGAGCATCGACCAGTACGACCTCTACGGCAGGGTGGCCTACCCGAAATCCCACCGCCCCGATGACGTCTCTACCCTCTACCGGCTGGCAGCGGCCTCGCAGGGCGTGTTTGTCAATCCGGCGCTGACCGAGCCCTTCGGGCTGACGCTGATCGAGTCCGCGGCCAGCGGCCTGCCCATTGTCGCAACCGAGGACGGCGGGCCGCGCGACATCACGGCCAACTGCCGCAACGGCTACCTGGTGGACCCGCTGGACAAGCAGGACATTGCCAAGGCGCTGCTGAAGGTGCTGAGTGACGCCAGTGCGTGGCGCGAACTGTCCGCCCGCGGTCTGGCCGGTGTGCAGCGGCATTATTCATGGCCGGCACATACCGAGACCTACGTGGCGGCACTGCGGGACATGCTGGCGTCCAGCAAGCCGGCACCGCAGGTCATGTCGCGGCGGCGCAGCGGCCTGTATCACGATCGTGCGATATTCACGGACCTCGACCAGAACCTGCTCGGGGATCCCGAGTCGCTGGCGGATTTTCTCGCCTTCCTGAAGGTCTATCGCAACTGCACCACCTTCGGTATTGCCACCGGCCGGCGCCTGGATTCGGCCCTGCGCATGATGAAACGCTACGGCATCCCCCGGCCGGATATCCTGATATCCAGTCTCGGCACGGAAATCCACTATGCGCCGCGGCTGACCCGGGACGAGGCGTGGACCGAGCACATCGACCATCTCTGGCAGCCGCGGGCCATCGGCCGGATCCTGGCCGACCTGACCGGTATCAAGCCGCAGCCCAAGACGGAACTCAGCCGCTTCAAGCTCAGCTATTACATCGACCCGGCGCACGCGCCCGACCTGGACGAGATCCACAGCCTGCTGCACCAGCATGAGCAGACGGCCAATACCTTCCTGTCCTTCGGCCAGTTTCTGGACGTCGTGCCGGTGCGGGCCTCCAAGGGCTTTGCGCTGCGCTGGTGCGCCGACCAGTGGGACATCCCGCTGGAGAACATCCTGGTCGCGGGCGGCTCCGGTGCCGACGAGGACATGATGCGCGGCAACACCATGGCCGTGGTCGTGGCGAACCGTCACCACGAGGAACTCTCCGGGCTGACGGACGACCAGAACATCTATTTTGCCAAGCAGCCCTGCTCGGCCGGTATACTCGAGGCGATCGAGCACTACCATTTTCTGGACAGCTGTGAAATCGCCGGGTCGTGAACATGCGATTGCTATTGTGTACGGATCTTGACCGCACCGTCCTGCCGAACGGCCCGCAGCCGTAGTCGGAGGGCGCGCGGCGCTGTTTCGCGGCGTTTGTCGCACGTGCGGAAGTCACGCTGGCCTATGTGACAGGCCGCCACCGGCACCTGGTGGAGCAGGCCATCCACGACTACAGCCTGCCGCGTCCTGATTTTGTTATTGGCGATGTGGGCACCACCATCTACCAGGTCAGCGGTAATGACTGGCAGCAGTGGCCCGACTGGCAGCAGGAAATCGAGCCGGACTGGGCGGGGCTGGGGCATGCCGAGCTGCGGGTGCTGCTGCTCGACGTGGCCGAACTGCGCCTGCAGGAGCCGGCGAAACAGAACCTGCACAAGCTCAGCTATTATCTGCCACTGTATGCGGACACCCAGGCGCTCTCGACAGACATCCGTCAGCGCCTGGAAGCCAGCGGCGTCAATGCAAGCCTGGTGTGGAGTATCGATGAACCGAACGGCGTGGGCCTGCTGGACGTGCTGCCGGCACGTGCCGACAAACGCCATGCCGTGTCCTTTCTGATGCAGCGCAACGGCTATTCACTTGCCGAGACGGTATTTGCCGGCGACAGCGGCAACGACCTGCCGGTGCTGGTGAGCGAGATCCCGGCCGTGCTGGTGGCCAATGCCAGCGAGGCGGTGCGTCGCGAGGCACTCTCGCAGGCGGCGGCACTGGGAAACCCGGCCGCGCTCTACCTCGCGCACGGCGGCTGCCTCGGTATGAACGGCAACTACACGGCCGGGGTACTGGAAGGTGTGGTGCATTACAATCCCGCGGCCGCTGACTGGCTGCAGCAGGGCCATGCCGGGGAACGTGCCTGTGAGTGATGTCGACAGCCGGCCGGTGATCTTCGGCGAGGTCCTGTACGACTGTTTCCCGGACGGCGAGGCCGTACTCGGCGGGGCGCCCTTCAACGTGGCCTGGCACCTGCAGGGCCTGGGCCAGTCGCCGCTGTTTATCTCGCGGGTCGGCGACGACCCGCTGGGGCATCGCGTCAGGGACATCATGCACAGCCGGGGCATGGATACCTCCGGGTTGCAGCTGGATTCGGCGCACCCCACCGGCAAGGTCAACATCAGCCTGTCCGGCAGCGGCCACAGCTTCGAGATCATTCCCGACCAGGCGTATGACTACATCGCCGATGACGCACTGCCGCCACTGCCGGACAATGCGCTGTTCTACCATGGCAGCCTTGCCGCCAGAAACCCGGTGTCCGCCCGGACACTGTCCCTGCTGTGTGCCCGGTTCAGCGATAACCGCCTGGTCGACGTCAATCTGCGCGCACCCTGGTGGCAGCGTGAGGAGGTCCTGGCATTGCTCGATGGTGCCCGCCTGGTCAAGCTCAATGACGAGGAACTGTTGCAGCTGGCATCGGCTGCCTCGGATGATACAGCCCGCATGCGGCAGCTGATCGACGCCGCCGGGCTGCAACTGCTGGTCGTGACCCGCGGTGCCAGCGGTGCGCAGTTGATGACCGGCACCGGCGAGGTGTACCGGGTTGTCCCCGAGTCGGTGACCCATGTGGTCGACACGGTCGGTGCCGGCGACGCCCTGACCAGTGTGCTCATTCTCGGCCTGCAGCACGGCTGGTCATATTCCGTGATACTGGAACGCTCGCAGGCCCTTGCCTCCGCGATTGTCGGTCACCGCGGTGCGACCGTGGAGGCAGCGGATTTTTACCGGCCGTTTATCGAGGCATGGAACCTGTCATGACGCTGCAGCCCGAGTTCCTGGTATCCCTGCAGCGCTACTTCCAGGAAGAGCGCAACAACGCCCACCAGGTGCTGCACAAGCTGCATGATCTCGGCAAGACCTTTCTGCTTCGAGGCGATTTGCAGGATGCCTTTGCCGGACTTTGCGAGGAAGGGGACGCCGAGCACCTGTGCGGCACGCCGGTCGCCCGTATGCTGGGGGCTGCCCAGGAGGCCGTTATCGATGCCGCCTGGGTCTACTTCGCCCTGCGTGTACGGGTCGGGCGCTGGGGCTATCTGCGACTGAACACGGAACTGATGACCGTCGAGGAAATACCGGTCGGCGAGTTTCTCAAGGTCAAGGAACGCCTCGTTGACGGCTACCATGACAGTACAGAGCAGTTGCTGGAGATCGACCTGGAACCGTTCCTGCGCGGCTTTCCGAAAATGCACGAGACCCGTTCCATCGGCCGCGGCGTGGAATTTCTCAACCGGCGGCTTTCCAGCCAGCTGTTCGAGGGCCGGGGCAAGGGCAGCCGGCTGCTGCTGGATTTCCTGCGGGTCCACAGCTACCGGCAGCAGCCGCTGATGCTTACCGAAACGGTGGATGACGTTGACAAGCTGCGTTCGGCCCTGCGGCAGGCCGATGAACTGCTGCTGTCGGTGCCGCCCGCCACGCCATGGCAGGAACTGGCATCGCAACTGCGTGCCCTGGGCTTCGAGCCCGGCTGGGGCAAGGATGCCGGGCGCATCAGCACCAGCATGGAGCTGCTGCTGGATATTCTGGAGGCGCCGTCCCCGGGAAACCTCGAGCAGTTCTTGCAGAACATCCCGATGATTTTTTCCATCGCCATACTCTCGCCGCATGGCTGGTTCGGCCAGAGCGACGTGCTGGGAAGGCCGGATACCGGCGGCCAGGTGGTCTACATCCTTGATCAGGTCCGCGCGCTGGAGCGGGCCATGCACGACAGCCTGGCGGAGCAGGGGCTGGACATCGATCCGCGCATCCTGGTGGTGACCCGCCTGATCCCCGACGCCGAAGGCACCACCTGTGACCAGCGCATGGAGCCCGTCGCCGGGACCCGCAATGCACATATCCTGCGGGTGCCGTTCCTGGACCAGGCCGGGCATGTCGTGCCGCAGTGGATTTCGCGCTTCGAGATCTGGCCCTACCTGGAACGCTTCAGTCATGATGTCGAGCGCGAGCTGCTGGCGGAACTCGGTGGCCGACCCGATTTCATCATCGGCAACTACTCCGACGGTAACCTGGTCGCCTCATTGCTCTCGCAGCGCCTGCGCGTAACGCAGTGCAACATCGCGCATGCGCTGGAAAAGACCAAGTACCTGTACTCGGATCTCTACTGGCGCGAGAACGAGGAGCACTACCACTTCTCCTGCCAGTTCACCGCCGATCTCATCGCCATGAACACGGCCGACTTCATCATCACCTCGACCTACCAGGAGATTGCCGGCACCGGGGAGACCGTCGGCCAGTACGAGGCGCACGGTGCCTACACCATGCCCGGCCTGTATCGGGTTGCCCATGGTATCGACGTGTTCGATCCCAAGTTCAACATTGTCTCGCCCGGTGCCGACGATGAAATCTATTTTCCCTGGAGCGAGACCGACCGGCGCCTGGCGCATTTCGAGACGGATATCCGGGACCTGCTGTTCGGACCGGACGGCGTGGACAGGCGCGGTGTGCTGGCCGATCCCGACAAGCCGCTGCTGTTCACCATGGCGCGCATGGACAAGATAAAGAACATCACGGGTCTGGTGGAATGTTACGGTGCCTCAGCGGAGTTGCGCGAGGAAGCGAACCTGGTCGTGGTTGCCGGGCATGTGGATCCCTCACTGTCCAGCAACGAGGAGGAATACGGCCAGATCCTGAAGACGCATCGCCTGATGGATGAATACGCCCTGGATGGCCAGGTCCGCTGGCTCGGCATGTATCTCGACAAGGGCTTTGCCGGGGAGCTCTACCGGGCCATTGCCGATTGCCGCGGTGCCTTCGTGCAGCCGGCCCTGTTCGAGGCCTTTGGACTGACGGTGATCGAGGCGATGAGTACCGGCCTGCCGACCTTCGCGACCTGTTTCGGCGGGCCGCTGGAGATTATCGAGGACGGTGTTTCCGGGTTTCACATCAACCCCAGCCACGGCGAGGCGGCGGCTGCCAGGATGGCGGATTTTTTCGCCCGCTGCCGGCGGCAGCCGCAGGAGTGGGACCGGCTGTCGGCCGGTGCCATGGCACGGGTCAGTGAGCGCTACACCTGGCAGGGCTATGCCGAACGGCTGATGACGCTGTCGCGCGTCTATGGTTTCTGGCACTACGTGACCGACCTGGAGCGTGACGAACTGCGGCGCTACCTGGAGATGTTCTACTGCCTGCAGTACCGGCCGCTGGCGCAGTCCATGCTGGCCTGATCCCATCCTGCGGGGTGGCAGACCGTCTTCACAGCAGGCCGCGCTCGGCAAACGATACTGCCTGGCCGTCGCCGATCACCAGGTGATCGGGTACCCGTATGTCCACCAGGGCCAGGGCATCGACCAGGCGCCGTGTCAGACCGATATCCGCCCGGCTGGGCTCGGCGACCCCCGACGGGTGGTTGTGCGCCAGGATGACGGCCGCGGCATTGTGGTGCAGGGCGCGGATGACCACCTCGCGCGGGTGGACGCTGGCGCCGTCAATGGTGCCGCGAAACAGTTCCTCGAAGGCGATGACACGGTGACGGTTGTCGAGGAACAGGCAGGCAAAGACCTCGTGGCGGTAGTGTCGCAGCCGGCAGGCCAGGTAGTCACGTGTCGTGTCGGGGCTTTCCAGGGCGTTGTCGCGCTGCAACTGTTGCAGCAGGTGTCGTCGCGACATTTCCAGTACGGCCTGCAATTGTGCAAACCTCGCGACCCCGAGACCGTGGCGGCTGCAGAACGTTTCCAGGTCGGCATCCAGCAGGGTGCGCAGGCTGCCGAAGTCCTGCAGCAGGCCCCGGGCGAAGTCGACGGCGTTCTTGCCGGTAACACCGGTGCGCAGAAAGAGCGCCAGCAGCTCGGCATCGGACAGTACCGCCGGGCCGTGTGCCAGGAGTTTCTCGCGCGGCCGTTCAGCGGCCGGCCAGTCCCGAATGGTATCCATGGCAACCTCCCTGTTGCCGTGATTGAGCAGTGCCTATCCTAAGCGATATACGGGTGCGAGATTTCTGGAATACGGGCCCGAACAATGCGGAGCCTGCTGCAGAATTGATCCCCTGGCCCGGTTTGCTGTTCCCCTTACAGGTACTCGTCGGTTTTGGGGTATTTCTCCCTGATTCCGGTGATCTTGTCATCCAGTTCCTGCTGATGGGTAGGGTCTCCCTGGCGTGCCTCATAGGCTGCTTCCAGCTGCTCCCTTACACTGGGATATTCCGCCTTGCGCAGGTCAGCATAGCCGCCGCCGGCCGTGCTCTTGCTCAATTTCTCCTGTGCCGCTTCAAGTTGCTCGGGTGTAGGCTTGGGTGTGGATGCCAGCCATTGCGCCAGGTGGGGCGTGTTGTCCGGGCCCTCTTCCTCGATCAGGTAATCCATGCCCGCATGCACACCCGGCTGCAGCAGGTGTATGGCCCGGCACAGGGCCCGTGCACGTTTGTTGTGACGGATGACAGACTGCTGTTGCGCCACCTGTTTGATCTGGATGTGCATCTTGCGGGTGTTATTCCAGATGATGAGACCCCAGAAAACCACCACCAGAAGCAGGATCAGCATAACGTTGAGCGCTGTTGAGTCCAAGGCCATAACCGGTATCCCCCTGCATATTTGCGATACCGCGCATTGTAACAGCTATGCCGTGATTCGTGACGGCTTGCGGTTGCGCCCCATGGCTGCTGCGAGGGGGGCACATGCCCGGGGGATTTCACCGGACGTCGGCGGGCAGGGGTGTCCGGTGTGCCGGACACCCGTTTCCGGCTGCCGGCAGCTGACCTGCTATAGTGGTTATCGATCTGCCGTCTGTCGGCGGGACTCCAGGCCGGGATGCCATTCGATAACATGAAAATTTCTGTCTTCATCCTCGTAATCCTCGCTAATGTGACGCTTTGTTCTGTCGCGACCGCCGGTGATCCGGCAGTCGCAAGCTGTAACAAGACAGCCGTGGAGCTGTTTCGCGATGTGGCGCCGTCCGTCGTCTCGATCTCAGGAATGTCCATCGATGCGTTTGACCCGCGGGAGCGGGTCAAGTGGGCGGTTGGCACGGGAATTATCGTTGACAGCGAGGGGCTGGTTATGACCAGCGCACACGTGGTCGTGGAGCTCGATGAGGTCTATGTCGCACTGGACGGCGGCAGGGTTGCGGCGGCGGAGGTGGTCGGTGTTGATTCCATACTCGATCTGGCGGTACTCAGGTTGCCGGGCGCGGGGCTGCCGGCGGCGAAGCTGGGGGATTCCGATGGCCTGCGGGTCGGCGAGGACGTGTTGGCTATCGGTAATTCCATGGGGCTGGAGAAGACCCTTTCCAGGGGAATCGTTTCCGGTCTCAACAGGACGCTGCCCGTCCGGCCCATGAGCTGGCTGGTTCCCTACATACAAACGGATGCGGCCCTGAGTGCCGGGAATTCGGGAGGGCCGCTGATCAACCGCTGCGGCGAGGTCATCGGCATCAACAGCTCGATGCTCGGTGACGCGGAGAATATCGGTTTTGCCATGCCGATCAATATTGCGAAAAGCGTCATGCCGGAGCTGCTCGAGCATGGCCGGGTGATCCGCCCCTGGCATGGCATCAACGGCAGGATGCTGGATTTCACTCTGGTCATGCTGCTCAACTTCCCGATGGTCCCGGGTTTTCTGATCGAGACCATTGAACCCGGCAGCGCGGCCGACAAGGCGGGGCTTGTCGGCGGGTCGCTGCCGCTGCAGATCGGTCAGCAGAAATTCCTGCTGGGCGGGGATGTGATTACAAAAATCGATGACCAGGCCCTGACCGGTCTCGGGGTGCTGATGCGCCTCGCCAACTCACTCGAGGTGGGCGATACGGTGGAAGTGGAGTATTTCCGTGAGGGCGAGCTGGCTACCGTCCAGATCACGCTGCCTGAAAGACCCGCGCTGCCCGGTGATATACCGGACTGAACCGGCAGTGCATGCACGCACCGATCATCTGTTAAACTCCTGAGCCATGGGATATTTATCCGGAAAGCATGTCCTGCTTGGTGTCACCGGCGGTATCGCCGCCTGCAAGAGCCCCGAACTGGTGCGGCGCTTGCGCGAGCAGGGCGCCGGGGTGCGCGTCGTGATGACGCAGGGGGCACAGGCGTTCATTACGCCGCTGACCCTGCAGGCACTCTCCGGTATGCCGGTGCACACGCAACTGCTGGACAGGAATGCCGAGGCGGCCATGGGGCATATCGAACTGGCCCGCTGGGCGGATGCCGTGCTGGTGGCACCGGCATCCGCCGACCTGCTCGCGCGACTGGCCCACGGGCGGGCCGATGACCTGCTGGCGGCGATCTGCCTCGCCACCGAGGCGCCGCTGGCCGTGGCGCCAGCCATGAACCGCGTGATGTGGCAGAACCCGGCGACGCAGGAAAATATGGCCTGTCTCGAACGGCGTGGTATCCACCGCTTCGGTCCGGCCGAGGGGGAGCAGGCCTGCGGCGAGACCGGGCCGGGTCGGATGCTCGAACCGGATGCGCTGGTCCGGCAGGTGGCCGGCCTGTTCCGCACGGGTGCGCTGGCTGGTTGTCATGTCCTGGTAACCGCCGGCCCCACGCGCGAACCCGTGGACCCGGTGCGCTATCTGAGTAACCGCAGTTCCGGCAAGATGGGGTTTGCCATCGCCGCTGCGGCTGCCGAGGCGGGTGCGCGGGTGACGCTGGTCAGCGGACCGGTGAATCTGCCGACCCCGGCGGGTATCGAGCGTATCGACGTGGAGACCGCGGCGGAAATGCAGGCGGCCGTCATGCAGCAGGCCGAATCGGCAGACATCTGTATTGCGGCCGCGGCCGTGGCCGACTACCGGCCGGCGCGGGCCGCGGAGCAGAAGCTCAAGAAGTCCGCCGCCAGCATGAGCCTGGAACTGGAGCGCAACCCGGATATCCTCGCGGAAGTCGCGGCCATGGCCGGGGGCCCCTTCACCGTTGGTTTTGCCGCCGAGACCGAGTCCACGGCAGGCAACGCCCGTGGCAAGCTGCAGGCCAAGTCGCTTGATATGATAGCCGCCAACACCGTCGGCCCCGGCCTGGGATTCGACGCGGATGACAACGAATTGCAGGTTCTCTGGGATGCGGGCTCGCGGCGCCTGCCACGGGCCCGCAAGACACGTCTGGCGCGCGAACTCATCGCCCTGGTCGCGGAGCGCTACCGTGCCGCCAGTAACAGCAACAGGGTGATCAATCTGCATGCACAAGATTCAGCTTAGGGTTCTGGATAAGCGGCTGGGCAAGGAGTTCCCCATGCCGCATTACGCAACCGAAGGTGCCGCCGGCATGGACCTGCGCGCCTGCGTCGAGGCGGCATTGGACATTGCGCCGGGCGAGACACACCTGATTCCCACCGGTCTCGCCATGCACATCGAGGAATCCGGGCTGGCGGCGATGTTGCTGCCGCGCTCCGGGCTTGGCCACAAGCACGGCATTGTGCTTGGTAACCTGGTCGGTCTGATCGACTCGGACTACCAGGGACAGGTGTTCGTTTCCGTCTGGAACCGCGGCAAGGAATCCTTTACCGTACAGCCCGGGGAACGCATCGCCCAGATGGTCATTGTCCCGGTGGTGCATGCCGAGTTCGAGGTGGTGGAGGAATTCACGGCCAGCGAGCGCGGCGAAGGCGGATTCGGCCACACCGGCCGCCACTGACGCCCGGCAGCAGCCGGTTTCGGGGGGTTGCCCTGCGGTTTTTTAAAGGACGCTCATGAAGTTTTCACTACCTGCTTTCAGAAAATCCGCGTCGCAGGAAGACGCGGCGGACAAGGGCGGCAAGGCGCAGCCCGGGCCGTTTGCGGTTAATCCTGCGCCAGCCAGCAAGCCTGTCAGCCTCAGCCGGACCCGCCTGAAGATACTGGGTGCGGCCGTCGTGCTGATGCTGTTGCTCGCGCTGTTTGTGTTTCAGATCATGTCGTTCTACATCGGCCGTGCCATGGACCAGGAGGTTCGCATGACCGTTGACCAGGTCGCAGCGCGGACCGGGGCACTGGTGAATTTCTACAGCTCCAACATGAGCCTGCTGGCCAAGGACCCGGATATTGCGCGGTTGCTGATGGCCGGCGACTCCGCTGCGCTGCAGGACAAGGAGCAGTCGCTGACCTACCTGTTCCCCGCGGCGATCAATGTCCGGTTGTTGCCACCGGGGATGGAGGATGTGGACCTGGAGGCCTCGCCGCCGCTTGGCTATGCGGCGCTGGCGCAGATGCGCGAGGCGGAGGGCAGCCGGCAGCCGCCGCCGGCAGAGTTCCACCTTTACAACACACCCCAGCAGCACATCAGTATCGTGCGCGGTGTGTCGGACCCCGCGGGCAGTGGCACGGTCGGCCACCTGATGCTGTCGCTGTCCGGCGATACCCTGGATGGCCTGCTCGATGGTATGCAGTACCTCAACGGTTACCTGGAACTTCAGCAGGCGGGGGGCAAGGGCGCGCCGGTCCCGGTAGCGACGGCGGGCGATGCGGCCTATCGCACCGATGAACCGGATGCCGTGCAGGCGATCAGTGGCAGTCGCTGGCAGGCCGCCTTCTGGTCCGGAGACAGCAGTGTCGCCTTCCTGGGCATGATCAGCCTGTGGGTGATCGGGGGGGCCGTGTTGCTGGCAACGCTGATGGTGTTCTACACGCTGGTGCTGTTCAGGCGCCTTGGCCATGGTGTCAGGCAGGACCAGGTCAGTCTGGTCACCCTGATGAAGGATGCCCGCAACAGCCAGTTGCAGCGGGATTACCCCGCCGGTCTCGTGGAGATGCAGGACACCCTCGATTTCATGACCCGGCTGGCCGATACCGGCAAGGTCGGGATGCAGTCCGTGGTCGAGCGCGAGCATGACGAGGAATATACCGGTGATGCGGCGACACAGTCCCCGGCAGAAGTGATCACGTCGGACTACGAGACGCCGCGTGCCGAAAACCTCATCGTGGAGGAGGAACCACTGGAGATTGCGGCTGAGGAGGAAAATGTCGTGATCGACCCCTCCATATTTCGCGCCTATGATATTCGCGGTGTGGTTGGCCAGACACTGACCACTGCCGCCGTAAGGCAGATCGGCCGTGCTATCGGCAGTGAGGCAATCCAGCGGGGCTGCAATACCGTCGTGGTCGGCCGCGATGGCCGCCTGTCCGGTCCGGACCTGGTCGAGGCGCTGATTACCGGTCTGAAAGCCACCGGTTGTGATGTAAAGGACATCGGTGTTGTGCCGACGCCGGTGCTTTACTTTGCCACACACTATCTGGATACCCAGACCGGCGTGATTGTCACCGGTAGCCATAACCCGCCGGACTACAACGGACTGAAGATCGTCATCGATGGTGAGACCCTGTCGGGTGATTCCATCCAGCACCTGCGCGAGCGTATCGATGAGGACAGGCTGATCTCCGGGCAGGGCTCCATCGAGAACATGAACGTCGTGCCCGACTATATCGAGCGCATACGCAGTGATGTGCACCTGGGTCGAGCGCTGAAGGTGGTGGTGGACTGCGGCAACGGCGTGGCCGGTGCGGTGGCGCCGCAGTTACTCAGGGACCTCGGCTGCGAGGTGTCAGAACTGTTTTGCGAGGTTGACGGCAATTTCCCGAACCACCACCCTGACCCCAGCAAGACAGACAATCTGAAGGACCTGATCACCGCGGTAAAGGAACAGCAGGCCGACCTCGGGCTGGCCTTCGACGGTGACGGCGACCGTCTTGGCGTGGTCACCACCGAGGGCAGTATCGTCTGGCCCGACCGGGTGCTGATGCTGTTTATCGCCGACATCCTCGAGCGCAACCCCGGTGGCCTGATCATCTACGATGTAAAGTGTTCGCGCTTCCTGGATGCGATCATCCGCGAGCACGGCGGCGAGCCATTGATGTGGAAGACCGGCCACTCGTTCATCAAGAAGAAGATCCGGGAGAGCGGCGCCCTGCTGGCCGGCGAGATGAGCGGCCATATCTTCTTCAAGGAGCGCTGGTACGGGTTTGACGATGGCCTGTATTCCGCGGCACGGCTGCTCGAGGTGCTTGGCAAGGATGCGCGCCCGGCCACCGAGGTGTTTGCCAGCCTGCCGGACAGCTTCAATACACCGGAGCTCAATATTGCCATGCAGGAAGGCGAACCGTTGAAGTTCATGGACCGCTTGCTGGCCAGCGCACACTTCGAGGGTGCGCAGGTGTCGACCATCGACGGTCTGCGCGTGGACTTTCCTGACGGCTGGGGCCTGGTGCGCGCTTCCAATACCACGCCGGTGCTCGTATTGCGGTTCGAGGCGGATGACGAGGCCGCCCTGTCACGCATCATGGGCGAGTTTCGCCGCGTGATGCATCAGGTGGACGCTGACCTGTCACTGCCCTTCTAGCCGGGCTTCTCCGGGTGGGAGCCGCAACACATTTGCCATAGAAACCGACTATGTCACTGAGCAACGAATCTGCCAGAAATGTCGCCCGTGTCCTGACCGAGGCGATGCCGTACATTCGCCGTTTCCGCGGCAAAACCATTGTCATCAAGTACGGCGGCAATGCCATGGTGGACGAGACCCTGAAAAGCGGCTTCGCGCGCGATATCGTGCTGATGAAGCTGGTCGGTATCAACCCCGTCGTGGTGCATGGCGGCGGGCCCCAGATCGGCAGCCTGCTGGAAAAGATCGGCAAGGAGAGCCGCTTTGTCGAGGGTATGCGGGTCACCGACAGCGAGACCATGGACGTCGTCGAGATGGTGCTGGGCGGGCTGGTCAACAAGGAAATCGTCAGCCTGATCACCCGCCATGGCGGGCGTGCCGTGGGACTGACAGGCAAGGATGGCGACCTGATACGGGCGCGCAAGCTGACTATCCAGCGTGACTCGCCCGAGCTGGAGGTGCCCGAGATCATCGACATCGGTCATGTTGGCGAGGTTGCCAGCATCGATGCCGACGTGGTGCACATGCTGGTCGGCGGTGACTTCATTCCGGTGATCGCACCCATTGGCGTGGGCGAAGACGGACGCGCCTACAATATCAATGCCGACCTGGTTGCCGGCCGCATGGCCGAGGTGCTGGCGGCCGAGAAGCTGATCCTGCTGACGAATGCTGCCGGCCTGCTGGACAGGCAGGGCGAGTTGCTGACCGGCCTGGCTTCAAATGACGTGGACCTGCTGATCGCCGACGGCACGATTCACGGTGGCATGCTGCCGAAGATCGGCTGTGCGCTGTCGGCAGTCAACAGCGGTGTGAATGCCGTGCATATCATCGACGGCCGCGTCGAGCACGCGGTGCTGGTGGAACTGTTTACCGATGAAGGCGTGGGTACGCTGATACGCGCCTGAACGGGCCGCGCACGGTGCCGGTCAGTCGTCCTGCATCAGTTCGCGGTAGCGCGCGATATCGGCGTCGAACCGGCTGGCGATGCTTTCCCGCTCGACTTGCTTCTGCTGGACGAATCCCCGGTTCTCCGTGATGAGTTCGCGTGCCGTTTTGATCTGGTCCTGCAACACGGCCGGTACCGGCTTGCCGCTGCGTTCGAATTCGGCGGCCTCCGCGGCGTATTCGCGCAAGCGTGTCTCCGTCAACTCGATGCGACTGTTGGTCAGCTGGATCAGCGCATCGATCGAGGCGAGCTTGCCATCGCGTGCCAGCAGCATGTCCTGCTCGCTGGAGTAGGTGGCCAGCAGACTGCGGTCATGCACCGCGCTCTTTTCTGCCTGCTTGCGCTTTTCTTCCTCGATAGCGGCCAGCCGCGCGGCCTCCGCCTTTTCTTCCGGGGTCATGGCCCGTTTATAGACCCTGACCGTGCGGCCGCGTTCGTCGTATTCCCGGCGTTCCTGATTCGAGTGTTGCGGGGGGACCCGGTCGCTGTAGTGGATCTTGCCATTCTCATCGACCCACTTGAACATCCGTTCCGCCTGGGCAGGGGATATTGCCAGCAGGGAGGGCAGCAGCAGCAAATAGCCGATATGATGCATACATGGTCTCATGGTTCAGCAAATACCTCGTAACTCACTTCATCGTTTATTCCGCTTCCGGGGCGAAGTATATCCCGTTTCCGGCGCATTTCGGACCGTAATGTGAACGGCCTCGAACACGTCATTCTGTTCGCCGTGTCGCTGGTGGCCAATCTGTTTTCGGCCTTTTCCGGCGGCGGTGCCGGCCTGATCCAGCTGCCGGTGCTCATCTTTCTCGGTCTGCCGTTCGCGATCGCACTGGCGACGCACAAGGTGGCCAGTGTTGCTCTGGGTATCGGCGCCACCGTACGTCACTTGAAGGAGGGCGGGCTGGAGCGCCACCTGGTCATCCGGATTCTGGCATTCGGCCTGCCGGGTGTGGTGCTCGGTGCCAATGTCATCCTGCATGTGCCGGAGCGCTCGGCGGAGATCGCCCTGGGGCTTCTCACGGCGGGGCTGGGCATGTATTCCTGGCTGAATCCGGATCTGGGGCAGGAGCTAAGGCAGGTCAACCGGGACCAGCGCGGTGTCATGATCGGCGGCATGGTGCTGTTTGGCATCGGCGCCCTGAACGGCTCCCTGACCTCCGGTACCGGGCTGTTTGTCACCATCTGGCTGGTGCGCTGGTTCGGCCTCGACTATCGCCGCGCGATTGCCTATACGCTGATCCTGGTCGGTGTCTTCTGGAACGGTGCCGGTGCCCTGACCCTGGGCATCCTTGGCGAGATCCGCTGGGCATGGCTGCCCGCGCTGCTGCTGGGGTCGCTGCTGGGTGGTTACCTCGGGGCGCATCTGGCGATCAGGTCCGGTAACCGCTGGATCAAGCGGGGGTTTGAAGTGGTGACGCTGCTGGTGGGAATGAAGTTGATAATCGGCCATGGCTGAGTGTCGATGCGGGCAGTAAGAACGAAGCGATGGTGCATTCATTCGAAAATCCGTCCCGGTCGCTGCCGGGAGAATCTGCCTGACGTCATCGACGCAGGCGGGACTTCAAATGAAAGTGCTATTCTAGGCGCACCACACAGAACCTGCTGCCTGTCATGCAAACAAAGTCCGCCATATTGCTCGTGCATTGCCCTGATCGCGAAGGCATTGTGCTTGCGGTAAGCGGTTTCATATCGGGTAACAGGGGCAACATCCTGTATCTCGACCAGCATGTCGATTACGAAAAAGGCCGGTTCTTCATGCGCGTCGAGTGGGACCTTGCCCGGTTTTCGGTTGCGAAGGACCGGATCGGCGAGCAATTCCAGCAGCATGTGGCAGCAGGCTTCGACATGCGCTGGCAACTGTTTTTCTCCAGTGAGCGCCCCCGGATGGCGCTGTTTGTGTCAAGGTTGCCGCACTGCGCTTATGACATCCTGGCGCGTTACGAGTCGCGCGAATGGCAGATCGAACTGCCGCTGATTATCAGTAACCACCGGGATATGCAGGGCGTCGCAGACCGGCATGGCATTGAATACTGTTACCTGCCGGTTAACAGCGGCAACAAGCAGGAGCAGGAGGCCAGGCAGCTTGAGCTACTGCAACAGCACAACATCGATTTTATAGTGCTGGCGCGCTACATGCAGATACTGAGCGGGGAGTTTGTCAATCACTATCCGCAGGGCATTATTAATATCCATCACTCCTTTCTGCCGGCATTCCCGGGGCGGCGCCCCTACCATTCGGCCTATGAGCGGGGTGTCAAGATTATCGGTGCAACCAGCCATTACGTGACCACGGAGCTGGATGCGGGGCCGATCATTGAGCAGGATGTGGTGCATATCAGCCACAAGGACACTGTCGGGGACATGATCCGCAAGGGACAGGATCTCGAGAAGGTCGTGCTTGCCCGTGCGATCTGGCACCAGATTAGACACAACATTCTTGTCTGCGATAACCGCACCATGATTTTTGACTGATGCAGGTGGCGCCAGCCGTGATGGCTCTGCCGGTCTGTGCGCGAACAGCGCAATGACCTAGCCCGCATTTCTCACCAGGCGGCGCGGCATACGGATAAGGCACTGCTCCGTTTGATGAATCTCGTATGATCGAAAATACGGTGTGTTTTTAAAGCCTGCCTATCACGGTTCAGGCTGGTCTTCGTGTCCGTCAGCTGGCGCTTCACTCAAACCGTAGCTACGGCTACGCTTTTCGCTCCAGCGCGGCGCTTACGAACACGAATCCTGCGCCTGCTCCCGTGATCCTGATGAGAAATGCGGGCTAGACCCCGTAGGCCTCGCGGTAGGCCTCGATCTTTGCAACGGCCTCGCCCTGGCCGGCTTGCTTGCGCAGATAATCCAGCAGGTCTGCCAGCGTGACGATGCTGGCAACGCGGATACCGTGGGCCTGTTCGACTTCCTGAATGGCGGACTGCTGGCCCGTGCCGCGCTCCTGCCGGTCGAGTGCGATCACGACGCCGGCCAGGGTCGCGCCGGCGGCCCGGATGAGGTCAACGGACTCGCGGATGGCGGTGCCGGCGGTGATGACGTCGTCGATGATCAGGACCCTGCCCTCGAGTCCGGCACCCACCAGATTGCCGCCCTCGCCGTGATCCTTGGCCTCCTTGCGGTTGAAACACCAGGGAACGTTGCTGCCGTGGTGGTCGGCCAGCGCGATGCTGGCAGCGGCGGCCAGCGGGATGCCCTTGTAGGCGGGGCCGAACAGAACATCGAAGCGGATGCCGCTGGCGCTGATGGCCTCGGCATAGAAGCGTCCCAGCCGGGCAAGGTGCTCGCCCGTGTTGAACAGTCCGGCGTTGAAAAAATACGGGCTGGAGCGCCCGGATTTCAGCGTGAAGTCGCCAAAGCGCAGTACGCCGGCGCGGATGGCGAAGTCGATGAATTCGTGCTGGTAGGATTTCATTGGATCTGGCTTATGCGGCTGGCGATGGCCGGTTATCATACACGCCGGGTCGAGACAGGGAAAAACATGCGGGTCATTACAGTCAACGTCAACGGAATACGCGCGGCGGCGAAGAAGGGGTTCTTCCAGTGGATGGTGCGCCAGCAGGCGGACGTGGTCTGCATCCAGGAAACCAAGGCACAGGTCCACCAGCTGGAGGACAGGGTGTTTCGGCCGCGTGGCTGGCACGTCTATTTTCACGACGCCGAAAAGAAGGGCTACAGTGGCGTGGCCATCTACAGCAAGCCGAAGCCCGACAAGGTCATCACCGGCCTCGGCTGGCCGGACATGGATGCCGAGGGGCGTTATATCGAGGCGCGCTACGGACCGCTCAGCATCGTATCCCTCTACCTGCCGTCGGGCTCGTCCAGCGAGGAACGCCAGGCCGTCAAGTTCAGCTTCCTCGATCGCTTCATGCCGTGGCTGCGCAAGCTGCGGCTGAAACGGCGCGAATTCGTTCTCTGCGGTGACTGGAATATTGCCCACAGACAGATCGACCTGAAGAACTGGCGCGGTAACCTGAAAAACTCGGGATTCCTGCCGGAGGAGCGTGCCTGGATGGACGAGCTGTTCGGGCCGGCCGGGTTTGTCGATACCTTCCGGGTGGTGAACGCTGAACCGGACCAGTACACCTGGTGGTCGAACCGGGGCCAGGCCTGGGCGAAGAATGTCGGCTGGCGCATCGATTACCAGGTGGCGACACCGGGGATCGGCGAGCGCGTAAGGGCCGCGCGCATCTACAGGGACAAGCGCTTCTCGGACCACGCGCCGCTGATCATGGATTACGACTACGAGTTGTAGTGTGCAGCCTGACGGCTAGTGGTTTTCCTCTGGCCCGTTTCCCGGGTTCGGCATTTCCGAGAACAGCGTCAGCCGGTCTTCCAGGCTGATGTTGCCCAGACGCCGGTCGGGCAATCTGCGCCGGTCGCTGATGACGGTGACACCGTTGCTGTCGATGAGCGGAAATGAAACCTCAAGCCCCCACCGGCGATGTCCCCTGGAGCGGTTTTCCATCGTTGTTATCTCCCCAAAGTAAAAACAGCCTAGTCGATGATTGCCCGGCTGACTACACGGGGGCAGGGTTCGCTACCCGCCGGGATTCGGAAAAATGACCGACCGGGGTGAAATAAACCAGTTAAAACAACGGGTTGAATTCTGTCCATGGCAGTCGGGAAAAGCCATAGGCACGCGCGCGGTGATGACGGTGTGCCGTCGATCGGATTGACTCGTCGCCGGGCATACTGCGCCTTCCCGTGACCCCGGCCGACGGTTGTACCGGGGTTGCCTTAACCGCCTTGCGGTGGTGTCGCGGCGGGGTGTCTCATCAGATAGACCACCAGCAGGACCGCCGGGACGCCAAGCAGGCCGGCGTAGAGGAAAAAGCTGGCATAACCCGCACTATCCACGATCATGCCGGCAAAGCCGCCGATAAATTTTGCCGGCAGGGTCATCAGTGAGCTGAACAGGGCGTACTGGGTGGCCGTGTAGCTGCTGCTGGTCAAACTCGACAACCAGGCAATAAAGGTCGAGGTGGCAAAGCCGCCGCTGAGATTGTCGGCACTGACTACCACGGCCAGCGTGGCCAGTCGCGGTTCGCTGACGGCCAGCCAGACGAACAGCAGATTGGTCGAGGCAACCAGGATCGCGCCGGCCAGCAGCGGTGGCAGGATGCCGTAGCGGGCCACGAGTATCCCGCCCAGGGCGGCGCCGGCGATGGTCATGAAAAAGCCGAACACCTTGGTGACGTTGGCAATTTCGTCCAGGCCGAAGCCAAGATCGATGTAGAAGGGATTCGCCATCACGCCCATGGTGATGTCGCTCAGCTTGTAGCAGCCGACCAGCAGCAGGATGAGTACGGCCGCGCTGCCACTGCGCTGAAAAAATTCCACGAACGGGCTGATTACGGCATCCGAGAACCAGGCAACCAGGCGGGCGAGGGGGCTGCTTCTGCCCTGCACGCCAACCGTCTGCTCCAGGTGTGCCTCGATCTCGCCGGCACGCCGGTCGGGGCGATGCTGCGGCTCGCGAATGACCAGCGTGGTCAGCATGCCGACCGCCATCAGGCCGGCCATGGACAGATAGGTCAGGGTCCATGATGTGAGGTTGGCCAGATGCAGTGCGCCGGCACCGGCGGTCAGCAGGGCCAGCCGGTAGCCGAGGACGTAGGAGGCCGCCATGGCGCCCTGCAGGTCCCGGTCGACGGCCTCGATGCGGTAGGCGTCGATGGTGATGTCCTGGGTGGCCGAGCCAAAGGCGACCAGCAGGGCAAACAGGGCCAGTTGCCGCAGGTTGATGCCCGGATCGGTAAGCGCCATGCCGCACAGGCCGATGGCGATGGCCAGCTGGGCGACAAGCATCCAGCTGCGTCGCTTGCCGAACACCCGGGTAAGCAGCGGCAGCGGCAGGCGATCGACGACCGGTGCCCAGAAGAACTTGATGGAATAGGTGATGCCGATCCAGCTGAAGAAACCTATCGTGGTGCGGTCGACCCCGGCCCCGGTTAGCCAGGCGGAGAGGGTGGTGAAGACCAGCAGGAACGGCAGACCGGCCGCGAAGCCGAGAAATACCATCCCGACAACGCGCGGCCGGGTGTATACGGCGATCGCGGCGCGCCAGTCGCGCACCGGGCTGCTGTCAGCCCCCATTCGCGGGGGTGGAGTGACGGGTGGGCAATGTCGGGAGTAACCTGGATTTTGCGTGAATTAACTGCATATGGCGAATTTTGTATCATTTCCTGTCATTTCACACGCGCGCTCACCTTCCTGCTGCAGGCGTGGCGCAGGGCAGCGTGAGATTGTGACGGAAGCGTCACTCAGTGCGTGTAGAAATCCTGGCCGAATTCGACCTTCAGGGTATCCGGCGTGCCCTGCGGGCGGACCTGCACGTTGAATCGCAGGGTTTCCTCGTGGGTGACGCCGAATTCGCCGATATAGTAGATGGCATTGCCCTCGCGCACTTCACGTACCGGGATGCGCCGGAACTGCCCGGCCAGGTTGGTGCCGGTCACCTCGACAAAGGCATGTACCGGCTGGCCAGGGCTGCCGAGCACCTTGCGCAATACCGTGATGTTGATCATGCCGCGGTTTTTGCTGCGGGTGATGCGGTATTCACGCGCCACCCGGGCAGGCAGCTGGTCGGTGGCCAGGGCATTGAAATGGACGACGTACTGACCGAAGTCCTTTGAATTCTCGGCGTGGCTGCCCAGTGCGATCATACCCAGCAGGCCGCCGAGCAGGATGGAAACAAAAGGTCGTGTCAGTTTCATGTTGTTCTCCTGTTGTTGCTCCCCAGTTGCTGATTATAGCCAGAGCTCTCTCTGTATATCACGGTACTCATGCGTGCGCGCTCGAGCGGGTCGCGCGGCAGGTCAGCGGGGCGGCTCGATCCCGTCGGGCTGGACGTGGAGCGCCAGCACGAGGTCCTTGCCCTGCCACTGGTACCAGGCCGGCATGGCCGGCTTCAGGCCAGCAGTGGCAGGATCAGCATCTTCAGTACCTGCAGGCCGATGAGCGCAAACAGCGGTGACAGGTCAATTCCGGAAATCGGTGGCAGCAGTTGCCGGATGGGGCGCAGCAGCGGGCCGGTCAGGCTGTGCAGCAGGCCCGTGACGGGGTTGTATGAGCCCGGGTTTACCCAGCTGATGATGACCTGCACGATGATCGCGACCATATAGATGTTGAGCAGCAGTGCGACCAGTTCGGCAACCGTGACCAGCAGCAGTGCCAGCACGGGAAAGCCGCTGCCGCGCAGCAGCACGATCAGCGCGAGTGACAGGAACTGCAGGACCAGCATGAGCACCAGGGCCGAGGTGTCGAACTTGCCGATACTGGGCAGTAGCTTGCGCATCGGCACCAGCAGGGGATTGGTGATACGCACCAGGAACTGGCTGACCGGATTGTAGAAATCGGCACGCACCGCACCGAGCAGGAAGCGCAGCATGACGGCCAGGATGTACAGGCCGAACAGGGTGCTGATGATGAATTCCAGCGGGTTGGTCAGATAACCGCTGCCCATCTGTCAGGCGGCGTTTCCACCGAACTCGTCGGCAAGTTCGCGGGAGCGCCCGGCGGCGGCCTGCAGTGCCTTGAGTATCATGGCCGGTAGCGCCTCCTGCGTGAATACCTCGATGGCTCGCTCCGTCGTGCCGCCCGGTGATGTGACCTGTCGCCTCAGGCTGGCGGCATCTTCACGGCTTTCCAGTGCCATCTTCGCGGCACCGAACGCCGTTTGCAGTGTGAGCAGGCGCGCGGTGTCGGCCGGCAGCCCCAGTTCGGTGCCGGCGGCCTGCAATGCCTCCATGAACAGGAAGAAGTACGCCGGCCCGCTGCCTGAGAGGGCGGTCACGGCGTCCATCTGTGCCTCGTCATCCACCCATAGCGCCAGTCCCACAGCGCGCAACACGGATTCGGCAAGACTGCGCTGTTCCTCGCTTACCCGGGCGTTGGCGTACAGGGCAGTGGCGCCGCTTTGCACCACGGCGGGGGTGTTCGGCATGCAGCGCACGATCGCCGTGCCCTCCCCCAGCCAGTCGCGCAGGGCGGTCTCGCGTATGCCGGCGGCGATGGAGATTACGACCGGCTGATACTGCCGGATGGCCGGGGCGATCTGTACAGCCACCTCGTGGAGGATCTGGGGTTTGACGGCAAGCACCACGGCATCGGCACTGGCGATAGCCTCGCTGTTGTCACGGGTCGTGATGACGGAGAAGCGTTCCGTGAGCTGCGAAATCCTTGCCGGGTCGGGGTCGGCCACCTGGATGCGGCCGGGGCTCCAGCCGTCGGCAATCAGGCCGCCGATAAGACTGCCCGCCATGTTGCCGCCGCCGATAAATGTGAGTGTGGAATCAGCCATGGATTTGACAATACAGGATGGATGCGCCGCCCGACAAGTGTGTCCCTGCTGTCCGGTTTCCCTTGCTTAATTGGCACAATTCGGCATACTCCGGTCGGGTGAGCGTCATTAGAGGGGGTGGCAGCGAGCAATGTCCTTTCAAGGGGGCGATTCCGTTCCTGCGCCGGCCGGCATGTGCAGGCGCCAGTGTCATGGCGCATGTCAAGTATCCAGTGTCGTTGACGATAGACCTTTGACCAGTAGAAAAATCTGAGGGAGCAGCATGGATATAGCTGAGTTATTGACCTTTAGTGTGAAGAACGGGGCATCGGACCTGCATCTGTCCGCCGGCATGCCGCCGATGATCCGTGTGGATGGTGACATGCGAAAGGTCAACGTCCCGTCGCTTGATCACAAGACCGTGCACGGGCTTGTCTA
>JBFELL010000024.1:0-23764 GCA_041552135.1 Gammaproteobacteria bacterium
CTCCTCGGCCAGCAGTTCTCCGGCCTGCGCCCCGGCAAGCTGGCGGCTGCCCGCGTCGATGCAGGCGGCAGCGCGGGCGAGGGCATCGAGGTGCCGGCGACGGGCGCTGAAACCGCCCTCGGTCTGCTCGACATAGCCGGCACAGTGCTTGAGGTGGTGGCGCAAGTGCTCGAGGCCGCTGCCGTCACGCGCGCACAGCGCAACCGCCGGCACCTCGCCGGTGTCGTCCAGGCCCGGTGAGCGGCCACTGAGGTCGATCTTGTTGAACACGCGGATGTGCGGGACGCTGGCCGGCAGGGCCTGCAGGATGGCCGCATCGGCGGCTGTCATGCCGCGCTGGTCGTCGATCACCAGCAGCACACGGTCGGCGTTGCCAATCGCCTCGCGCGCACGTCGCATGCCCTCGCGCTCGACCGGGTCCTCGGTATCATGCAGACCGGCCGTGTCGATGATGTGCAGTGGCATGCCATCGAGCTGGATCTGTTCGCGCAGCACGTCGCGCGTCGTTCCGGGAACCTCGGTGACAATCGCCGCATCATGCCCGGCCAGTGCATTCAGCAGGCTGGATTTGCCGGCGTTCGGCTGGCCGGCGATGACCAGCGTCATGCCATCGCGCAGCAACTGGCCCTGGTGCGCTGCCTGCTCGATGGCCTGCAATTCCGCCTGCACGGCCGCCAGGCGTTGCTCGAGCTGCGGGTCGGCAAGAAAATCGATTTCCTCGTCGGGAAAATCCATGGCGGCCTCGACCCAGCTGCGCAATTCGATCAGGCGCTCCAGCAGGGCATGGACGCGTTGGGAGAATTCACCGTGCAGGGAGCGCACGGCGGCGCGCGCGGCCCCGGCCGTGGCGCTGTCGATCAGGTCAGCGATGGCCTCGGCCTGCGCCAGGTCGAGCTTGTCGTTGAGAAAGGCACGTTCGGAAAACTCGCCGGCGCGCGCCGCGCGTGCACCAAGCTGCAGTACCCGCGCCAGCAACAGGTCCATCACCACCGGCCCACCGTGACCGTGCAGTTCCAGCACATGCTCGCCGGTAAAGGAGGCCGGTGCGGCAAAGTACAGCGCCAGGCCCTCGTCGATCAGGCCACCGTCGGCGGCCCGGAAGCCGTGCATCCCGGCATGACGGGGACGTGGCAGGCGCCCGAGTAACTGCCGCGCGATGGCCGGCACCCCCGGCCCGGAAATGCGCACGATACCGATCCCGCCGTGACCGGCAGGGGTGGCAATGGCGGCGATGGTGTCGGCGGCTGGATGCATGCTCGGTAACAGGGGCGGTTGACCGGTGATGGTGCCGCCGGGCGAGCGTCCCGGCCGGCACACCGGTGTTTACAGGCTCACGGTAGCCGCTTCAGCACATCGCGGCTGAAACCGCTCCTGCGGGTAGAGTGACCGGCCGCTTATTTTGCGCCGGCCTCGACACGCCTGGTGATGACCCATTGCTGGGCAATGGAGAGGGTATTGTTGACCACCCAGTAGAGCACCAGCCCGGACGGGAAGAAGGCGAAGAATACGGTGAACACGACCGGCAGCGCCATCATGACCTTGGCCTGGATCGGATCGAGCGGTGCCGGATTGAGCTTCTGCTGGATCAGCATGGTCGCACCCATCAGCAGCGGCAGCACAAAGTAGGGGTCGGGTGATGACAGGTCATTCAGCCACAGCATGAAGCTTGCCTGGCGCAGTTCCACACTCTCCAGCAGCACCCAGTAGAGGGCGATGAACACCGGGATCTGCACCAGGATCGGCAGGCAGCCGCCCAGCGGGTTGATCTTTTCCTTCTTGTACAGCTCCATCATCGCCTGGTTGAGTTTCTGACGGTCATCGCCGTAGCGCTCCTTCAGCGACTTCATTCGCGGCGCCAGCTTGCGCATGTTGGCCATCGACTTGTAGCTGGTCTCGGACAGCTTGTAGAAGGCCAGCTTGATGAGCAGGGTGATGATGATAATTGCCCAGCCCCAGTTGCCAACAATGCCGTATATCCAGTCCATGGCGATAAACAGCGGTCGCGCCAGAACGGTGAGCACGCCAAAATCGACGGTCAGCTGCAGACCGGGCGCGACCTGCGCCATTTCATCCTGCAGTTTCGGGCCGAGAAACAGGCGGCTGGAGAAGGTATCGCTGGCGCCCGCAGCAATGGTGCGCTGCGGCGAGATCAGGCCCATGACATAGCGCGCGCCGCTGAGCGTCTTGGTGTAGTAGCGGTTCTCCTCGCCGGCGTCGGGTATGACGGCGCCGAGAAAGTAATGCTGGATCATCGCCGCCCAGCCGTCGCTGACCTGGCGGTCGAGATCGGCCTCGGCCATGTCATCGAAACCGATCTTCTCGTACTTCTCTTCCGGGCTGTACAGCACCCCGCCCATATAGGTGTAGATGAAGGTGCTCTGGCCGGTCTCCGCGACCTGGGTGCGCTGCAGCTGACGGTACTGACGGCCGTGCCAGTCGGCACCGCTGTTGTTGGCCACCGTGTGATCGAGACCCACTTCATAGCTGCCGCGACGGAAGGTGTAGGTCTTGGTGACCTCCACACCCGCCGGGCTGCGCCAGGTAAGCGGGACCTCGAGCACATCGGCCGCATCGGCCAGACGGAAGCTCGCCTGCCCGGCGGTGAACACCGCATGGTGCGTCGGCTCCTCGCCATCCGGCGTGCGCAGACCGGACTGCACCACGAACAGGTTCGGCAGGCTGTCGTTCAGCAGGCGAAAGGGCGGCGAATCCGGCTCGGTGCTTGCCGGGTAGGCCAGCAGGTCGATACGGCGCAGGTCGCCACCATTGGTGTCGATGACCACCCGCATAAGGTCGGTCTCGACGACGATTTCCTGCGCACTCTTCAGCGTGATCTCTTCGGGTATCGCGCTGTCCGCAACCGGCCGCTCGAGAGGCGCCACCGGGAGATCCGCACCGCCCTCCGGCAAGGCCGCCACATCGGTGGCAACGGGTGCGGGACTCTCCTGCGGGGCAGGGCCGTAGTCTTCCATCCAGGCCTGCCAGATGAGCAGAACCACGAAGGAAAGCGCAACGAACAGGAACAGGCGCTGATTATCCATGACTGTGTTTTATGTCCTCGTCGGGAACCGGGTCGATGCCGCCCGGGTGCCAGGGATGGCAGCGCAGCAGGCGGCGCACCGCCATCGCGCTGCCGCGCAGGGCACCATAGCGCTCGATCGCGGTTATTGCATAGCAGGAACAGGTCGGGTGGAAGCGGCAATGTGCACCCAGCCACGGGCTGAGCAGGTAGCGATAGGCCTTGATGGACTGTATTAACAACCAGCGCATGTCGTGATCAATCGTTTCCAGAGTTTGTGCAATGCGGCGTTCAGCATCGGGCCGGATTGTCCGGCGATACCCGGGCGTGCAATGACGACGATGTCGAGTCCGCCGAGTTCGGCCTGGGTGTGGCGAAACGTTTCCCGGATGTGGCGCTTGACCCGGTTGCGCACAACCGCCGAGCGGGCGGCCTTGCGGGATATGGCCAGTCCCAGCCGGGGATGATCGCAATCATTGGAGACGGCCAGCAGGGTGAGCCAGCGATCGCTTGCCTTGCAGCGGCAATGCCTGAATACCCGCTGGTAATCGCCTGGCTCGGTAAGTCGCGCCTGCCGTGGAAAACGCGTCAGGCCGGCACGCAAGGGATAATCAGACGGACAGCCGCGCCCGGCCCTTGGCACGACGCGCCTTGATGACGGCACGACCGTTCTTGGTACTCATGCGGGCACGGAAACCGTGGGTCCGCTTGCGCTTCAGGTTGCTGGGTTGAAACGTTCTTTTCATGGCACGATATATCCCGGTAATTCAATTCACTATTCCACACCAACGCCGGCGGGAAAAAGGGGCGCAAAGGGTACTGTTTCAATGGCTGGACTGTCAACTGCGAATATCCGTCACCGCCAGCGGACGGGGTGTGGATAACTTTTTGCAAGGGGTATAGACTGCTCCACCTTGGAGTTTCGGTAGCAAGAATAAAAGGGGGGCTTGACGGGTGGAAGCGTCGCTGTGGCAAAAGTGTCTGGTACGTCTCGAAAACGAGCTGCCCGAACAACAATTCAACACCTGGATCCGTCCACTGCACGCCGAGGAAACCCCTGAAACACTGCGCCTGCTGGCACCGAACCAGTTTGTTCTCGACTGGGTGCGCAAGCATCACTTCGAAACCATATCGCGCACCCTGCACGATATCGGCCCGGAGCTTCACACCGACGTTCAGCTCGATATCGGCAGCAACAAGAAGGCCGTCGAGACGCTGCAAATTCCCGCAACCGGCGGCAAACCGTCTATGGCGACACCGGCATCCGCGCCGGTACAGCACAAGAGCAATCTGAATCCGGATTTCACCTTCGAGTCCTTTGTCGCCGGCAAGTCCAACCAGCTGGCACACGCCGCCTCCATGCAGGTTGCGGAAAATCCCGGTGACGCCTACAACCCGCTGTTTATCTACGGTGGCGTCGGGCTCGGCAAAACCCACCTGATGCATGCCGTCGGCAACATGATCCAGCAGAATGATCCTTCGGCGCGCGTCATTTACCTGCACTCCGAGCGTTTTGTCGCCGACATGGTCAAGGCCCTGCAGCACAATGCCATCAACGAGTTCAAGCGGTTCTACCGCACGGTCGACGCGCTGCTCATCGACGATATTCAGTTTTTCGCCGGCAAGGAACGTTCACAAGAAGAATTCTTTCATACTTTCAATGCCTTGCTTGAGGGACAACAGCAGGTCATTCTGACCTGCGATCGCTACCCCAAGGAAGTCAACGGGCTGGAGGAACGCCTCAAGTCCCGTTTCGGCTGGGGTCTGACCGCGGCCATCGAACCGGCCGAGCTCGAGACCCGTGTCGCCATCCTGATGAGCAAGGCGCAGCAAAGCCATATCGATCTGCCGGACGACGTGGCCTTCTTTATCGCCAAACGCATCCAGTCCAATATCCGCGAGCTTGAGGGCGCCCTGCGACGCGTGGTGGCCAGTGCCCGCTTTACCGGGCGACCGATCAGCCTGGAGATCACCCGCGAGGCGCTGCGCGATCTGCTGGTATTGCAGGACAAACTCGTTACCATCGACAATATCCAGAAGGTGGTTGCCGAGTACTACAAGATCCGCGTGGCGGATCTCCACTCGGCACGACGCAGTCGCACCATCACCCGGCCACGCCAGATCGCCATGGCACTGGCAAAGGAGCTGACAACGCACAGTCTGCCGGAAATCGGCGATGCCTTTGGCGGCCGCGATCACACCACGGTGCTGCACGCGACGCGCAAGGTTGCCGAACTGCGTGACAGTGATTTGCGTATCAACGAGGACTATAACAACCTGTTGAGAACCCTGACGACGTAATGTGGATAAGTTGTGCGTAACACGGACGGGCAAAAGTTATCCCCTTTTATCCACAGCTTCCTAACCGCAGAACACGCACTTATGAGCGGCTTTATGATTGCTTCAACATATTGAATATTAATGACTAATCATGGTTTTCAACAGCCTGCGACCTGACTAGTAATTGTAATAAACATCTTTAAAAAGATCTTTAATTAAATACCATGAAACTGACCATTCAGCGTGAAACCCTGCTCAAACCCCTGCAACAGATTACCGGTGTTGTCGAACGACGCCAGACCTTGCCGATTCTCGGTAACGTGCTGTTCAATGCGGGCAAGAAAAACCTCAAACTGACTGCCACAGACCTGGAGGTTGAACTGCAGGCACAGGCGGTGGTGGGTGTCGATGAACCCGGTGACATCACCCTGCCTGCACGCAAGTTGCTTGATATCTGCCGTACCCTGCCGGAAGAAGCCGAAATCCATATCACGGTGAAAAACGACAAGGCACAGGTACAGTCGGGCAAGAGCCGGTTTACGCTGGCCACCATGCCCGCCAGCGAATTTCCGGTAGTCGACAAGATCAAGAGCGCCAGGAAATTCTCGCTGCCGCAAAACGATCTGCACCACCTGTTCGAGCGCACCTCGTTCTCCATGGCACAACAGGACGTGCGCTATTACCTGAACGGCCTGATGCTGGAACCCGAGGATGGGGTGCTGCGGGCCGTTGCGACAGACGGGCACCGCCTGGCAATGTGTGAACTTGCCGCCGATATCGGTGATTCGGCCGACCAGCAGGTCATCGTGCCACGCAAGGGCGTACAGGAACTGCAGCGGTTGCTGGAGGACACCGAGGATGCCGTGCAGGTCGAGATTGGCAGCAACCATATTCGCATCACGACCAGCGAACTGCGCTTCACGTCGAAACTGATCGACGGTCGCTTCCCGGATTATCAGCGCGTGATTCCCAAGGATGCCGACAAGGTGCTCAGTGTGAATCGTGAGTTGCTACGCCAGGCGTTGACACGCACCTCGATTCTGTCGAATGAAAAATACCGCGGCATCCGGCTCGATGTTTCTAAAAATTTACTTAAAATTCAAGCACATAACCCGGAACAGGAAGAGGCGGTTGAGGAACTCGAGGTCGCCTACAATGAGGATTCCATGTTGATCGGCTTCAATGTGACCTACCTGCTGGATGTGCTGGGTGCCATCGATGGTACGGATGTGGAACTGCATCTGAGCGATGCCAACAGCAGTGCGCTGATCTACAAGCCGGGGAACGATGACTGCCGTTACGTCGTCATGCCCATGCGCCTCTGACTCCGCGTGCCCGTCTTCAGCTGACTTCCATTTCCGCCTCTCCCGAATCTTCGCCAGCCAGCCTCGCGGGGCTTCTGTCTCTCGACATAAGGGATTACCGCAATATCCAGACTGCACAGCTGGCGTTCTGTAGCGGGCTGAATCTTGTTACCGGCGCCAATGCCGCCGGCAAAACCAGCCTGCTGGAAGGCATCCATTGCCTGGGACGGGTGCGTTCATTTCGTACCAATGATGCCGATCGACAGATCCGTGAGGGCCGGGCGGCCTACCGTCTGGTGGGACGTGTTGCACGGCGCGAGGGCCGGGTCATACCCATCGGCATCGAACGACGCCCGGGCCGCTATACCATTCATGTTGCCGGCGAACCGGTGCAGCGCCTGTCGGATCTGGCCGGCAATTTTCCGGTGCACATCATGACGGGCGATACCGCGACGGTGCTGGACGGTGGGCCCCGCTATCGCCGCCAGACGCTGGATTGGGCACTGTTCCACGTGGAACATGGCTATCGCCGGGCGTGGCAACGCTATGCCCGCTGCCTGCGCCAACGCAATGCGGCCCTCCGGGTGAATGCGCCGGCCAGCCAGGTCACGGCGTGGGACCCGGAACTGGTGGATGCCGGTAACGCCATCGACCGTATGCGACGTGCCTACCTGGCGGCATTCGAACCGCTCATTGCGAAAGAAGTCGGGTTGTTGCTGCCTGACAAGACACTCAGTCTGCGTTTCCAGTCTGGCTGGTTGCGTGAAGTGACCTTGCAGGAGGCGTTGGTCAGGTCCCTTGGAACCGACCGTTCACGTGGCTACACCCATGCCGGTCCGCATCGCGCAGACTATTCATTGTGGATGAACGGCAAACCGGTCGCGTCGCATTTTTCGCGGGGCCAGCAGAAGGCGGTGATTGCGGCCTTCATGATGGGCCAGGTGAAGTTGCAGCAGCAGAGGGACCGCACTGGCGGGGCCTTTTTGCTGGATGATCTTGCCAGTGAACTGGATGCCGGTCACCAGGCGCGAATTCTGGCATCGCTGGCGGAACTGGGTACCCAAGTCTTCGTTACCGCGATTGATGCCTCAGCGCTCGACCTGTCTGCATGGCCGGAATTAAAAAGGTTTCACGTGGAACATGGCGAGATCCAGGAACTGGTATAATGCTTCGGTTAACTAAAGGATCCTGACATGAGTAATGAAAACGCCTATACATCCTCAAATATCAAGGTGCTGAAAGGGCTGGATGCCGTGCGCAAGCGGCCCGGCATGTACATCGGCGATACCGATGATGGTACGGGCCTGCACCACATGGTCTTCGAGGTCGTCGATAATTCAATCGACGAGGCGCTGGCCGGCTACTGCAGCGAAATTACCGTCACGTTGCATACTGACGACTCCGTCACCATCAATGATGACGGGCGCGGCATCCCGGTCGACATGCACCCGGAAGAAGGGCGCTCCGCTGCAGAGGTGATCATGACGGTGCTGCATGCCGGCGGTAAATTTGATGACAATTCCTACAAGGTCTCCGGTGGACTGCACGGTGTCGGCGTTTCCGTGGTCAATGCGCTATCCGAGCAGCTTCGACTGACGATTCACCGTGACGGTCACGTCTACACGCAGGAATACCGCATGGGTGAGCCGAAGGCGCCGCTGGCGGTGGCCGGCGATACCGACCGCACCGGTTCCGAGGTCCGTTTCAAGCCCAGTGAGGTCATTTTCTCCGATACCCATTTTCACTACGACATCCTTGCAAAGCGGTTGAGGGAGCTGTCTTTTTTGAACTCCGGTGTGCGCATCAAGCTGGTCGATGAGCGCAATGAAAAGCAGGACATTTTCGAATACCAGGGCGGTATCAAGGCCTTCGTCGAGCACCTGAACCGCAACAAGACGCCGTTGCACCATACCGTCTTCTATTTCACGACAGAGAAGGACAATGTCGGCGTTGAAGTCGCCATGCAGTGGAATGACTCGTACCAGGAAAACATATTCTGCTTCACCAACAATATCCCGCAGCGCGACGGCGGTACCCATCTGTCGGGTTTCCGCGGAGCGCTGACGCGGACGATGAACCAGTACATGGAAAAAGAGGGCATCCTGCGCAAGGCGAAGATCGCGGCCTCCGGGGATGATGCCCGCGAGGGACTGACCGCCGTCCTTTCCGTCAAGGTCCCGGATCCCAAGTTTTCCTCGCAGACCAAGGACAAGCTGGTGTCTTCGGAAATCAAGGGCATTGTCGAATCGACCATGGGAGAGCAGTTCCAGAACTACCTGCTGGAGAATCCGAACGAGGCCAAGGCCATTACCTCGAAGATCGTCGACGCCGCGCGGGCGCGTGAAGCGGCGCGCAAGGCGCGCGAGATGACACGCCGCAAGGGTGCCCTCGATGTCGCTGGCCTGCCCGGAAAGCTGGCGGACTGTCAGGAGCGTGACCCGGCACGCTCGGAGCTGTTCCTGGTCGAGGGTGATTCAGCCGGTGGCTCCGCGAAGCAGGGGCGTGATCGCAAGACCCAGGCGATACTGCCGCTGAAAGGCAAGATACTGAATGTGGAGAAGGCGCGCTTTGACAAGATGCTGTCATCCGCCGAGGTCGGTACGTTGATCACGGCACTGGGTACCGGCATTGGTCGCGAGGAATTCGATCCGGAAAAGCTGCGGTATCACCGCATCATCATCATGACCGATGCCGATGTCGACGGTTCACATATCCGCACCCTGCTGCTGACCTTTTTCTACCGGCAGATGCATGAATTGATCGAGCGAGGTTATGTCTACATTGCCCAGCCCCCCCTGTATAAAGTCAAAAAAGGTAAGCAAGAACAATATGTTAAGGATGATTCGGCGTTAAACGCCATGCTCCTCCAGGGGGCCATCGACAAGGCCGAGCTTTTTGTGAATCCGGATGCGCCGGCGCTGGCCGGACCGGCGCTGGAGAACCTGGCGACCCAGTACATGGCCGTCATGGCCGCCATCCGCCGCTTGTCACGACGCTTTGATCCCCTGGTTCTCGAAAAGATGATTTACCTGCCGGCCCTGGACGAGGGCAGCCTGCACGAACACGCGCTCATGTCGGCGTGGTACGACGAACTCGTGGCCCGTATCAACGCCAGCCTGTCGGCCGGTCAGCGCTACGAGGTGCGGGTGGAGCCGGCAACCGGTGACAACGGGATGGTTGCTGTGCTCAGCAAGTGGACACATGGCATCGTTGCGAACGAACAGGTATTCACCCAGGACTTCTTTACCAGCGGCGAATACGAACGCATCAGCGAGCTGGGCAAGCAACTGGATGGATTGTTGGGTGAGGGGGCCTATGTGCGGCGTGGTGAAAAACAGCAGACGGTCAGCACCTTCAAACAGGCGCTGGACTGGCTGCTGGACGAGGCCAGACGCGGGCAGCATATACAGCGCTACAAGGGGCTGGGCGAGATGAACCCCGAGCAGCTCTGGGAAACCACCATGGATCCCGACACACGGCGCCTGCTGCAGGTACAGATCGAGGATGCGGTAGGCTCCGATGACATCTTCACGACGCTGATGGGCGACCAGGTTGAACCGCGGCGTGACTTTATCGAGCAGAATGCACTGGCGGTGACCAACCTGGATGTCTAGTCAGGTTTCACGCGGTAGAAAACCCACTGCATAGGCGCTAAAGGCACAAGGACGTAAAAATGCCTTGACTACGCTATGCTACGATAGATCGGTAATTATATCATATTGTTTATATTAGATTATTATTTATAGTATACTTTATTATTTTAGTAATATCATTTATTAGGGTTTTCGTGGTGTTTGTTGCGCCCTGGCGGTAAACCGTTCGCTCAGTCCTTCAGGGTTGTGATCTCGTCCATCCTGGATTCAATCCAGCCGGAAGCCTCATCCAGGAGCTGCTGGGCGGTCTTGCCCGTGGTTGCGATCGGTGGCCCAACGCGTACCTGGATGGTGCCCGGATGCTTGATGAAGCTGCGTCGTGGCCAGTATTCCCCCGAGTTGTGGGCGACAGGTACGATGGGATAGCCACTCTTTTCGGCGAGCACGGCTCCACCGATGCGATAGCGGGCGCGGATACCCGGTAAAACGCGGGTGCCTTCGGGAAAGATCACGACCCAGATACCCTCATCGAGTCGCTGCTTGCCCTCGCTGACCAGCTGCTGCACCGCGGCGCGCCCGGTGCCGCGCTTGATGAAAATGGTCTTCATGAGCCACAGTCCCCAGCCGAAGAAGGGCAACCATTTCAGTTCCTGTTTCGCGACCCAGACCTGGTGAGGAAAGATTTCCTGCAGGGCAATGGTTTCCCACATGGACTGGTGCTTCGAGAAAACGATACCGGCACGCTCTGGTATATTCTCCAGGCCCCGGACTTCATGCCGCAGTCCACAGCTTGCCTCAAGCCACCACAGCACGAGGCGCACCCAGACCGAGATGATTGACCAGCGCACGCCGAGCGGCAGGAAAAACGCCAGCAGTACCAGGATTGCGAACAGCAGGGTGAGGGGCGCGAGCAGCAGCCAGAAAAGCAGGGAGCGCAACCAGAGAATCAGGGAAGCCGGCTTGTTGAGTGTGTGATTCATGTGTTTGTTCCATTCAACCCGCATCAGGGGTCAGCAGGGCATCGACGGCACCGGCGAGGTCAAGAAACACAGGTACCGCCGGATCCAGACCGGGATGGGCAAGGGTGCTCGCACCCTTGCCGGTGCGCACAAGCAGGGGGGTGGCACCGGCCGCACGTGCTGCCTGCAGATCGCGCAGTGAATCACCGATAGCCGGCACCCCGGACAGGTCAATCCGCAGGCGGCTGGCAATATCAAGCAGCAGGCCGGGGCGTGGCTTGCGGCACTGGCAGTCATCGTCCGGAACGTGGGGGCAGAAAAACACGGCATCAATCTGGCCGCCGGCATCACTGACCGCCCGGTACATTTTTTCGTGGATGCGCATGAGGGTGTCGAGATTGAACAGGCCGCGCGCGACACCGGACTGGTTGGTGGCAACGATCACGCGCCAGCCGGCACGATGCAGTCTGGCTATCGCAGCGAGGCTGCCGGGGATCGGTAGCCATTCCTCCGGCGACTTGATGTAGTTATCGGAGTCCTCGTTGATGACGCCGTCGCGATCGAGGATAACCAGTTGCATCAGTGCGGGTCCGGAATCATTACAGGCAGGAATTCACCGCAAGGATGCTCAGGGCGCAGGAAATATGTCAATTCATGCCGGGTCATGGCAAGGCTGTGTGAACGGTAACCGGATTCCACAGGAAGTGCATGACCTTGCTTCTTTGCGCTGTGTAGCAGAGTACATCTCATGTGTCACGGAATTCCGATACACGAATACGGCCGTTGATCATGCGTGAGTCGCGTTGCATGATCTTTTCCATCTTTTCCCAGAAGGCCTGCCTGAGATCAAAGTCGGCGGCGATGGCAGTGCCGATCACCAGGATCAGAAGGTCGGCGCATTCCTCGGCAAGCTCGCCAGTGTCCTTGCCCTTGGTGACGCAGGAGGAAATCTCGCCGAGCTCCTCGGTCATCAGTGCCACCCGGTAGGCGAGTTCCTCGCCACCGGTGTTTCTGAAGTCATGCTTGTCGTGAAATGCCTGGACCGTATCGAGCATGGCCTGGTAGGAGTCCCTGTTCATCATCATGTCACCCGAAAATACTGTCACGAAACTGTACCGCCAGTTTACCACCGGGGGCGCAGGGAAAGGGCGCAAGACCCTTGCTCGCACGAAGATGCCAAGGCGCAAAGAACGGGCATTTCCGGGTGCCTCCCGCTTATACGTAATGTTGCGGCGTCAGGAAAGTTGCAATAGTTGCGGGAAGCGAATCGATGCGCTGTTGTTAACCCGATCATTGCAAAAAAAGCTTACCGCCGGAGCGGCGCCTCGCCGCGATTCGCGCCGGGGGCGGCGCTCCTGCCGTGCTGTGCCAGGGCCTCATTGACGGTGAACTCCGAAAGCATGATGAAATACTCATTTCTACCTGCCAAATCATGGGGCGAAACCCGCTTTCAGGGCAAGATTTATGCAACTATCGGGTTAACATTATCCGTTTGCTTTGTGCCTTTGCGCGATGATGTTTTTTATCTCTTCGCGGTAAATGCCTTCTACCCCTGCAGGCGCGAAATATCCGCCACCCTGAGAAACAGTCCAGACAGGGCATTCAGCAATGCCAGCCGGTTGTCGCGGAGCTCTTCATCGTCGGCCATGACCATGACATCATCGAAAAAGCGGTCGACCGGGGCCTGCAGCGCGGCCAGCCGGCACAAGGCATCGGTGTAGTCACGCTGCTCGAACATCCCGCTGACGCCGGCATCGAGCGCCTCGACGGCGGCGGCCAGGGCCTGCTCGGCATCTTCCTGCAGCAGTGCGCTGTCGTAGCTGCGCGCAATGTCGGTCCCGGCCTTGCGCAGGATGTTCCGGATACGCTTGTTGGCGGCGGCCAGGCTGGCCGATTCGGGCAGGTTGCGGAAGGTCTTCACGGCACGCATGCGCTGGTCGAAATCCAGCGGCCTTGCCGGCTGGCGTGCCAGTACGGCCTCGAAGGTGTCCGTGTCATAGCCGCTGTCCAGGTAATAGGCGCGCAGCCGTTCCATCATAAAGCCAAACAGGTCATCGGTGATGTCTGCGGCATTCAGGCTGTCAGGGAAACCTGCTGCTGCGCATGCAAGCAGGCTGCGCAGGTCAAGGTCGAGCTCGCGCTCGATGAGAATGCGCACCACACCGAGTGCGGCCCGCCGCAAGCCGAAGGGGTCCTTGTCGCCGGAGGGCAACTGGCCAATGGCGAAGATGCCGACCAGCGTGTCGAGCCGGTCAGCGATGGCCAGTGCCTGGCCGGTCACGGTAGTCGGCAGATCGTCGCCGGCGTAGCGCGGCAGGTACTGCTCGTCCATGGCGGCGGCGACCTCGGCGTGCTCGCCGTCATGGCCGGCGTAGTAGCGGCCCATGATGCCCTGCAGCTCGGGAAATTCGTAGACCATGCTGGTCAGCAGGTCACACTTGCACATGGCGGCGGCCCGCTGCACATGCTGTGTATCGCCACCGACGGCCCCGGCGATATCACTGGCGATGTGACCGATACGTGCCTGCTTGTCACCCAGCGAGCCAAGTTTCTGCTGGAAGGTGACGCCGTGAAGCTGCGCGGCACGGCTGGCCAGCGTTTGCTTGCGGTCCTGGTCCCAGAAGAAGGCCGCGTCTTCCAGGCGCGGGCGGATGACGCGCTCGTTGCCGGCACGCACCTGCTGCGGCTCCCGGCTTTCGATGTTGGCAACGGTAATGAAATGCGGCAGCAGTTTGCCGGCCTCATTCATGACCGGAAAGAACTTCTGGTGATCCTGCATGCTGGAAATCAGTGCCTCGTGTGGCACATCCAGGAAACGCTCGTCGAAGCCGCCACTGATCACGACCGGCCATTCCACCAGTGCCGTGACCTCCTCGAGCAGCCCGGCATCGATGTGTGCCCTGCCGCCCAGTGACCTGCCCGCGGCAATCACGGCCTCGTGTATCGTGTCACGGCGTGCATCCATGTCCACCAGCACCCGCCCCGTGTCCCTCAGGGTGTCGACATAGACGGCCGGTTCGGCGATGGCGATGGGCTCGTTGCAGTGGAAGCGGTGACCGCGGGTGTAGCGGTCTGTGCGAACGCCCAGTATCTCTGCGGGAACAATGTCCGTGCCATGCAGCAACAGCACCCAGTGCACGGGCCGCACGAATTCAACCCCGGAGTCGCCCCAGCGCATGCGCCTGGGTACCGGCAGGGCCTTCAGGGCCTGTTCCACCAGGCCGGGGATGACCTCGCCGGCCGGCCGGCCGCCCTGCACGGCACGGTAGGCCAGGAAACTGCCCTTGTCCGTTTCCAGCTGGTCGAGCTCTGCCACGCCGACACCGCAGGAACGGGCGAAACCCTCGGCGGGTCTGGTGGGATTTCCATCATCATCGAAGGCGGCAATCATGTTCGGGCCACGGCGCACCACCTCGCGATCCGGCTGTGCCAGGGGTACCCCCCCGACCTGTACGGCCAGCCGGCGGGGTGATGCCCAGGCGTGGCTCTCAGCGTGTTCGAGATGCTGTTCCGTCAGCAGGCGGTCCAGGGCGCTGCGAAAGGCCTCGGCCAGGCGGCGCAACGCCAGCGGCGGTAGCTCCTCGGTGCCGATCTCGATCAGCAGGTCGCGGGTATCGCTCATGATGCCCTGTCCACAGCCGTGCACATGGGGAAGCCGAGGGACTCGCGTCTTGCGTAGTAGGCCTCGGCGACCTGGCGCGCCAGCGTGCGCACGCGCAGGATGTAGCGCTGCCGCTCGGTGACCGAGATGGCGTTGCGTGCATCGAGCAGGTTGAAGGTGTGCGATGCCTTGAGCGCCATTTCGTAGGCCGGCAGTGGCAGGTTGGCCTCGATCAGCCGGCTGCTTTCACGTTCGCAGACATCGAACCACACCAGCAGTGACTCGATATCGGCATGTTCGAAGTTGTAGGTCGACATCTCGACCTCGTTCTGGTGAAACACATCGCGATAGGTAACCGGGCCGTCCGGTCCCTGGGTCCAGACGAGATCGAAAACGCTCTCGACATCCTGCAGGTACATGGCGATGCGTTCCAGCCCGTAGGTGATCTCGCCCGTCACCGGCCGGCATTCCAGTCCGCCGACCTGCTGGAAATAGGTGAACTGGGTGACCTCCATGCCGTTCAGCCAGACCTCCCAGCCAAGCCCCCAGGCACCCAGCGTGGGCGACTCCCAGTTGTCCTCGACGAAGCGGATGTCGTGCACCAGCGGGTCGATGCCGAGTTCGCGCAGCGAGCCGAGATACAGCTCCTGGATTTCCAGCGGCGAGGGCTTCAGTACCACCTGGTACTGGTAGTAATGCTGCAGGCGGTTCGGGTTCTCGCCGTAGCGGCCGTCGGTCGGTCGCCGCGAGGGCTGCACGTAGGCGCTGCGCCAGGGTTCCGGGCCGATGGCACGCAGGAAGGTCGCCGGGTGGAAGGTGCCGGCGCCCACTTCCATGTCATAGGGCTGCAGCAGGGCGCAACCCTGCCGGCCCCAGTAATTCTGCAGGGCAAGTATCAGTCCCTGGAAGGTCGTTGGTCGCTCAGACACGTCGGGTTGCTTGTCTTTGGTGGTTTCAGGAGCGGCGAGTATAGCGAAAAATACCGGGGTATGATGCAGTTGGGTGCCCGTCCGGTACTTGCCAGCGGCTGTCTTTGTCCTTTAAGGTAATCATTAAAGCGTGGTAGCGCGGTATTCAGGTACCGCATCGAACGGCCGATTGTTCTTACCATGGCAATGGCGGAGGAAAGGCATGCGACAGCTGATTCTCGAGCCCACAACCCAGGCGCAGTGGCAGACGCTGGTGCACGAGGCACAGTCCGCCTGCGACCGGGAACTGGATGAAACACTGGAGAGTTATCTGGTGTTCCTGCTGATGCGGTTTACCGACAAGCCGCACTGCATGTCACGTCTGATGGCGGAGGACTACCTGAACTCGCAGGCCGCCAGCGGCGGACAGCGTGTCGAGCGCCTGCGCGATGTCGGTGACCACTGCCTGCTGTTCTCCGGTCTGTTTCCGCAACTTGCCGAACGCCGCCTGGTGCGGGTCAGCTACTTTGTAAATCTTGGCCAGTCCTCCTACCAGCAGCTCTCCGACCTGCTCGACCGCGGCTGGTCATCGGTCTATCAGCACCTGTCGGAGGCATTCGTCGTGCTGATGGATATCCTGCAGGCCATGCGCGGGCTTGACGGTCGTCCCGCGCTGACGCCCATCCAGGCGCTGGACCTGTGGTCGGACACCGGCAGCCGCCGCTGTTACGAGCAGGTCACCGCGAACGGCAGGGCCGTCCCCTCGCCCGGCACCCGGGAAAAACACTGAGTCCCTGTGCTTTGTGTCCCTCTGCCCCGCGCATGGGGTAGAATGCTGCTGACATTTCGCCGTGCATTTCTGGGGAAATTACCCGAAGAACATCAATTACCGCAGAGGCGCAGAGAACGCAGAGAAAAAATGTCATTGTAAAAAAACATGCCGGGCGGGACACGCTCACGCCATGCTGGTAGTCGATGTCGCTCAATGCGAAATATTCTTTGTTCGCAAGGCAATAATTTTACTCTGTGTTCTGTGCGCCTCTGCGGTGAAATAATTTTCAACCGTCACACCATACAATAACTGCATGACTGAACCACGCAAAGCCGTTGCCCTGATATCCGGCGGACTGGATTCGCTGCTTGCCGCGCGCGTGGTCATGGACCAGGGCGTGCACGTCGAGGGCATCAACTTCTACACCGGCTTCTGCATCGAGGGCCACACCCACGCCATACGCAAGCAGGACCGTGCGAAGCCGAAGCGCAACAATGCGCTGTGGGTGGCGGAGCAGCTGGGCATCAAGCTGCACATCATCGACATCATCGAGGAATACAAGGACGTCGTCATCAACCCCAAACACGGTTACGGTGCCAACCTGAACCCCTGTCTCGATTGCAAGATCTTCATGGTCGGCAAGGCGCGTGAATGGATTGCCGCCAACGGCTTCGACTTCATCATCACCGGCGAGGTCATCGGGCAGCGTCCGATGTCCCAGCGCAAGGACACCATGCCGGTGGTGTCGCGTGACTCCGGTGCCGACGATCTGCTGGTGCGACCGCTGTGTGCGAAGAACCTGCCGGAGACACTGCCCGAGCGCGAGGGCTGGCTCGAGCGCAAACGCCTGCATGATTTCAGTGGCCGCTCGCGCAAGCCGCAGATCGCGCTGGCCAGGCATTACGGCTTCGAGGACTATGCCCAACCTGCCGGCGGCTGCTGTTTTCTCACCGACAGGCAGTACTCGGTGAAACTGGCGGATCTGTGGGCGGCGCGCGGCAGCCGGGAGTATGACCTGGATGACATCATGCTGCTGAAGGTCGGGCGGCACCTGCGGCCGCGGCCCAACTTCAAGCTCATCGTCGGTCGCGAAGAGGGCGAAAACCGCTTTATGGAAGGTTACCGCAAGCGTTTCCTGCACCTCATACCGCTGAGTCACACCGGCCCGCTGGTCCTGGTCGACGGCCAGCTGCAGGAGGGCGATCTGGAACTGGCCGCGCGGCTTGCCGCACGTTTCAGCCAGGGCCGTGATGCACCGCGGGTCAGCCTGCAGGCCACCGGCCTGGATGGTACGACGCAGGAGCTTGATGTCGTGCCCATGCCGGCAGGCGAGATACCCGCAGACTGGTATCTATGAGCGATATCAGCCTTGATGCACGCCACCTGCTCTGCCCGATGCCCGTGATCCGCACCCAGGATGCGGTGGGCGGATTGCAGCCGGGTGATACCCTGCGGGTGCTGTGCACCGACCCGGGTGTCCTGCATGACATACCCGCCTGGTGCCGTGTGCATGGCCACGAGGTGTGTGACATCAACCGCGAGGCGGATGAAATAACCATTACCATCCGCATCGGAGAATCTGCGTAATCCACGCCATGCACGGCCATACCCACCATCATCCCAACCTGCTCGATGCGCGTTACCGTGAGGTCCGCAAGGTGACGCTGATCGGTTCCGTCGTCGACCTGCTGCTGGGCATCCTCAAGGTCGTTATTGGTTACCTGGCGCATTCGCAGGCGCTGGTTGCCGATGGCATCCACTCCTTTTCCGATCTGTTCACCGACTTTCTGGTGCTGTTTGCCGCCAAGCATGCGCACCGCGCGGCGGACGAGGAGCATCCCTACGGCCATGGCAGGATCGAGACGGTGGCCACGGTCGCGCTGGGTGTTGCCCTGCTGACGGTCGCCATCGGCATCAGCTATGACGCCGTGCGCCGCCTGATGGAACCGGATCTTTTGCTGGTCCCCGGTGTGCTGGCATTGCTGGCTGCGCTGGTCTCCGTGTTCGGCAAGGAGGCCGTCTACCAGTACACCGCCCGGGTCGCGCGCCGCCTGCGCTCGAACATGCTGCATGCCAATGCCTGGCACAGCCGCAGCGATGCGATTTCCTCCATCATCGTGGTCATCGGTGTCGGCGGCACCATGGCGGGCGTGCCCTGGCTGGATGCGGTGGCTGCGATCGTGGTTGCCCTGATGATCGCGAAGATTGCCTGGGATCTGCTGTGGAAGAGTCTGCAGGAACTGATCGACACGGCACTGGATGCCGAACAGGTCGAGGCCATTTCCGCGTCCATCCGCGACGTCCCGGGTGTGCGCTCCCTGCACATGCTGCGCACCCGCCGCAGCGGCAGCGATGCGCTGGTGGACGTGCATATCCTGGTGGATCCGAGACTGAGCGTTTCCGAGGGCCATCAGATCGGCGAGACGGTCCGCAGCCGCCTGCTGCAGGCAAATGACGAAGTCACGGATGTGATGGTGCATATCGATCCCGAAGACGACGAACTGGCCTCGCCGTGCACGGACCTGCCACTGCGTGATGAAATCCTGCGGCGCCTGGAGGCGCAGTGGCAGTTGCAGGAACCGGTGCCGCAGGTTGACAGGGTGTTACTGCACTACCTCGATGGCAAGGTGCACGTGGACGTCTACCTGTCGATGCCGTCCGGCACGGGGGATGCCTGCGATGCACTTGCCGGGGCGGTCAGCCAGGCCGCCCGGCAGGCCGAGGACATTGGCGATGTGCGGGTGTATTTCAGCTGGCCTGGGCGCACTGATATGGTGCATGTGTAGCCGGATTTGCACCATTATGGTGCGCACCGTCCTGGTGCGGTGTGTACAGGCCCTTGAAAAAGCGCATTTCTCAGGCCCGGCGGCCGTGGCATAATTCCTGCTTCCTGACAGAACAAGAATCGTTCACGATTTTTTTATTCCTCGCTGCTGTCGCGGTGACAGCGGTGTGATTTTCTAGCGCTACCCGATTGGAGGAGCTGTAATGTCCGCAACCAAAGTTCTGAAGATGATGAAAGACAATGACGTCAAGTACGTCGACCTGCGTTTCACCGACACCATCGGCAAGGAGCAGCATGTGACCCTGCCGACGAGCCAGGTGGATGCCGGGATGATCAAGGCCGGCAAGATGTTTGACGGATCCAGTATCGCCGGCTGGAAGGGCATCAACGAATCCGACATGATCCTGATGCCCGATACCACGACCGCGGTCATGGACCTGTTCAGCGACGAGCCGACCCTGAACCTGCGCTGCGACATCCTCGAGCCCACCACCATGAAGGGCTACGAGCGTGACCCGCGCTCCATCGCCAATCGTGCCGAGGCCTATCTCAAGTCCACCAAGATTGCGGACACCACCTACTTCGGTCCGGAACCGGAATTCTTTGTGCTGGATGATGTGCGCTGGGGCGCCGACATGAGCGGCTCCTTCTGCAAGGTCGATTCCGAGGAGGCTTCCTGGAACGCCGAGCGGGTCTACGAAGACGGCAACATCGGTCACCGTCCGACCGTCAAGGGTGGTTACTTCCCGGTGCCGCCGGTTGATTCCCTGCACGACCTGCGTGGTGCCATGTGTCTGGCCCTGGAGGAAATGGGCGTGCCGGTCGAGGTGCACCATCACGAAGTGGCCACGGCAGGCCAGTGCGAGATCGGCACCCGCTTTGATACGCTGGTGAAGCGCGCGGACCAGAACCAGATCCTGAAGTATGTCGTGCACAACGTGGCGCATGGTTACGGCAAGACGGCAACCTTCATGCCCAAGCCGATCGTCGGTGACAACGGCAGCGGCATGCATGTGCACCAGTCACTCGCCAAGGCAGGCAAGAACATCTTCACCGGCAACAAGTACGGTGGCCTGTCACAGCAGGCGCTGTACTACATCGGTGGTATCTTCAAGCATGCGCGTGCCCTGAACGCCTTCACCAACGCCAGCACCAACAGCTACAAGCGCCTGGTGCCGGGTTTCGAGGCGCCGGTCATGCTGGCCTACTCGGCCCGTAACCGTTCCGCTTCCGTGCGTATCCCGTTCGAGTCCAATCCGAAGGGCCGTCGCATCGAGGTGCGCTTCCCGGATTCCAACGGCAACCCGTACCTGTGTTTCGCCGCCATGCTGATGGCCGGCCTTGACGGTATCAAGAACAAGATCGATCCGGGCGACGCCATGGACAAGGACCTGTACGACCTGCCGGCGGAGGAGGCCAGGAGCATCCCGACCGTGTGCAGTTCGCTCGATCAGGCACTGGAGGCCCTGGACGCGGACCGCAAGTTCCTGACGGCCGGCGGCGTGTTCACGGACGACATGCTGGATGGCTACATCGAGCTGAAGATGGAGGACGTCACGCGCCTGCGCATGACCACACACCCGGTCGAGTTCGACATGTACTACAGCCTCTAGCAGGGCAAGCCGAAAGCAGTACCCGGAAGCGCCCCGCGAGGGGCGTTTTCTTTTGTGGTGATGCAAGCGTGAAATGTGAAGCACGACAGGCAAGGACCGATATATTGACGATTGTGAAATGCACAACGTCGCATGGAGTTTGCATTCGTGATTGAATAGCCACGGAAACACACGGAAACACACGGAAACACACGGAAACACACGGAAACACACGGAAACACACGGAATAGCACGGCAAGATACCGATTACCGGGATTCCATGTGTTTCCGTGGCCATAGTGACATGGATGGAGGACGGACACGGGACGTATCATGAATATGCAATGGCCATTACTATCTTTCACCCCGTGCCCTGAAGGCAGCCGTGGCGACCAAACAGCCCATATTCCGGACCAGCCGTATTGCATCCTTGCCGGCTGTTGTTTAAGGTGAAATCATGAAATGGCTGCCACTTTCACTGCTGGTGTTTGCCGGCGCCCTGCATGGCGCGGTCTACAAGCATGTCAACGAGAAAGGTGAAGTGGTCTACTCGGATACACCGGCCCCGGGTGCCGAGAAGATGGACCTGCCGGAGTTGCCGACCTATACGCCGCCACCGGTGCCGCTGATACGGCCGGAGGGTGCACCGGTCGAATCGGATATCTATCGTTCCCTCGATGTCATCAAGCCGCAAAATGACAGCACGATCCGTAATAACCTGGGTGTGATCGAACTGCAGTTGCGTATCGATCCGCCACTGAAGGTCCGCGAGAAACACCGTATCCAGTTTTATCTCGACAACGAACGCTACGGCCCACTGGTCGACAAGACCTCTGTCATGATGAGCAACATCGAGCGCGGCGAGCACACGCTGTCCGCGAGCGTGTTTGATGCTGGTGGCAATGTCGTGGCCGCCTCGAAAACCGTTACGGTGTTCGTGAAGCGCGAATCCGAGCTGCACAGGAAGGACCGGTATGTCCCGCCGCCGAAGGATCCGGACAAGCCACCGCCGGAAACGCCGGTCAACCCGGGCTATCGCGAGTTCAACCCGAACATCCGGACGGAAAATCCCAATATCCGAACGCCCAATCCCAACATTAGCGCGCCACCACCGACGGCCACGCCCCTGCCATCCGGCCGCTAGGCCTCACACCCCTTGTGCACCAAGTTGGTGCATTCTTTGCAAATGTCGCTATACTACTGTTTTCTCCCTTGGCATCGGACCCGTGTGTGTCAGGCAGGTAAGCTTTTAACTGATTGTTATTCAGGTATAAATGATCAGCTGGGGTGTCGTGCAGGTGAGGCAAAAGCTGGTTTGATTTTTGCATTGGATATTCCATGGCTGGCTACGAGGTAAACCCCGGATATCAAACCGAGCTGATCCTGGATCATCTCTCCACCGGCGTGATGGTGTTTGACACACAGCTGCAGCTGGTCTCTCTGAACAGCGCCGGCGAGATGCTGCTGGGGCAGAGCGCCAGGCACGCGCGCGGCAAGACACCGAAAGAATTGCTGGCAAACGGTGCGCAAATGGAAGAGCAGCTGCTGCGGGCGATTGCCTCAGGTGACACGATCCTGAATCGTGGCTGCCGGCTGGAACTGCCGCAGGCACAGACACGGCGGGTGAACTGCACGGCCACGCCCCTTTACGGTCGCGATGGCACCCGGGGCGTCATCGCCGAACTGCGAACGGTGGAACATCACCTGCGCATCGAACAGGAAGAACAGTTGCTGCATCAGCACGAGGCCACGCGGGCGCTGGTGCGCGGGCTGGCCCACGAGATCAAGAATCCGCTGGGTGGACTGCGGGGCGCGGCGCAGTTGCTGGAGCGCGAGATCGACGATGAGTCGCTGAAGGAGTACACCCGGATCATCATCGGCGAGGCGGACCGCCTGCAGAACCTGATGAACCGCATGCTGGGTCCGAACGAGATAGCGGATTTCCAGCCGACGAACATCCATACCGTGCTGGAACGCGTGCGTGAGCTGGTACTGGCCGAGGCCGGAGCGGGGCTGAAGTTCCGGCCGGACTACGACCCCAGCCTGCCCGAGCTGCAGGCGGACCCCGAACTGCTGGTACAGGCGATGCTGAACATCGTCCGCAATGCCTCCCAGGCGCTGAACGGAACCGGTGAGATCGTCCTGCGAACGCGGGTAAAAAGGCAGTTCCATATCGGCGCACGCAAGCACCGGCTGGTTGCCGCCATCGAGGTCATTGACAACGGCCCGGGCATCCCGCCGGAGCTGCAGGAAAAGATCTTCTATCCCATGATCACGACACGCGACGAGGGTACAGGCCTCGGCCTGTCGATTGCCCAGTCGCTCATCGGCCGCCACCAGGGGCTGATCGAGTGCAGCAGCGAGCCGGGACAAACGGTTTTCACCATATTACTGCCACTGGACGCAGAATAATGAAGCATACACAGACAGTCTGGATCATTGATGACGACAGCTCCATTCGCTGGGTGCTGGAAAAGGCGCTGGGCAAGGCCAACATCGCCGTCGCCAGTTTTGACTCCGGCAACGGGGCGCTGGAGGCATTGCAGCGCGAGGAACCGGCCGTCATCGTGTCGGATATACGCATGCCGGGTATGAACGGGCTGGAGTTGCTCGAGCAGATACACAAACGCTGTCCGGAGCTGCCGGTGATCATCATGACGGCGCATTCCGACCTCGATAGCGCGGTGTCCGCCTACAAGGGTGGTGCCTTCGAGTATCTGCCCAAGCCGTTCGACGTCGACGAAGTCACGTCCCTTGTCCAGCGCGCCCTGGATGTCCGGCTGCAGCAGCAGGCCGGGGTATCGGTTGCAGATACCCCGGATGTGCCCGAGATCATTGGCAAGGCCCCCGCCATGCAGGAGGTGTTCCGTGCCATCGGTCGACTGGCGCACTCCAGCGCGACGGTGCTGATCAACGGCGAATCCGGTACCGGCAAGGAACTGGTGGCGCTC
>JBFELL010000025.1:0-23618 GCA_041552135.1 Gammaproteobacteria bacterium
CAGAACAGCACCGCCCACAGCCAGTCCTTCTCCCGCACATGATCGGAGCCGGTACCAAAACTCTCCTCACCGCAGAGCGTGATGCGCTCGGCATCCAGCAGGTTGCCGAAAAACTTCCAGCCGGTCGGCGTCTCGTAGCAGTCCAGGCCCAGTGCCTCGGCTACCCGGTCGACCGCCTGGCTGGTCGGCATGGAACGGGCCACCCCTCTGAGGCCGTCGGCATACCCCTTGATGTGGTGGGCATTGGCGGCCATCACCGCCAGACTGTCGCTGGGGGTGACGAAGAAATTGCGCCCCAGGATCATGTTCCGGTCGCCGTCGCCATCGGAGGCGGCGGCAAAATCGACGGCGCCGCGTCCCGATGTCAGGGCGACCAGCTCGTGGGCGTGCACCAGGTTGGGGTCGGGGTGACCGCCGCCGAAATCTTCCCTGGGCTCGCCATTGATGACGGTGCCGGGTTCTGCATCCAGCATGTCTTCCAGGATGTGCCTGGCATAGGGGCCGGTGATGGCGTGCATGGCGTCGAAACGCATGCGAAACAGTCCGGAGTTGAACAGCTGGCGAATGCGCCCGAAATCGAACAGGTCTTCCATCAGGGCGGCGTAGTCCGCCACCGGATCGATGATCTCCACGCGGGTTTCCCCCAGCGACAGGGAGCCGATGGTATCGAGGTCGACCTCTGCCGAGTCGAGGGTCCGGTATTCGCCTATCTCCAGGGTGCGCGCATAGATGGCCTCGGTGACACCCTCCGGGGCGGGTCCACCACTGGCGGTGTTGAACTTGATGCCGAAATCCGCATCCGGGCCTCCCGGGTTGTGGCTGGCGGAGAGTATGATGCCGCCGTGGGTCCGGTATTTGCGGATGACGCGGGAGGCGGCGGGGGTGGAGAGCAGGCCGCCCCGGCCAACGATGAGCCTGGCCACACCGTTCGCGACCGCCATGCGGATAATGGTCTGGATCGCCGGCCGGTTATAGTATCGGCCATCACCGCCCACGACGAGTGTGCCGCCCCTGAGGTCTGCCTGGGTGTCGAAAATCGACTGGACAAAGTTTTCCAGGTAGTGGGGCGTCTGGAAGGTCCTGACCTTTTTGCGCAGGCCAGAGGTGCCGGGACGCTGGTCTGAAAAGGGCCGGGTGGTAATGCGTGTATTTTTCATGGTGATCCTGCGTTCCGCATGACTGAGGCCGGTCTATTCAACCACAGCCGTCAGTGCAAATAGAAGTCCTGGAACATGTCGCCGACAGCTGCACTGTCGCGGCTGATCGATACGGCCCTGCCCGGGGACGGGTGTTCGGTTGCGGCGTAATACCGGGCCCATCCCCCGTGGCCCGGATTTTTCTTGAGCAGGATCAATAACGCATGGGCCGGGATGCGCTATTTTTCGTGTTTTGCTGCCGGCCGGTCAATAGGTGTTTGCCCCGTCCGGTGTATGATTGAACCGTTAACAGAGCTGATTTCAGGAGTAGACGACTGTGGCCCATGAACTGAAGCCCGAACAGATCGAGGTGGACGGTAAGACGCTAAGTCTGCAGGATTATGTGCAGGAACACGAAGCGCTGGCAAAAGAGAATGCCTCCCTGCGGACCGAAGTGAAAAAGGCCGTTAGACGCTACCGGCGCGAAGAGGAGCTCAAGCCGTTCCAGGCCGAGCTGCTGAAGCTGCAGCAGTACCTGGAGGAAAACCGGCGGCGCATGATCATCCTGTTCGAGGGCCGTGATGCCGCGGGCAAGGGCGGCACCATTCGCCGGGTGACCCGCTACATGAACGAGAAGCACTACCGCGTGGTGGCGCTCGGCAAACCGACCGAGGAACAGAAAACCCAGTGGTACTACCAGAAGTACGTGTCGCAGTTCCCGCGCGCCGGCGAGACCGTGCTGTTCGACCGCAGCTGGTATAACCGCGCCATGGTCGAGCGTGTGTTCAGTTACTGCAGCGAGAAGGAATACTACGATTTCATGCGTGGCGTGGTGGGCTTCGAGCGCGACCTGGTCCGGCAGGACACCATCCTGGTGAAGCTCTATTTCAGTGTCACCAAGGAGGAGCAGGAGCGCCGGTTCGAGCGACGCAAGACGGACCCGCTGCGCCAGTGGAAACTCAGCGAGGTCGACCTGCAGGCGCAGGACCGCTGGGATGATTTCACCAACGTGAAGTACGAAATGCTGAAACGCACCCACACCATAGATGCGCCATGGACGGTAGTGCGCTCCAACGACAAGCACCTGGCCAGGCTGAATGCCATGAAGGTGATCCTGAACGCGGTGCCCTGCGAGCGTCATGACTCGTCGCTGGACTTCGCTCTGGATGAAAACGTCATCGTATCGGGCTCGCGCGAACTCGAGATGATGGAGGTCGAGCGGGTGCGAAGCGGCAAGTTCACCACCTGACGGGTCGCGGCCGACGCCCGGGGCCGGCATTCGCGGTCTCGACACAGATCATCCCTGTAGTGGCCATTATCAAGGTCGACCATGCCGGCGGCGATCCCGATTCACGGATTCCACACCACCGCCGTGCTGCAGCCTCTGGAAGTGCTGATCCGGCGAGCGAGCGAGGCATCATCGATTAACAGGTCGCCGTCGACACCCGTGTAGATGCGGTCGACCTCGCCTTAGACAGTCACCGGATTCGTGGATCCGTGGCCGGTCTCACGCAAGTGCGGTTCATCCCCGATTCCGTAATCACGTAACTGGCGGATATTCATTCCTGCCCCTGTTCTGCATCCGCTGCTGCGCCGCATGTGCCGTGACGGGCATGATTTCAAACATACACGAGGGCGGTCGATAGCGACACGGCGGGGCAGGGTCACCCCGCAAGGGGAGGGGTTCCTGCGGGTCATCGACGGCGGGTGCCGGGCATGCACCGGCCCTCTGACGCCGGGCGGCGTTTCGGTTAAACTTTCCCTTTGCCTGTGTGCCGGAGTCTGCAGCATGAAGTTCACCATTGAGGAGTTCCGCGGCTGGAAGAACAAGAGCATCACCCTGCTGGGAATGTCCGGGGTGGGCAAGACCCGCCTGTCGATGCTGTTGCGCAGTCACTTCTGGTTCCACTACTCGGGCGATTACCGCATCGGCACCCGCTACCTGGACGAGCCGATCATGGATCTGATCAAGCAGCAGGCGATGCAGACGCCGTTCCTGCGCGACCTGTTGCGCCGCGACTGGATACGCATCCGCAACAACATCAAGGTGGATGACCTGGGGCCGGTGCTGAGCTTTGTCGGCAAGCTCGGCGATCCCGAGCTTGGCGGCGTCCCGCTGGATGAGTTCTCGCGGCGACAGGCGCTGTACCGCCTGGCAGAGATCGCGGCCATGCAGGATGTGCCCGAGTTCATTCGCAAGGCGCACCAGATCTACGGCTATGACCACTTCGTCAACGATGTCGGCGGCAGCCTGTGTGAACTCGACGATCCGTCCGTTATCGACCTGCTGGTGGAACACTCGCTGATCCTCTACATCCGGGTCACCGAGAAGGCGGAGGAGGAGGCCCTGATCAGCCGGGCCCAGAGCAGTCCCAAGCCCTTGTATTACCGCCCCGAGTTCCTCGCGGAACAGCTGCAGCAGTACCTGGAGCTGCGCGGGCTGGAGTATGCCGCGCAGGTCGAGCCGGATGATTTCTGTCGCTGGGTATTTCCGCGCCTGTTCCATTCGCGCCTGCCGCGCTACGAGGCCATTGCGCGCCCGCACGGCTACACCGTGACCTCGCACGAGGTGGCGGCGGTGCGTGACGAGCAGGACTTTCTCGACCTGATGGAAAACGCCATTGCCCGCAAGGCGGACGAGCCGCAGGAGTAGCGCGTATGCCGATTGTTGCCCACAGCGATCTGCCGACCTTCGAGCGCCTGCGCCAGGAAGGCCAGACCATCCTCGAGCCGGGTCGGGCCATGCACCAGAGCATCCGCGAGTTGCATATCGGTGTCCTGAACATGATGCCGGATGCGGCACTGGCCGCGACCGAGCGCCAGTTCTTCCGCCTGGTAGGGGAGAGCAACCCCATCGCCCAGTTCTACATGCACCCGTTTACGCTGCAGGACCTGCCGCGCGGGGAGCAGGCACGGGCGCATATCGAGCACTACTACGACAGCTTCGAGCAGATCCGCGCCGAGGGGCTGGATGCGCTGATCATTACCGGGGCCAATGTCTCCCATCCCGACCTGTCGCAGGAGCCGTTCTGGGAGCCGCTGCGCGAGGTGTTCGACTGGGCGCAGGATAACGTGACCTCGGTGCTGTGTTCCTGTCTTGCCACTCACGCGGCGATGCAGTTTCAGCACGGCCAGAAGCGGGGGCCGCTGCCCGCCAAGCGCTGGGGCGTGTTCCCGCACCGGGTGATCCGCACAACGCATCCGCTGGTCAATGATGTCAATACGCAATTCGATGTGCCGCACTCGCGTTTCAACAACGTCAGTGCCGCACAGTTCCGCGAGGCCGGCCTGCATGTGCTGGTGGAGAGCGTGGAGGCGGGCGTGCACCTTGCCGTCAGCCCGGATGGTTTGCGGGTCGTCTATTTCCAGGGGCACCCGGAGTATGACACCGTGTCGCTGTTGAAGGAGTACAAGCGCGAAGTGCAGCGCTTTGCCGCCGGTGAACGCGGTACCTACCCGCCGTTTCCCGAGAACTACATCAAGCCCCGCGAGCAGGCTGTCCTCAACGAGTACCGCCTGCGCCTGGCCGCCGCGCAGGCAGCGGGTGAACCTGTGCCGGAATTCCCGGAGCAGCTGGTTGCCGGGCACCTCGACAACACCTGGCACGATACCGCCGAGGCTATCGTCGGTAACTGGATCGGTCTGGTCTACCAGTTGACCCACGCGCAGCGGAACCTGCCCTTCATGGACGGGGTGGATCCGGACAATCCGCTCGGTCTTGACTGGATCAGCGCGGCAAGCAAGTAATCCCCTCAGGGGAGAATGTGAAAAAATCCGGATGCAGGTCGAATTGACGATAGCGTTATCCGACGAAGTGTTCAATCAAGTTGTCGGCTTACGCTGCGCTAACCCGACCTGCGACAATACGCAACATCGATGCGCAACAGCACCACCCATAAGGACACCAGGAGCAAGTACATGCAGTGTGGCCCGAGAGAAATCGTCACCCCGTTCAGGCCCATCCCGCTGGAGGTGCCGGAGGCCATGGCGCCCAACGAGTTTTTCAACAGCACCGAGAACCTCAACGACCTGATGCAGAACAACGGGCTGTTGACCAACCCGGAGAACCTGCTGCTGTACCGCAAGGCGCTCGGTCACAGCCGTGAGTTCGACACCTCGATCATCTACAACAGTTCGAAATGCATTCTCAATCCCCTGGGTCGGCCGGTGCGCCGCACCCAGGTGCCGGACGATGTGAAACATATCTGGAACCGCATGAACCAGATCATTATCGATTACATGGTGGAGCACTATCCGGACCCCGATACCCACCTGCTGCTGGCAGGTGAAGCCAGCCTCGATGCGACCTGGCCGCTGACGTCGCCCGGGGTGCCCAGTATCCGCATGCTGCACAATCATTTCATCGTGTTCAGCAAGGACGAGCTGCGCAGCGCACAGCCGGCCGACCCGGCCAATCCGAATCTCACGGACGGTGGCCAGCACAGCCTGTTCGAGGCCTACATGCACGACGTCTACCGCGAGTTCTTCGACCGCGCGCTGGACCTGGAGATACTCTGGCCGGTCGGCGAGGCGGGCTCGCGTATCGAACTGACCGGTTATCCGCAGGGCCTGCCGAGCTGGGAAATCCAGGGCGGGGTGGCGGCGCTGGAGGAGGTCGGTTTCTGGGAGGAGTACGACGCGATCCTCAAGGGCTTCATCGATTTCTACCGGACCTTCTTCAGTCAGGTGTCCACGCGCAATGCGCCGATGCTGGATGACCTGTACTTTCCCGAACACGTCCGCAACGTGCTGCTGTTCAATAATGATTTTCTGAAGACGGCGAAGAAGGTCCGCGACAACTGTATCGTCGATGCCGCCTATGCCAATGCCATACGCTGGCAGCCGGCCTTCAAGCAGCTTATCTATCGCAACGACGAGGACAAGCTGATTGTCACCATCAGCCAGAATTCGATCGGCAATGCCATCACCGAGTTGCTCGGCGTGGTGGTCAGGCGTGTACCCGATGCCGGGGCCTACGAGCGCTTCGAGCCGCAGCTGATCGAGCAGTTGCTGGAAGTGCGCCGCCGGTTGATCGAGGCCGACCTCGGCGAGGGCATCGAAACCTCTTACTGGCCGAGCTGAGCGGGCGGGCCGTGCGCAACCGTGTCATTGCCCGCCTGATCACCCGTGCCGTGCTCGACACGGGGGGCTGTGCCGGGCAACGGACTCCCGTAGAAGCCGGGGTCGTGCCTTCGTACGGTCCGCGCACGCGCTTTATGGTGCATTGATGCCGGGGGAGAGCATCCGGGTAACCGGTATCGTGCAGGGCGTGGGTTTCCGCCCGACGGTGTGGCGGCTGGCCAGCGAGTGCGGTGTCACCGGGCAGGTCTGGAATGATGCCGGAGGGGTGCTGATTCATGCCTGGGGAAGCCGGGAGGCGCGGGATGAATTCGTGCAGCGCCTGCAGGCCGAGCCGCCGCCGCTGTCGCGTATCGAGGCGATCACCCGCACCCCGCTGCACGAGGCGGGCGAGGTGCCGGGGGAATTCCGCATTGTCACCAGCCGGCAGGGCAAGGCGCGCACCGGCGTGGCGGCGGATGCGGCAACCTGCCCGGCGTGCCTGGCCGAGGTGTTCGATCCCGGCAATCGCCGCTACCGCTATCCCTTCACCAACTGCACCCACTGCGGGCCGAGGCTGTCGATTGTCCGGGCAATCCCCTACGATCGCGCCAACACCAGCATGGCCGCCTTCCCGATGTGCCCGCGCTGTCAGGCGGAATACGATGATCCGGCCGACCGGCGCTTCCATGCCCAGCCCAATGCCTGCGGCGACTGCGGCCCCCGGGTGTGGCTGGAGGACGCCGCCGGCAGCAGGCTGCCCCCGGAGGCAGACGGCGACGCGATCGATACCGCCGCGCGGCTTATCCGCCAGGGCCGCATCGTTGCGATCAAGGGGATCGGCGGTTTCCATCTGGCGTGCGATGCCGGCAACGCGGCGGCGGTCGACGGCCTGCGCCGTCGCAAGGTCCGCTATCACAAGGCGCTTGCGCTGATGGCGCGCGATATCGACATGGTCAGGCGTTTCGCTGAACTGGACGAGACCGGGGCGGCACTGCTGCACGACAGGGCGGCACCCATCGTGGTGCTGAATGCGGCGGGCGAATCCCTGGCGGCCGGGCTCGCGCCCGGCCAGCATACGCTGGGTTTCATGCTGCCCTACACGCCGTTGCACCATTTGCTGATGCAGGACATGGCACGGCCGGTGGTGATGACCTCGGGCAACCGCAGCGACGAGCCGCAGACGATCGACAACCGGGATGCTCACCGGCGGCTGGATCGGATCGCCGATTATTACCTGCTGCATGACCGCGACATCGTCAACCGGCTTGACGACTCGGTGCTGCGGCTCGCCGATGGCCGTCCGCGCTTTCTGCGCCGCGCGCGCGGCTACGCACCGCAGCCGGTCCTGTTGCCGGAGGAATTCGCCCGAGCCGGTAGCATCCTGGCGATGGGGGGCGAGCTGAAGAACACCTTCTGCCTGCTGAAAGCCGCAAGGGCGGTCCTGTCGCAGCATATTGGCGACCTGGAGGATGCCGTGACCTGCGAGGATTACCAGCACAGCCTGGAGCTGTACCGGGGCCTGTTCGACCACCAGCCGGCGTGTATCGTCGTGGATCGGCATCCGCAATATCGCTCGACCCGGCTGGGGCGGGAACAGGCGCAGGCGCTGGGCTTGCCGCTGCTGCAAGTGCAGCACCACCATGCGCACATCGCATCCTGCCTGGCGGAACATGGCATGGCGCTGGATGCACGGCCGGTACTCGGTGTCGTGCTCGACGGGCTCGGCTTCGGTGAGGACGGCACCTTCTGGGGCGGGGAATTCCTGCTGGCCGGTTATGCCGGTTTCCGTCGCCTCGCCCGGTTCCGGCCCGTTCACCTGCTCGGTGGCGCGCAGGCCATGCGCGAGCCCTGGCGCAACACCCTGGCCCACCTGTGGTGCCACTTTGGCCGGGAGCAGGTGCACGAGCGCTATGCGGACCTCGACATTGTCCGCTTCCTCGAAACCCGGCCACTGGAGGGCCTTCAGACCATGGCGGGGAAAGGACTCAACAGCCCGCTGGCGTCCTCCTGCGGACGCCTGTTCGATGCCGCTGCCGCCGCCATCGGGGTATGCCGTGAACGGGCCTCGCACGAGGGGCAGGCAGCGATTGAACTGGAATCGCTGGCAACCGCAGAATTTCATCGCCAGGCCGCGCATGGCTATCCGTTCGACCTGCAGGCGGGTGAGATCAGGACACTGGGATGGCGGCGTCTCTGGGAGGCGCTGCTGGAGGACATTCGCCAGGGCGTTGAACCGTCCGTGATTGCCGCACGTTTCCACCAGGGGCTGGTGCAGGCTGTGGCGCAATCCGCGCGTGTGCTGTGTGATGAAAATGGCCTGGATACCGCCGTACTTGGTGGCGGTGTCTTTCAGAACCGTCTGTTACTGGAGGGTGTTGATTCGGCGCTGCGCGAGTCGGGTGTCCGTGTGCTGTCGCCGGAAAAGGTCCCTGCCAACGATGGCGGGCTGGCGCTGGGGCAGGCTGCCATCGCGGCGGCCCGCCTGATCGGGGCCTGAACCGGCGCCAGGGACGCCGGCCGGGATGCCGGGATACCGGAGCACTGCCTGGCAACTGCAGCGGGCCCGCTGACTGCGCCTGCTGATGGTGTTCACAGGTAGCGCAGATAGATATACACGGTGCTGATGGCAATGGAGCCCAGCATCAGGGGAAAGGCAATCAGCATGAAACGCAGGAAATACAGCGGGTGACCTGCGCGTTCCGCGAATCCCGCAACAATCAGATTGGCGCTGGCGCCGACCAGGCTGCCATTCCCGCCCAGGCATGAGCCCAGGGCCAGTGCCCACCACAGTGGCATGAGCCCTTCCGGGCCACCGGGCAATCCCGTCATGTTCTGGATCATCGGGATCATGGTCGCAACGAAAGGAATATTGTCGATCAGGGCGGAGGCAATGGCCGATGTCCAGATGATCGAGATGGTGGTCAGGGCCGGATCGCCACCGGTCATCTCCAGTACCCTGTTGGCCATCAGTTCCAGCAATCCGGTCTTCTCCACGCCATAGACAATGACGAACAGGCCCATGAAGAAAAAGATGGTGATCCACTCTACCCGGGAAAATACATGTTCAAGGTGCTGGCTCTGTTCGCCCGGGCTGCGCGGCAGGCTGGAAATCAGCAGCAGCAGGGCGGCACCGAACATGGCGATGGTAGCCGGCTCCTGGTCAATGTCATGCGCCAGAATGAACCCCGCGATGACCAGGGCCAGTACCAGAACGGACTGCCACAGGAGGTGTTTGTCGGTAATGGCGTCGGCCTCGTTGTAGTCCATCACCCGCTGACGCGCGTCGCTGCTCGCACGCAGGTTCCGTCCCCAGATGAGGTAGACGGGTATCAGCATGGCGGGCAGGAGCAGGGCGACTATCGGCCCGAGATTGAACAGGAAGTCATTGAAACTCAGGCCAACGGCCGAGCCGATCATGATGTTTGGCGGGTCACCGATGAGCGTCGCCGTGCCGCCGATATTTGCCGCGAATATCTCGGCAAACAGATAGGGATACGGCTTGACCTTGAGTGAATCCGTGATCAGCAGGGTGACCGGGGCGATCAGCAGCACGGTGGTGACATTGTCCAGCAGCGCGGACAGGACGGCCGTGACCAGGGACAGCATGACGAGGATCCCCCAGGGACTGGCCTTTACCCGTTTGGCCGACCAGATGGCAAGGTACTGGAAGATGCCCGACTGCCGGGTGATGGCAACAATAATCATCATGCCGGTCAGCAGGCCGATGGTGTTGAAATCGATACCTTCCAGGGCCGCCTCCTGGGTCAGCACACCACCGAGTATCATCAGGCCGGCGGCCGTCATGGACACGATGGCGCGGTTGATGCGCTCGCTCATGATCATCAGGTAGGCCAGTACAAACAGGCTGCCCGCATACCACTGGGGATCCAGACCGAAGACCATATCGGTCACTTGCGTAACGTGGTCCATCTGTCAGACTTCGGCAGCCAGTATGTGCTCGCCGACATCGAAGTAGGAAACGACCCCCAGCAGTTTGCCGGTTTGCGGATCCACTACGGGCAGGCTGGCGCGGGTCTTGTACAGGGTCAGCAGCGTTTCAAGCAGGGGGGTATCCGGGCTGAGCCTGACCATTTCATCGTGCATGCACAGGGAAATCGGCTCATCCTCGACCTCCTTGAGGCGCCGGTGAAAGTCTGACAGGCTGTCGCGGACATAGGGTGCCGATTCAAGGCCCTTGTCCATGACCACGGCCTTTGGCATGACCAGACGCAGCAGACATGTCACGCCGAATACCCCCACGAACTGCCCGTCATCATCGATAACCGGGAGCCGGCGGTAGCGGTGTTTCATGATGCAGTCGACCCCCGTACTGATCTTGTCTGTCGGGTGGAGCACGCTCGGTTCCGGGTCCATGATGGTGCTGGCGGTGGGGTGAGGGTCTGTGTTGTGTGCGCTGGTCATGGGCTGCAGTGCCTGGTTGCGGGTCGATGGTATGCATGGCTGCCGGCATCGGTGCATGGCCGGCCGCCGGGCAAGGATACCGGTTCACATGACAATTGTTAATTGAGATTCAACGATATCCGCAATCCTGGCCATGGGCCCGGGAGGCGGACTTTTCCGGCGGCGGGTGTGCCGCAGCGGATGCGCACACGGGCGAGACCGGCTATTGTCCCGGAGGACTTTCGCCGTCAACAGGCCGCTGCCGGTCCGCCGCAGGCCGGTGGCGCTTACAGCGCCTGGGTGCCGGCCGCCATACCCGCATCGGCGAGGGCCGCATGGGCGGCAGCCAGACGGGCCACCGGGACGCGCGGGCCCGAGCAGGACACATAGCTCAGCCCGATGTCATGGCAGAAGCGGATCGAGGCGGGGTGTCCGCCGTGTTCGCCGCAGATGCCTACCTTCATGTCCGGGCGTGTCTCGCGGCCCCAGCCGACGGCCAGTGCCATCAGCTTGCCCGTACCCTTGGTATCCAGCACCTCGAACGGATTGTCCTGCAGTATGCCGCGTTCGTTATACATCGGCAGGAACTTGTTCTCGGCGTCCTCGCGCGAGAACGAAAAGGTCGCCTGCGTCAGGTCGTTGGTGCCGAAAGAGAAGAACTCGGCTTCCTCGGCCAGGTTGCCGGCCCGCATGCAGGAACGCACGACCTCCATCATGGAACCGAACTTGAAGTCCACCTTCATGCCGTATTTGTCCTCGACCACCGCCTGCACGGCATCGACATAGCTCTTGACCCGTTTCAGCTCCTGCGAGGTGCACACCTGCGGCACCATGATCCCGGGCTGGATGTCAAAGCCCTCCCGGCGGCATTCGGCCGCAGCCTCCAGGATGGCGCAGATCTGCATGGAATAGATCTCCGGGAAGGACAGTCCCAGGCGCACGCCGCGGTGACCCAGCATCGGGTTCACCTCGTACAGGGCACGTACCTTTTTCAGCATGGTCTCCTTTCTCTCCAGCGCCTCCTCGACCAGACGCGGATCCGTCAGGCACTCGACGCTGGGCTGTTCCCGGCCGCTGTACATGAACTGCACGGCCTCGGACAGGATGGTCATGCCCATCACGGTATCCTTCAGGTGGCGCAGCAGGCCCAGTTCCTCCACCAGTTGCTGCTCGGACGGCAGGAATTCGTGGATGGGCGGATCGAGCAGACGGATGGTCACCGGTCGCGGCGCCATGACCTTGAAGATCCCCTTGAAGTCCTCGCGCTGGATCGGCAACAGCTTGTCCAGCGCCGCCTGCCGGTCTTCGGTGCTCTCGGCAACGATCATCTCGATAACGACAGGCAGTCTTTCCGCATCGTTGAACATGCGCTCGGTACGACACAGGCCGATCCCCATGGCGCCGTACTTGAGCGCCCGTTCGGCATCGCGTGGCGTGTCGGCATTGGCCATGACCTGCAGGCGGGCGGTCTCGTCGGCCCAGCCCAGCAGGGTTCCCAGTTCCGAGGTGAATTCGGCCTCGATCATCGGTACCTCGCCGAGGTAGACATCGCCGGTGGTGCCGTCGATGGTAATCAGGTCACCCTCGCTGATGGTGTGCTCGCCGACAAAGGCCTTGCGCATGTGCACATCGACATGGATGCCCTCGGCACCTGCCACGCAGGGTTTGCCCATGCCGCGCGCCACCACCGCCGCATGCGACGTCTTGCCGCCACGGGCCGTCAGGATGCCCTGCGAGGCAAAGAATCCGTGGATGTCCTCCGGCCTGGTTTCCTCGCGCACCAGGATGACGCGCTGTCCGCCGTGCCCCTGCTGTTCGGCACGGTCGGCGTCGAATACGGCGTGTCCCACCGCCGCGCCCGGCGATGCCGGCAGGCCGCGGGCCACCGGGGCATGCCGCGCGGCGGGGTCCAGGCGCGGAAACAGCAGCTGTTCCAGCATGTCGGGCTGGATACGCAACAGCGCCTGTCGCTTGTCGATCAGGCCCTCACGCGACATGTCCACCGAGGTGCGGATCAGGGCCATGGCATTCATCTTGCCGTTGCGGGTCTGCAGGCAGTAGAAGCGCCCCTTTTCGATGGTGAACTCGAAGTCCTGCACCTCCCGGTAGTGGGCCTCCAGCCGCTCGCGCAGGGTCTGCAGCTCCGCGTACATCTCCGGCATTTCCTCCTGCAGCATGTCGATCGGCCTGGGCGTGCGGATGCCGGCCACCACGTCCTCACCCTGCGCGTTCACCAGGTACTCGCCGAACAGCCTGTTTTCGCCGGTATCGGGGTAGCGGGTAAAGCCCACGCCTGTTGCGCAATCATCCCCGAGGTTGCCGAACACCATGGTGACCAGGTTGACCGCGGTGCCATTGGCCATGTCCGGTGTGATGTTGAACTCGCGCCGGTAGTCGACTGCGCGCTTGCCCATCCAGGAACCGAATACCGCCTTGATGGCGATTTCCAGCTGCGCCATGGGGTCATCCGGGAAGGGATTGCCGGTTTCGCGCTCGACAACCTCGAGAAACCGGTCGGAGATTTCGCGCAGGTCGCGGGCCGCGAGTGCCAGGTCCTCCCTGGCGCCGGCCTTCGTCTTGACTGCCTCGAATTCAGCATCGAAGGCCGCGTCCGGTACGCCCAGTGCGACCTTGCCGAACAGCTGTATGAAGCGGCGATAGGCATCCCAGCCGAAACGTTCGCTGCCGGTCTGTGCAATCAGGCCCTTCAGGGTGTCGATGTTCAGCCCGAGGTTGAGAATGGTATCCATCATGCCCGGCATGGACATGGCGGAACCGGAGCGTACCGAGATCAGCAGGGGGTTCTCGCTGCCACCGAAGGTCTTGCCGGTTTTCCCCTCGAGTGCCTGCATCTGCGCGCGGACCTCCTCCATCACCCCGGCAGGCATTTCATTGTCCGCATTGTCCAGGTAATACAGGCAGGCCTCTGTCGAGATCACGAAGCCGGGCGGCACGTTGATGCCGATCTGGGTCATTTCGCACAGGTTGGCACCCTTGCCGCCCAGCAGCATCTTGTCGCTGCCGTCGCCATCCTCGAAGGCGTAAACGTATTTCTTCGTACTGTTCATCACGTATCTCCAGGTAACACAAAATCATCGGATCAGGGCGCCGGTACAGGAGATCCGGTGCAGTTGAATCCGTTCACTGTCATATCCGTACCATGCCGGGGTGTCACGTGACAGGTTCCCGCCGATCCGGACGGGCGATTGTACGACATGAATTACTTCAGTTGCTGAACAACTGCCAGGCTGCGCGAGCAGAACGGTGCCGGGCGGACAGGCCGGGCATTAGTCGCAGTCAGGTTGTGTCGAATGGTATCGATGCCGGCCGGGTGCATGGCATCGCACAGGTCACATACGCGAGAGTAGGGGAATCTGTTTTTGTTCTCAAGACTGGCCACTGGATGATTGTCAGCCATGAGCGTATTGCATCGCTTATGCGGCCGGCACAAGGTCACATGTGACATTCGTGTGACAGCCTGTTGCCTCGTTGGCCGGATGACTGTCGGTGGCTGAACACGGCATGCCCTGAAGACCGGCACGAGGTGACAGCCCTGTGCCATTATCCCCTTGTACGCGCTGGATGACCTCCAGGGTGTAATTGAGTTATCCGGCATCGCCGATGCCGGTCACAAAGACGCCCTTGCCGACCTTCAGGGCAGCCGGCGCCGCACGGTCATCAATGGCGGAAGGCGGCGTGCGCCAGCCGGCCCGCCAGCAGCAGTCGGATTCCGGCAAGCCGGTTGATCAGTCTGCGTCTCATAATGCCATTCTCCTGTCGTTGCCCGCCGTGTTGCGGATCAGGGCCGAGTGGCTGATTCACCCTGCTGCGCCTGCGCGGAGTTCACTCCTGCCGTCAGATACAGCCAGGCATATCCGCACAGACCGGTGATCACCGAGGCGAACAGCACCCCGGTCTTGGCCAGGATGAGTTCCCGCTGCTGTCCGTAGAAGGCCAGTTCGGCGATAAAGATCGACATGGTAAAGCCAATGCCGCCTATCATGCCGACGCCGATGATGTGTCGCGGGCGTGTGCCCTCCGGCAACTGACCGATTCCCAGCCTGACCGCCAGCAGGGAGAGGCCGCTGATACCGATCAGCTTGCCGAAGACGAGACCGAAGATGATGCCCAGCGTGATTGGTTCCTGCAACAGCATCGGGATCTTTTCCGGCACGATCGGTATGCCGGCATTGGCCAGCGCGAACAGCGGAATGATCACGAAGGCCACCGGGACATGCAGGCTGTGCTCCAGTCGCTGCAGCGGTGTCTCGATCATGTGGATACCGTCAAGCAGCGACTGCACGACGCCCCGGCGCTGCTCCTCGTCCGTCATCAGGAGACACTGTTCCTTTGACCGGATGCGTCGCTGGATACGCTCGCCCATGGTACCGATGATGTCGCCGAAACGGTGGATATCGAATTTCGAACGGGCCGGTATCGTCCATGCCGTCAGGATACCGGCGACGGTTGCATGGATGCCCGACTGCAGCAGTGCCAGCCACAACAGGGTGCCGACCAGAAAATAGGGGATCGGGCTGCGTATGCCCGCGCGGTTGAATACCATCAGCAGGCCTACCAGCAGGGCGGCAATGCCCAGGGCACCCCAGACGATGTTTCCCGTGTAGAAAATGGCGATCACGGCAACGGCGCCCAGGTCGTCCACAATGGCAAGCGCAACCAGGAAGGTCAGCAGGCTCCTGGGAACGCGGTTGCCGAGCAGTATCAGCACGCCGATGGAAAAGGCGATGTCGGTGGCCATGGGTATGCCCCAGCCCTTTGCGCCGATACCTTCGACATTCAGTGCATAGTAGAACAGCGCCGGTACGGCCATGCCGCCGATGGCGGCGATGATCGGCAGCACGGCCTGTTTGATGTCGGACAGCTGTCCGACCAGGACCTCGCGCTTGATTTCCAGTCCGACGAGGAAAAAGAACAGCCACATCAGGCCGTCATTGATCCAGTGGTGCAGGCTGTACTCGAGTTTCCACTCGCCGAGGCTGATGGCCAGCGGTGTATGCAGGATATGCTCGTAGGTGTGATGCAGGGCCGTGTTGGCAAGAATGAGGGCCAGGACGGCACAGGCCATCAGTAGCAGGCCGGATGTCGTTTCCTTGTGGACAAACTCCTCGAACGGCGTAATGACCTTCGAGAAGGCCTTTTCCCATTTTTCGTGTGGCTGGTTGTTATCGGTCATGGCCTGCTTCCATTGCGGGGCTGACTGGCGGGTGGATACAGGAGGTAGCCGCCCGCCAGGTCTGCACTTGTTGGCGGATGCACAGGCTACTGAGCGGTGGCGTCAATTTCAATGCCGGGTGCACAACCCCGGGGACGGGCAGCCGGATTGCAGTTTCCTGTCTAGGCGCCGGCGACGCTGTGCCTGTGCGGCGTCCGCGGGCAATTGCTCACAGCAGTCGCGTGCTGCAACCAGGTCCCCGCTGATGTGCTCGTGATACTTGGCGAGTCGCAGTAGCGAGTCGCTGCAGCCTCTGGCGGCCAGTTGCTCCCAGACGGTAACGGCCTGCTGCCAGTCGCCGGCACGCCGGCAATAGTGGCCTAGCAATCGCCTGCCGTCATCGCAGAGAGATGCCGTGTCTTGCAGCAGCAGTGCCCGGGCAGCCGCTTCATCGTGCTTCGCCATCCAGCGGGCGAGGGCAGGCAGGTCGACGCCACAGGCATGCGGCTCGGTAACCGCCCGGGCCAGTGCGCTGTGAGCCGCGGCCAGCGAGATGATGTCCTGGCGGTTGTGTGTGACCACGCGGACAAGCCGTCCGGCATGTCCGTGGCGCACATAGTCGAACCAGGCCCCGGGCGCCTCGCTGCCGGGCAGGTCATCGGTACGGCTGAAGCCGAGCAGTTCGCGCTCCAGTGTCAGCAGGCGACAATCGGGCCACCGACGGCCGAACAGGCGCCGTACCGGGTGCAGCAGGTCGAGGTGCGGCAGCCCGCCGAAGGGCGGCGCCAGGCCCTGCATGCGAAAGCGGGTGAGCAGCAGTGGCAGGTCGTAGCTCTTGCCGTTGTAGCTGACCAGCCGGTCGTTCGCAGACAGGCTTGCCGCAAAGGCCGACAGCAGCTGCGTTTCCGCGGCAAAGCGCGTGAGCAGCAACTGGGTGAGTGACAGCGCGTCGTTCCCGACCACCGCGACGCCAAGCAGGAAGGCGAGGGTGCCGCTGCCGCCCGACAGGCCGGTGGTCTCGGTGTCGATGTACACCTGGCGCAGGTTGCGGGTGCCCGGTTCACCCGGCAACAGCGGGTCGGGGCGCAGTGTGCCCAGCTCGACGCAGCCCAGCTTGCCCGTCAGCGGGATATGCCGGTGTATCCGGATGACGCCGTCGGCGAGCAGTTCACCGCCGAGTGCATCGGTCAGTGCCGCAATCGACAGGGTGTCGTGGCCGGTTGCCGCCTGGGCATGTACCCGTTCAGGGCGCAACGCCGCCAGGCGGCGGCGCAGCGGTGATGCGGGCGGTTTCGGTGCAGTCCCGGTTACGGTGCTGCCCGAATCAGTCTGCAGGCGCGACAGTCTGGATTTAAGATTCAAGGATACCTCGCGGGTGATTCTGTCGGGTCCGTCGCTGCGCTCCTTGCCCCGACCTACGGTGCTGGCAGAGTGTCTGCTTCATTCGGCAACAGGGCCAGTACCGTCAGTGCCGCCTGCTTCGGGGAAAAACCGCGCACTTCGTCGCTGGCAAGGATCGGGCCGATGCAGCCCGGGCAGCCATGGGCGCATTCGCAGGCGGACACCAGTTGCCGGGCACCGGCGATGATGGCGGCCTGCTGCTCGAACAGCGGTGCCGAGATGCCGATGCCGCCCGGGTAGTTGTCGTACAGGAACAGCGTGGGGGTGAACCGCGCCAGTGCGGCCGGCTCGACGGCCTCACCCTGGCCGTTCATCAGGCTGCCGCGGCCGCTCGCGCCCACGCTCGCGAACCACTCGGCGTTGCCGTCACCGACGGCGCGGCCGATGTCCTGCGGTTCCGACAGCATGCGCATGGCGGCAACGATGTGCAGCGCATAACCGGCACCGAGGAAGCCGTCCAGCGCCTGCTGGCGCGAGGCGAACGCGGCATCCAGCGCTGCCGGGCGGAGCTGCCACCAGACCGCCGTGGTGTGCATCTCCTGGTCGGGCAGATCGATATTGCCGTAGCCGATATTCTCGTGGGTGTAGTAGCGGATCTTCTTGTAGCCGGCGATACGCCGCACCAGGTGCACCTCGCCGTGTGACGCCAGGGAGGAAATCGCTGTCATGGTGGAACCGGCAGGAGCGGCCCCCCGGCCGCGATTGTCCGGCGTGACGTCCCCGGTAGTTGACAGTGCCTGCGCAAGAGAGCCTCCCTCCACAAAACACTCCAGAATCTTCAGCCGGGTGTAGTCGATGGCGTCGGTATAGTAGTCCGCGCGCGTGCGGGTGACCCGGGCCTTGCGGCCCTCCCAGTCGAGCCGCTCGACCTGGTAGGGGACGGACTGCACCATGTAGATGGCGCCCTCGTAGAGGGTCTCGGGCGCGGAACGGTAGTCGACCTCGGCGATGACCGTCTGTGCGCCACCGGTGGTGTCGATCACCACGAAATTACCCTCGGCCACCGAGCGCAGGCCGACGCTGTTGGCCGGGTAGCTGTCCGCCATCCAGTGCCACTGCCGGCCCTCGCGGTGCACCACGCCATGCTCCTGCAGGTAGGCCAGCAGTTCGCCGAGGTCCTCGTCGCCGAAGCGGTCGCCCTCGCGAAACGGCAGTTCGAAGGCCGCGCAGCGCACGTGGTCGAGCAGGATCAGCAACTGGTCGGGATCGATGCGGGCCTGCTCGGGCGAGGCGCCGAGGAAGAATGCCGGGTTGCGGATGATGTACTGGTCCAGCGGCAGGCTGCTCGCCACCAGCACACCGAGCGCGGTGCGCGCCCGGCGGCCGGCGCGGCCGAGGCGTTGCCAGGTGCCGGCGACAGTGCCGGGGTAGCCGTTCAGCACGCAGACATCCAGGGCGCCGATATCCACGCCCAGTTCCAGTGCCGAGGTGGAGATCACGCAATCGATGCTGCCCGCGCGCAGCCGCTTCTCCATGGCGCGGCGTTCCGTCGGCAGGTAGCCGCCGCGGTAGGCCGCCACCCGCGCCGGATGACGCGGATCCCGGTCGAAGGCGTCCTTCATGTACTTGGTCAGCACCTCGACCATCAGCCGGGACCGGGTGAAGACGATGCTTTTCAGGCCGCGCTTCACCGCCTGCTTTGCGATGCGCGTGGTTTGCGAACGCGCCGAGGCGCGAATACCGAGATCGGGATTGACCACCGGCGGGTTCCACAGCAGCAGGTGCCTGGCACCCTGCGGCGCGCCGCTGTCGGTGACCGCGCTCACATCGGCGCCGATCAGCCCGTCGGCCAGCTCCACCGGGTTGGCGATGGTGGCCGAGCAGAGGATGAACCGGGGGTCGGCGCCGTAGAAGCGGCAGATGCGTTGCAGGCGCCGCAGCACGTTGGCGACGTGCGAGCCGAACACCCCGCGGTAGGTGTGCATCTCGTCGATCACCACGAAGCGCAGGGTCTCGAAGAACTGCGCCCACTTGGTGTGGTGCGGCAGGATGCCCTGGTGCAGCATGTCCGGGTTGGTCACCACGATGTCGCCGCGGGTGCGCACCGCCTTGCGGGCATCGCCCGGCGTGTCGCCGTCGAAGGTGAAGGTGCGCACCCCGAGACCGCCGGCCTCGTTCAGTGCCAGCAGTTCCGCCACCTGGTCCTGCGCCAGCGCCTTGGTGGGGAACAGGTAGAGCGCCCTGGCCTGGGACTGCAGCGCCGCCTGCAGCACCGGCAGGTTGTAGCACAGTGTCTTGCCCGAGGCGGTCGGCGTCACGACGACCGTGTGCCGGCCGGTCTGCACCGCCTCCCAGGCGGCGGCCTGATGGGTGTAGAGCCGCGTGATGCCGCGCCCGGCCAGTGCCGCGGCCAGCCGCGGATGGAGGTCGTCGGGCAGGGGCGCGTAGCGCCCGCCCCTGGCCGGGACCACCAGTTCACCGGTGATGCGGTCGGCGTATTGCTCCCGCAGCCGTGCAGCCAGTACCTCGACCGGATCGGTCGCTGGCGAATCCAGGGTGTGTGCGAGTTGCCCGGCCGGTGTGTTCATGGTCTGTTCTCCTTTTGTTCTCTGCTGTAGAATAGAGAACCAGTAGAGAACAAATCAAGTATTGATTGCGGCCGTGGTTTGCCGGGCGCCGGCAGGGATCGCGGCGCGGATGCCGCTGCGGCGCTACGGGTGTCGGATTACGGCCTTTGGCCTGATCCGACCTTCGACAATGATGATCCGGCCTGCGATCATGAGGGTCGCAGGCCGCAGGTCGGGTCAGGAGCGCAGCACCGTCACCCGACAGCCATGTGCCACGCACAGGGAATACACACCATGAACCTCACCCGCCGCCAGACCGAGATCTACCGCTACCTGGTCGACAATGCCGGGCATTTCGACCGGCCGCCGACCTACGACGAGCTGTGCGAGGCCCTTGGCCTGGCCTCGCGCGGCTCGCTGCACAAGCACATCCAGGCCCTGGTCCACGCCGGCCTCGTGGAGCCGATGGACGGCAGCCATCGCGGCATCCGGCTGGTCGAACAGGAGGAGCCGGTGCAGGAATCGGCGGAGGCGGGTGTGCCGTATCTCGGCACCATTGCTGCCGGCCGGCCCATCGAGGCCATCCCGCAGGCGGACTACCTGCAGGTGCCTGCCGAGCTGACCGGCAGCAAGCCCTGCTACGTGCTGAAAGTGAGCGGTGATTCCATGATCGAGGAGGGCATACTCGACGGTGACTACGTCGTTATCGAGCAGCGCGACAGTGCCCGTAACGGCGAGATTGTCGTCGCCCTGCTCAATGGCGAGGAGGTCACCCTGAAACGCATCGAACAGACCCCGGCGGAGGTGATCCTGCATCCCGCCAATATTGCCATGATGCCGGTGGCGTACCCGCACGATGCGGTGCAGATCCAGGGTGTGTTGCGGGGGTTGCTGCGAAGTTACCGCTAGGTGCGCAACGGGGTACTCTCGACAGGGACAGCCTGCGGATTGCGCTGCGGCCGGATGACCACGGTATGCCGTCATCGGCTGACCGGCCGGGGCTGCAATCAGCCGGTTTAATCCCGGATCTTGAGTTCGCGGCTTTCCAGGTAAAGGAAACGCACCATTTCGTATTCGAACGGCGAGCTCAGGTCGCCGTAGGAGAAGGTCAGGTTGTCTCGGGTCTGGATGATCTCCAGGGCTGTCAGCGGGACCGAGGCCCAGATCGCCTTGCGCACGCCGAAGACATTGACCTCCCGGCTGATGGCGAAATCACCCGCCAGGCCGGTGGTGTCGCGCAGGGAGGAGGGCCCGAAAAGGGGCAGCACCAGGTAGGGGCCCGGGCCGACCCCGTAGTGGCCCAGCGTCTGGCCCAGGTCCTCTTCGTACCGGGGTATATCCATTTTCGTTGCCACATCCACCAGGCCGAGGATGCCGAGGGTCGAGTTGTTGAAAAAGCGGGCGCCGCTGGAAAGGGCCTCTACGCCCTTCATCTGCAGCACCAGGTTGATAAAGGTCGTGATCTCGTTCAGGTTGGCGAAGAAGTTGGTCACCGCCTGCCTCACAGGCCCGGGCAGCGCGGTACGGTAGACCCGAACGGCCGGCAGCAATACGTAGTTGTCCAGGTGGCTGTTGAAGACATAGAGCTTGCGGTTGACCGGCCCCCAGGGATCAGCAACCTCGAAGAACGATCGCTGCCCCGGTGGCGGTTTGAAGCTCTCCTCCATGCCTGCGTAGAAGCCGGGATCGACCAGTCCGCCCGGGTCCGCGGGTGGCGACTGGGCCGGTTGCGAGGCGCAGCCGCAAATGCCCAGCAGGGCGAGTGCCGGAACGGACCGGCTCAGCCATCCCCTGATCCGCTCTTGCATGTCCGCTCTAGCGCTCCCCGGCATCCGCGCCGAAGAACGTCAGCATGCGTGCAACATAGTCGCGATGCTGCACGTTGCCCAGGTGCCCGCCACGGGGAAAGAGGGTTGCCCGGCTGCCGAAGGTCCTGGTGAGAAAATCGATATCCTCCGGCGTCAGTATGATCTCGTCGGCGTTTGAAATCACACCTATCTTGTCCGCCGTGGCGAGGTAGTCACGCAGTGCCGGCAAGCCGATATTCCCGATCAGCTGTTCCCTGCTGTCCTGCGGCCGCCGGCCTTTCCAGTAGGGCACCAGCAGGCGCTCGAAGTAATCGGTGAAACGCCACCAGAGCCCGCGCTTGAAGTACTGCTCGAGCGGCGTACCCAGTGTCAGTTCCTGCTGCCTCTCGACGACATGGCCCGTCGCGTTGAGCGCATCCACGGTGAAGACCAGCCCGGCGGAGCTGAAACGGAATGAGGCGCCGATCAGCGCCATGAGTTCCTCGCGCGTCAACGACTGTTCGCTTTCCTGGAACTTGAACATGAAGGCCTCGTCGTCGAGCCTGATCATGCCGTGTTCCGTAAAGTACTCGGTGAACTTGCCAAACAGCCTGTTGTAGTAATCGTGGGCATTGTTCATGCCCGGGTCGCTGCCGACCAGGCTGTCGAGCCGCGAGGCCGAGGTGTAGAGGCTGACCGGCGGGTTCAGCAGCAAGACCTTGCGAAAACCGATCGCCCGTTCCTGCTCGTCCCGGTGGCTGACGAACGCCGCCTGCAGGCCGCCGAGGCTGTAGCCGGTGAGATAGACATCGGTGATCGATATCAGGTCTTTTACCCGCGCCAGGGACATCTGCATGACCCGGTACAGATCCCGGGCATCCTCGTCGCTGATGCCCGGGAATTGCGATTCGGAGGCCGCGGTGATGAATTCGTAGCTGCTGGGCGAGGAGAGCGTGATGACATGGTACCCGGCCTGGTAGAAAACACGCTGCAGGTATCTCGCCGTCGAGGCACGGTGGCTTGCGCCGGTTCCGGCAATAACGAACAGCAGTGGTGCCGGGGCTTCCTGGTAAGCCAGGCTGAAGGCCAGGCGGCGTACCGACCGGAACAGCGGCGGCAGCTCGCGATCCGGAAACACATCCAGCTCGAAGCTGTCCAGCCGCATGGGCTTCTTGTGCCGGAACCGGTGCCTGAGTTCCACCGGCGTGCCGCTCACGGTGGCCTCGAAGGGGTCGGCGATCGGGTAGACATACCCGGTCAGGTCGCCGGCCTGCAGGGTCGGTGCAAGCATCGGGAGCAGCGCCGCAAGCAGCCACGGCAGACTGCACCGCGATTGCCGCAGGGATGAAGCCGGCGGATTCGGTTGGCGGTACATCAGGCGAGCTGTACTCCCCGGGCGAATTGGCGCGTTTCAGTCCTCGGCGTTGAAGCTGCAGATGATGTAGCCGCCGGATTTCTCGTCGTGCTCGAGTTCGAGCAGCTTGCGCGCCTGCGCCTCCTCGAGCAGCTTGCCGAAGGTCCTGAAGCCGTGATAGGTCTCGCTGAAGCCGGGCTTGCGCCGCTTCAGGGCCTGCTTGACCATCGAGCCCCAGACCTTGTCCTGTTCGCCGCGCTCCTCGAACAGGTCGCCGACCATTTCCATGACCAGGTCGATGGCCTCCTGCTGCTTTTCCTCGTCGGACTTTTCCTTTGCCTTTGCCGCCTTGCCCCGTGCCCCGGCCTTGCGTGACTTCGTCTGCTTTTTGCGGCGCTGTTTCTCCGCGCCGCGCACGAGGTCATCGTAGAAGATGAACTCGTCGCAGTTGGCGATCAGCAGGTCCGAGGTGGCGTTCTTGACGCCGACGCCGATCACCACCTTGTTGTTCTCGCGCAGCTTGCTGACCAGCGGTGAGAAGTCGGAGTCGCCGCTGATGACGACAAAGGTATCGACGTGTGCTTTCGTGTAGCACAGGTCAAGGGCATCGACGACCATGCGGATGTCGGCCGAGTTCTTGCCGGACATGCGCACGTGCGGAATCTCGATCAGCTCGAACGCCGCCTCGTGCATGGCGGCCTTGAACTCCTTGTAGCGGTCCCAGTCGCAATAGGCCTTCTTGACGACGATGCTGCCCTTGAGCAGCAGGCGCTCGAGCACCTTCTGGATATCGAACGC
>JBFELL010000026.1:0-23052 GCA_041552135.1 Gammaproteobacteria bacterium
CCCCGGCGCGATAGCGTGCTTGATCAATCGCGCCGGGCGCGGCGCTCCTACAGGAGAAATGATATCGCAATGGTGGGTAGATCAATGGACCTTCACAACACCTGGCGGGGCTGCCTATTCGCCCGCTACGGTCGTCAGGCCGAGGATCTCCCAGTTCTGGATACCACCGCGGTACCACTTTTCCAGATAACCAAGCATCTCCACTTCACCAATGGTCTCCACGCCGGGGGCCAGCTGCATCGGCTGGATGCAGAACGGTGGACACTTGCGCGAGGTCTTGGCAAAGGCCGGGTTGACCGTGTTCTTCTGGTCCTGGTTGCGCATGATGGTGACTTTCTTGCCGTTGTGCATCACCTCCACGGAGGCAATGTCCGCATTGACCCTTACGGCCATATCATCCGCGGCAAACAGGCTTGCCGATATGACGGGGGTTGCAATCCGGGTTCATCAACATAGCGCCTTGGGTTACTACAGGATCAATAAATGCGTTCACGCGCCCCGCATCTGCATTCATGTTTCTTGCGTCAATCACATTCGGGTTCTTCTTCCTCGTCCTTCGCCGGCTTCTTCTCACCGGAGCCTGCATCGTCCGATCCGGCAGGTGCCGGTTCCTGTCCGGCGGATTGTTCTGTACCGGCGCTGTCAGTCGCACCTTCTTCCGCAGCCAGCACCGGCTGTCCAGCGATACCCACCATCAAATACAACAGAACAAACAGGCGTTTCATCATCGAGGTTCTCCATTACAGGGCAGATCAACAGCCATCGCCAGCCCCTGGCAGTTGCGGAAACCGCCAGGCGGGGTGAACACGGGTTGAAGTATAGAGCATGCCGATATCCATATCGTCCCGGTCAAGGCGCCCACTCACAGGCATCCCGGCGGGCCGGACACCATAGCATAAATCCTGTCCCTGTTCAGGGCGCGGAAGAACCCTGCCTGTTCCGGCGCACCACCAGTTCGACCCGCTGCTCATAGGCCCTGCGGGCAATAGCGACATCTTCCAGAAAATAGTCCAGCTCCTCCATGCGCAGCGCCTGCGGCCCGTCGACCAGGGCCTTGCCCGGGGCCGGGTGGAAGTCGACCAGGATCATGTTGGCGCCGGCAATGACACCCTGGGCGGTCACGTGACACACATCCAGTATGCCCTCGGGCGATACGTCACGCGTCCCGACCGAATGCGACGGATCGATGCACACCGGCATGCGGGTCAGGCGCCTGACGACCGGCACGTGCGAGAAATCGACGAAGTTGCGGTGCGGGTCGCCCATGTTGGTCTTCATGCCGCGCAGACCGAAAATAACCCGCCGGTTGCCCTCGCTGGCGAGGTACTCGGCGGCATTGAGCGACTCCTCCAGCGTAATGCCGAAGCCGCGCTTTAGCAGGACGGGGAATTCAGGCTCCCGGCCCACCGCCTTGAGCAGCTCGAAGTTCTGTGTATTGCGGGTACCGATCTGCAGCATGACGCCGGTCGGGTGGCCGGTCATCTCCAGTGCCTCGTGGATCTCCCTGACATGATTGTCGTGGGTGACCTCCATGGCGATGACCTTGATGCCGAACTTGCCCGCCAGCTCGAAGACCCAGGGCAGGCAGGCCTTGCCGTGTCCCTGGAACGAGTAGGGATTGGTCCGCGGCTTGTAGGCGCCCATACGGGTGCACACCTGGCCGCGCTCCTGCAGGGCCCGCATCATGATCTCGACATGCTCCGGGGTATCGACGGCGCACAGCCCGGCGAACACGTTCAGGTTGTCCTGGCCGAAGCGAACCCCGTTGTATTCGAACCAGGTGGGGCGCCGGTCGTCATGGTGCCGGCCAAGCACGCGGTATTCCTCGGAAATACGCACGACGCGCTCGACGCAGGGCAGGCTCTCCATATCCTCGACCTGCAGGGCCGCCGTATCGCCGACCAGGTAGATCTCTGTCAGCACCTGCCGGGTGCCGACCTCGTCATGGGTGCGGGAAGTGATGTTTTCCAGGTTCGACAGATATTCCATTAACTGCCGGAAGGCTTCGCTGTTCTTGTCGGTGTCTGGCTGTAGTATCAGGATCATGTCGTCGTTACGGCAGCTGCTGCTCCGGTATCAGATGAGAATTATCCATAAATCCGTCGGCGGCTACCACTGACACCAGGCCAACGGGCAGTCAGTCACGAAAGCGCTTCAGCAAGCCCTGGTAGGCATCGATACGACGGTCACGGAACCAGGGCCATACTCGCCGCAGTTCATCGCTGCGGCCCATATCGATTTCTGCAACCAGCACCCCGGGCGTATCGGCCACCGCCTGTGCAAGGATTTCCCCCTGCGGGCCGATAACGGCGCTGCCACCCCAGAAGCGGATGCCGCCGGTCTGCGCCGAGGGGTCCGCCTCGTGACCGGTACGGTTGCAGACCAGCACCGGCAGGCTGTTGGCGATCGCATGGCCACGTTGCACGGTAAGCCAGGCGTCCCGCTGACGTGAGCGCTCGCCGGCATCGTCGTGTATATCCCAGCCGATGGCCGTCGGGTAGAGCAGCAGTTGCGCCCCGGCCAGGGCCATCAGGCGTGCCGCCTCCGGGTACCACTGGTCCCAGCAGACCAGAACGCCAAGACGGCCCGCTGCCGTATCGATCGGCTCGAAGCCAAGATCACCCGGCGTGAAATAGTATTTCTCGTAATAACCCGGATCGTCCGGTATATGCATCTTGCGATAGCGCCCCGCGATGCTGCCGTCCGCATCGAGGACAACGGCGGTATTGTGATACAGGCCCTCGGCGCGTTTCTCGAACAGCGAGGTGACGATGACGATACCCAGCTCCGCGGCAAGCGCGCCAAAACGCCCCGTGGATGGTCCGGGAACGGGCTCGGCCAGATCGAAACAGGCCGGGTCCTCTGTCTGGCAGAAGTAGGGCGTGGCGTGCAGTTCCTGCAGCAGCACCAGCGTCGCTCCGCCGGCTGCCGCCTCACGGATTCCATCCATGCTGGAGCACAGGTTGGCCTCCCGCGAGGCGCCACAGGCCTGCTGAACCAGCCCGACGCTGATTGACTTGTTGCTCACCGTATCACCGGCCCGCTCAGGTATCGAGAATGCCTTGCGGCAGCTGCATTGTAGCGCAGTGCAGGCTGCCGTACTGCCGGATGAGGGTCAGGCAGTTCACGGGCAGGATCTCCCGGCCCGGGAAGCCGGCTGCCAGGCGTTCAAGGGCGATGCTGTCCGCCGGGTCGTCGTACACCGGCACCAGCACGGCGTTATTGATCACGAGGAAATTGGCATAGCTTGCCGGCAGGCGCCGGCCGGCGTGATCGAATAGCGGGCGAGGCAGGGGCAGGGCAATGAGACGGTAGGGCAGGCCACCGCGGTTGCGAAAGGCCTGCAGCTGTTTTTCCATCGCCACCAGACCCGCGTAATGCCTGTCCCCGGTATCCAGGCATTGCGAGTAGGCGATGGTGCCGGTACCACAGAAGCGGGCCAGCATGTCGACATGACCGTCGGTATCGTCGCCTTCCAGTTCACCGTGGTCGAGCCAGAGGATCCGGTCGATCCCGAGCAGGTCCCGGAACAGGCATTCCAGAGTGTGCCGGCTTTCCCCGGGGTTGCGCCCGCTGTCAACGAGGCAGCGTGATGTGGTCAGCAGTGTCCCCTGACCGTCGACGTCAATACTGCCGCCCTCGAGCACCAGCGAGTGTGTCTTCAGTTCGACGCCACCGAACTCACCTGCGGCATGCAATGTCGGCGTGACAGCGTTGTCCAGGCCGGATGCATACTTTTCACCCCAGCCATCGAAGGTGAAATCCAGCAGACAGGGTCCGTTGCCTGCAGCCAGTCCGAGCGGACCGTAATCGCGCACCCAGGTGTCATTGGTCGGTACTATCGCGAAACGTACGGTGTGATCCCTGATACCCGCCTGGTCAAGCAGCAGTGCGACATGCTCGCGGTGCTGCTCGTTTTGACAGATAACAAGAACGCGCTCGCGAGGCGAGATGGCGCGGGTAATATCGAGGTAAACCGCATCCGCGGCGTCGAGGCAGGCCCGCCAGTCAGTGCGGGCATGCGGCCACGTCAGCAGGATGCCGGACTGGGGTTCGGTTTCAGCGGGAAGACGCATCCGGCACGCGGACTACGCCTGTAGAAACGGCTGGCTGGACGTGTCAGTCGGTTTCCGGGCGACGCACGACAGAGTGCACCACCGCCTCGTGCTCGAAGAACACAGAGAAGTCGTTATAGTCCCAGCGGGTAATCGGCGGATGGTGAGGATTGCCGGAGGTCGATACGGCAGGGTATTCCTTGACCGGGTTACCGTAACTGGCCCGCACATTGGCCATGCTCAGACCGGTACGGGGGGTCTGAACGGCAGGTGCCGACTCAATACTGTCCAGCAACAGCACATCGGCAGATACAGGCAGGCTAACCAGCAATGCCAGGGCTGTCGCGAGCACTGCGGAACGGATACTGTCCATAGCTAACTCCTTGGTCTGTTTAACTAATTTTGCCAATTCTGCCACAATTTTCATGACTATAGCACTCACGGACGGAATTCAAAAGCCCTAATTCCCTGCGTGTGAAGCGAGTCACCTTTTCAGGCTTATCGTCCGGGCATGGCAGGATATTTAGCCTGAATTATCCCGGCTGGGCCCGGCGCAACATCCCCCGTTTTTTTTCAGCGTCAATTCATCTTCACATCCTATCCTGTCTGCATCGAAATCCAGCAGGAGCAGGAATCATGGAACAGGGTGAAGTCAAGGTCTGGGATCCGTTTGTGCGGATCTTTCACTGGGCTCTGGTGCTGTCGTTCACGATTGCATACGCCAGCGGCGAGGCACTGGAAACGCTGCATGTCTATACAGGCTATGCCGTCGGCGGTCTCGTCCTGCTGCGCATGGTGTGGGGCATCACAGGCACACGACACGCCCGTTTCACTGATTTTGTCTATCGCCCGGCCGAGGTCAGTGCATTTCTCGGCGATACGCTGCGGCTGCGCGCAAGACGCTATCTCGGCCACAACCCGGCCGGCGGGGCAATGATCGTGCTCATGCTGTCGGCACTGCTGATTACCGTCGTTACCGGTGTAGCGTTCTACGGCATCGAGGGCGGCGCAGGACCACTGGCGGGGGCCTCCGGCACAATGAATGAAGCACTTGAGGAACTGCATGAATTCTTCGCCAACCTCATGCTGTTCCTGGTGGCGCTACATCTTGCCGGCGTGCTGCTGGAAAGTCTGATACACCACGAAAACCTGGTAAAGGCCATGTTCAACGGCCGCAAGCAGGTCTGAATTCACGTACTGAAACCTGGAGACGATTATGGACATCAAGGCACTCATTTTCAGCGCTGTTGCCCTGGCCGGAACGGCGGGCCTGTTGTGGACCGGCCTGACAACGGCCGATGCCGAGCGCCATGGTTACCCGTCGGGTCATGAACAGGAAGAGGTTCGCAGCCTGATGCAGCAGGGTGATATCCTCCCGCTTGAGCAGATCCTTCAGAAGGCCCGGCAGCAGCATACCGGCAAGGTTCTGGAAACGGAGCTCGAAAAGGATGATGACCGCTACATCTACGAAATCGAATTGCTGGACGAAAGCGGTGAGGTCCGGGAATTGGAATTCGACGCCACGACCGGCGAACTGATGAAGGAAGAACGGGAGGACTGATTTGCGGTTATTGCTTGCCGAGGATGACCCCGATCTCGCGGCACGCCTGAAGCGCTACCTCGGCAGGCAGGGCTTTGCCGTCGACGCCGTCGATAACGGCGTGGATGCCGAATTCAATGCCATCGAGATCCCCTACGATGTCATCGTCCTCGACCTCGGCCTGCCACAACGGCCCGGGCTCGAGGTGCTGGCCAGCTGGCGCAGGTCGCGCATGCAGGCACCGGTCCTGATTCTCACGGCAAGAGACACCTGGCAGGAAAAGGTCCATGGCCTGCAGGAGGGTGCCGATGACTACCTGACCAAGCCCTTCCGGGAAGAGGAGCTGCTGGCACGGTTGCAGGCGCTGGTGCGCCGCAGTACCGGCACGGTCGGCGAGACACTGACGGTTGACGACTGGCTCCTGGACGAAGCGACCCAGTCGGTCAGCCGGGGCAACCAGCACTGGCAGCTGACCGGCACCGAATTCCGCCTGCTGCGCTATTTCATGCTGCATCCCGGCCGCATCCTTTCCAGGTCACACCTGACCGAACATGTCTACGAGCAGGACGCCGACAGGGACAGCAATGTCATCGAGGTCTACGTCCGGCGACTGCGCGAAAAGCTCGGCAAGGACATCATCACCACCCGGCGCGGCCAGGGCTATGTCTTCGGCAGTCTGAGATGAGATCGCTGCGCTCGCGTCTCGGGCTGGGGCTGATCGGCAGCCTGGTCGTCATGCTGGCGCTGTTATGGCTAACGGCCGGCCATTCGGTTAGTGTGTTGCTGGAAGAGCAGCTCGCCAGCCGGCTGGAGCATGACGCCGAGTCCCTGCTGGGCGGCATCGGCATCGATGCCGACGGTACGCTGTCGCTGGATGCGCAACGCATTCAGGGCATCTACCGGCAACCTTACTCCGGTCACTATTTTCAGATCGAGGTCAACGGCCGGATCAGCCGTTCACGCTCACTGTGGGATGAAACCCTGCCGGCACAGGAGGCGGCTGTCGGCGAGACACGGCAGGCATTCATCACCGGGCCACAGCAACAGTCACTGCTGCTCTGGGCGCGTACCTACCGCAAGCAGGGCCACGCGGTAAACATCAGTGTGGCCGAGGACCTGGCGGCCATGCGCGAGGGGGTGCGGCGCTTCCAGTGGCGCCTGCTGGCCTGGTCGCTGGCCGTGTTGCTGGTCCTGCTGCTGATCCAGCAGTATATCGTCGCGCGCTCGCTGCGCCCCGTGTCTGCCGCGGCAGACGACATCGCCCGCCTCGAACAGGGTGAAATCACCCAACTGCAGGAACAGGTACCTGCCGAGGTGCGGCCGCTCGTCCGGGCCATCAATACCCTGTTGCAGCGCCAGCAGCAGCGTCTGCAGCGGTCGAGGGAGGCCCTGGGCAACCTCGCTCACGGTATCAAGACACCGCTGACGGTGCTGCAACAGCTGGCTGCCGAGAAGATCCCGGCTGAGGACACCGCAGCGCACGAACAACTCAATGGCTTCAGCCGGCAGATCAACCAGCTCGTCAATGCCTCGCTGCGACGCGCACGGCTGTCCGGTGACGGCCTGGGTGCCAGCCGGTTCGACCTGCAGCAGGACCTGCCGGTACTGCTGGATACGCTGGCCCGTCTGCACCGGGAACGGTCCATCACCGTCCAGCAGGAGCTTGGCGATACACGACAGCTGCCGCTTGAGCAGCAGGACGGCATGGAGTTACTGGGCAACCTGCTGGACAATGCCTGGAAGTGGGCAGAGTCCACCGTTCGCCTGTCTGTTGTCGATGGTGCCCGGCCGGTGATCGTGGTCGAGGACGACGGTGCAGGCATCGACGACGCAGAACTCGAGCAGCTGCTGCGGCGCGGCGCACGACAGGACGAGGCCATCTCCGGTTATGGCATCGGGCTGTCGATTGTCAGGGGGCTGGTGGATGAACTGGGCGGCTCACTCGGGCTCGGGCGTTCGGCAACACTGGGCGGACTTATGGTCACGGTTCGTCTGGGTGGCCAGCGCAGTGACACGTCCGGACAGGCCCGGCCGGCCTGACGGCAAGATCATGTCGCTTCAATAGTTTGTTACCCGCAACCGTCAGCTATACTCCAGGTCAGTGCCAGGAACAGGCAGGTACGGCGGGACACTGACCCGCGCCCACAAGTGCAGGTGCATGCCTGAGGAATTCGGAGGAGACGATGGACAGAAACCAGGCCGGCATTGTGGACTCACTGCAGGGTGATGTGCGCGTCATCCATGCCGATGGATCCACCGATGTGCTGCAGACCGGCAGCCCGGTCTTTGCCGATGATGTGATCGTCACTGGAGACAACGCCCGGGCCAGCATCCTCCTGCTGGACGGTTCGACGCTGAACGTGGGTCCGGAATTTTCCGCCCGCCTCGACGATGCGCTGCTGCCACCGCCCGATTCACTCCCGGAATCACCCGGCATCGAGACACCCGGCGACCTGGAGGAGACGATCCGTGCGGGCGGCGACCCCACCGAGGTCACGGAGCCGCCGGCAGCCGGCGAGGCCGTCCAGGCTGATTCCGGGATCAGTTTTGTTCGACTCGATCCCAGCAACCTCGCGGTGACCCCCGATAGCGGTTTCGAAACCACGGCGGTCGGTTATGGATTTACCGGAATCCGCGAGGAACTGCTGCAGTCCCCGCCGTCAGACGGCAGCACGCGGGATGCGACTGATCTGGATCTGCATGTCGCCGACGAGGCGACCAACCTGGTCATCGTACTGGACAAGTCCAGCAGTATGCTCGCTGATCCCGGGGTGCAAGGGTATGCAACGCGCTTCGACCTGGCAAAGGACGCCTTGCAACAGCTCTTCGAGGCGTACGACAGCAACAGCGATGTCAATGTGCTGGTGGTGGACTTTTCCTCCGCCAATCTCACCTTCAATTCAGGCTGGCTGGCCTTGAGCGATGCCATGGATTACCTCGATGGCGTCCAGGTGCGTGGCTTCACCGACTACCGTGCGGCCCTGCTGCAGGTGCGCGAGGCGTTCAACGCCGACAGCGATCCTGCACCCGCAGCCAGCCAGAGCGTGGTCTACTTCCTCTCCGACGGGGATCCCCTGGGACTGCCCGGCCAGGGGGGCGGTGCATTGAGCGCAACCGATGTCGCGGCGTGGGAGTCATTTCTCAGTGAGCCGAACAACAATATCACCCGGGCCTATGCGCTCGGCATCGGCGACGGCCTGAGGCCGCTGGAGGATCCGAGAAACCAGCTCGATGAGGTCGCGTTTCCCAACGACGATCCCGATAACCCGGTGATCCTCGACGAGGCCGAACTTGTCGCCGGACTGGTGGAGAGAGTCGAGACCAACACGGTAAGCGGCAATCTGGTCAGCGAGACCGGTGCCAGTGACCGTTTCGACGCCGGGGGGGTACAGCTGGTGTCCCTGAAAGTGGACGGCACGACCTACAGCTACGATCCGGTTGCCGACCAGATTACCGGCGGCACGGGAGGCCCGGTCAACGGCAGCGTACTGACCGTGGTCACCGGCCTAGGCGCGGATCTCGAATTCGATTTTGCCAGCGCTGACTATAGCTACCGGGTTCCCGAGGTGGACACTGACAGCAGGGAGGTCTTTGTCTACACGGTCACCGACGCCAGGGGGCGCACTGGCACGGCCGACTTCACGGTTCATGTCGCAGAGATCAACCCTGACACCCCGGTCTCGCGGATAACAGGCGCAGGCGGTATCGATGTGATCTACGGCACCCGGGGTGATGACATCCTCAACGGCGGTGGCGGGGACGACATCCTCGTCGGTCGACTCGGTGTCGATCAGCTCACGGGCGGCAGTGGCGCAGACACCTTTGTTTTCCAGAGCACAACGGATGGCCCGGACAACATCACTGACTACAGCGAGGATGAGCAGGACGTGCTGGACATCTCCGGCATACTTGCAGGGGCAGATCCGGATGACATACTCGCAAATATCGACGAATACCTCAGCGCCACCACGGACGGCAGTGACACCCGCATCGCCGTTGACCCTGGCGGAGGCGGGGACTTCACCGAGGCGGACATCGCCGTCCTTGCCGGTGTCAACACCGGCCAGGTCAACCTTGCCATCGACGAAGACACTCAGACGTCAGTGGATATCGTCTGATCGGTTGCCCCGGCTTTCCCGCGCAGGCAGGGCGACACCGGCTGTCTGATACATCCAGCAGACAGGCATTGACGCGCGGTTCATCAGGCTGATGCTGCAGACAACACCCTCGAACTCGAAGTGATTTTCTGGCATGACCCTATGAAACTGATACAGTGTCAGATGCAAAACCGGAATGCCGGCCAGGCGGCAGCAAACGCCGTGGACGGAAAACCGGGTCAGCTGGCCGGGGTGGGGGGTGCCGTGCTTTCTGGCGGCACTGGACGGGGCTGCCGGCGTTGTGCCTTTATCACCGGCACCGCAGGCCGGTGCCCGGACCACGGCACGGCACCGTAGTGCCATCGATTGCCGACGCGCCAATTGCCGCACAGGGCCGGGACCGAGTGAGGAGTACTGCGATGATAAAAACACACATCATTGCGAAGGTAATCGCCGTATTTCTGGCGCTAACCGTGCGGACCGCCTCCGCTGCGACACTGACGATCGGCCTGGATCAGGCATACACCGACTTGCTTGATGCCGATCCCGGGGCGTGCACCCTGGGAGAAACCGGAAGTGGATGTCCGATACCGGTAGCTGGTGTGGCTGTCGATAATTTCATCAAGCTCTTATCGCCCAATGGCGCCTTTCTTGAAGAGACAGACCAGGGCACATTCCTGGTCTTCAGTGCCACCCCGACCACTGACCCGGTGCTGGCAGGTTTCGCCTTCGACGAAACGCTTGCACTCGTTTCCGCTATCCGCTTCAACTCCGCAACCACTGGCGCCCTGGGCTGTACAGCCGTTGAAGATGCAGGCTCGGCTGTGGACTGCACAAGCAGCGAAGACTTCATCCAGATAACCGGCAACACCATTGTCAGCTTGAATCTGGACGCCCTGGAGGCCTTCACCGACACCTTCAATGTCACTTATACAGCGGTGCCCGTTCCTGCCGCGTTCACGCTGTTTCTCTGCGGTCTCGCCGGACTTGCCGGGGTCGCAGCCAGGAAAGAGTGGAAATAACCGGCTGCGCCGCTGTCAGCATCAAAGTCCGTCACCAGTCACAGTGCACTACCCTCCGCGCATCGGGATTTCCCCGGCCGGATACCATTTATCCGGGATATGCCCCCGCCAGGGGCAGCCCTGGCCGTATCGGCTCTCGCGGCAGACAGGCTTGCGGCTATACTGTCCGCCAGTGCCATGAAAGACTATCCAGATCACACCTTCTGTATTGCCCCGATGATGGAGTGGACAGACCGTCACTGCCGTTATTTCCTGCGCCAGATCTCCCGCCATTGCCTGCTGTACACCGAGATGGTGACGGCGCATGCCGTGCTGCACGGCGACCGCCGCCACCTGATTGGCTTTGACCCGGTTGAACATCCCGTTGCCCTGCAACTCGGTGGCAGCGATCCGGCCGCCCTGGCCGAGGCCGCGCGGATCGGTGAACAGACAGGTTACGATGAAATCAATCTCAACCTCGGTTGCCCGAGCGACCGGGTGCAGTCCGGGCGTTTCGGTGCCTGCCTGATGGCAGAGCCGGAAACCGTCGCCGCCTGTGTCACGGCCATGAACCGCAGTGTCGAGGTCCCGGTGACGGTCAAGACCCGTATCGGTATCGACGACCGCGACAGCTACGCGGAACTGGCTGCATTCATCCGCATGCTGGCCGATTGCGGCACCCGCACGGTCATCGTACACGCCCGCAAGGCCTGCCTGCAGGGCCTGAGCCCGAAGGAAAACCGGAGCGTTCCGCCGCTTCGATACGAGCGGGTTTACCGGCTTGAGTCGGATTTCCCCGAACTGGAGATTGTCATCAACGGCGGCATCAGGACGCTCGCTGAGGCGCGTGCCCACCTGCAACGGGTCGACGGCGTCATGCTTGGCCGCGAGGCCTACCACAATCCCTGGATCCTGGCTGACGTGGACGCCGGCTTCTTCCACGACCGGGGCGCGCCGCCAACCCGGGAAGCTGCCATTGACCGCATGCTGCCGTATATTGACAGGGAACTGAGCCGCGGCAATGCACTCAAACATATAACACGGCATATGCTCGGCCTCTACCAGGGGGTTCCCGGCGCGCGGGCCTGGCGGCGCTACCTGAGCGAGCATGCATACCAGGCAGGCGCAGACAGCCATGTCCTGCGACTGGCCCGTGAAGCCGTGCGCCGGAAGGCCGCCGGCGAAACAGCCACTAGCGGAGAACTGCAGCAACATGGATAGCCTGATCATGGACAACGAACCGGCCATACGCCTGGCCGGGTTTATCGGCATATTCGTCGTGATGGCCATCTGGGAGTTGCTGGCACCACGACGCGTGCTGCAACAGTCGAAGGCCGCGCGCTGGCTGAACAATATCGGCCTGGTTATCTTCAACACGGCCATCCTGCGACTGGCCTTCCCGCTCGCGGCCGTTGGCATGGCCGCCGAGGCCCAGCTGCTGGGCTGGGGACTGTTCAACGTGATCGAGGCCCCGCCATGGCTGGCCGTCATCGGCTCGGTGGTCCTGCTGGATGCCGCCATCTACCTGCAGCATGTGATGTTTCACGCCCTGCCGGTGTTCTGGCGCCTGCACCGCGTGCACCATGCGGACCTCGACTTCGATGTCACCACCGGCGCACGCTTCCACCCGATCGAGATCCTGCTCTCCATGGCCATCAAGTTCGCCGTGATCCTGCTGCTGGGACCGCCACTGGTTGCCGTGGTCCTGTTCGAGGTGATCCTGAACGCCACCGCCATGTTCAATCACAGCAACATCCGGCTGCCCGGTCCGCTGGACCGCTGGCTGCGATTAGTGATCGTGACCCCGGACATGCATCGCGTGCATCATTCGCATCTCGATTTCGAGACCAACAGCAACTTCGGTTTCAACCTGTCCCTTTGGGACCGGTTGTTCGGCACGTACCGCGCACAGCCCGTCGATGGCCATACCGGCATGGTGATCGGTATCGATACCTTTCGCGATCCCGCGTACTGCATTCGCCTGCGGGGGCTGTTGAGCATGCCGTTCATTGGCAAAATCACGGACTATGCCATCACGCGCCGGGGCTGGAAGTCGCCTGATGAATGACCGCCACTGGTTGCGCTACCTGCTGGTACTGGTGCTGCTGCTGGGCATTGCGGCCGCATGGTACTGGCGCGACAATCTGACACCCGAGGCGCTCAATAACTGGCTGGCGCAGCTTGGCTGGATCGCGCCGCTGGTCTTCGTAGCCGCTTACGCCATAGCCACGGTGTTCTTCATGCCCGGTCTCGTCTTCACACTGGCCGGCGGTGCACTGTTCGGGCCGGTGTTCGGCGTTGTCTACAGCCTCACCGGCGCCACCCTCGGCGCCACGCTGGCCTTCCTGACGGCGCGCTACCTGGCCTCGGACTGGGTAGCCAGGCGCAGCGGCAGGCACCTGCGACAACTGGTTGATGGTGTTGAGGAGGAGGGTTGGCGTTTCGTCGCCTTTACCCGGCTGGTACCGCTGTTTCCGTTCAACCTGCTGAACTATGCATTCGGGTTGACCCGGATACGCCTGTCACACTACGTCATCACGACCTTCATATTCATGGCGCCGGGCGGTGCCGCCTACACCTATCTCGGCTATGCCGGCCGGGAGATTGCCGTCGGCGGCGAGGCCGTCATCCGCAAGGGACTGCTGGCGCTGGCGCTGGTGGCAACCATCGCCTTCGCCTCGCGCATCTACCTGCGCATGCGGCGGCGCAGGCAGGCGGGCAGGGCATAGCACAATGCCGGCCCGGCGCGATCTCGTGGTCATCGGCGGCGGCCCTGGCGGGCTGGTGGTCGCCAGCGTGGCATCGCAACTGGGCCTGAAGGTCACACTGGTAGAGAAATCCGCCCGCCTGGGCGGCGACTGTCTGCACAGCGGCTGTGTCCCCAGCAAGACGCTGATCCGCACGGCGCGTGTCGCACACCTGATGCGCACTGCCAGCCGCTACGGACTGCCGGACTGCGAACCCGATGTGGACATGGGCGCCGTCATCGACCGCGTCAATGACGTCATCGCGGATATCCAGGTCCATGACGACCCGGAGCGTTTCCGTGGCTATGGCTGCGAGGTGGTATTCGGTACGGCCAGATTCACCGGTCCGAATGAAATCCGGGTTGGAGATGACCTGATCCGCGGCAGGCGCTTCGTCATCGCCACCGGTTCGCGACCGGTCATCCCGCCTGTCCCGGGACTGGAGGAGGCCGGCTTTGATACCAATGAAACCATCTTTAACCGCCGCCAGCTGCCGCAGCACCTCGCGGTTGTCGGCGGCGGACCGATCGGTCTGGAACTGGCGCAGGCCTTTGCCCGGCTCGGCAGCCGGGTCAGCCTCGTCGAGCAGGCCGATCAGCTGCTGCCCGCGGCGGATGCGGATATCGCCGGGTGCCTGGCGCAAGTGCTGGCCGCCGAGGGCCTGGCCCTGCATACCGGAACACAGGTTACCGCTGCACGGCGCGATGGCGACAGCCGCCAGCTGCAACTGGGTGATGGCAATACCATCGAGTGCGACCGCATCCTGGTCGCAACCGGCCGCCGGCCGGCACTGCATGGCCTTGGCCTGGACGTCGCCGGGGTCGGTTATGAACGCAGCGGCATTACCGTCGACCGGCGTCTGCGAACCACCGAGCGCCACATCTTCGCCATCGGCGATGTCTGCGGACCTTACCCGTTCACGCACATGGCCGAGTACCAGGCCGGCGTGGTGCTGGCCAACCTGCTGTTTCGCCTGCCCCGCAAGGCTGACTACCGGGTGGTTCCGGTGGTCACGTATACTGACCCGGAGGTCGCACAGGTCGGGCTCACGGAAAACACGGCACGCGCACAGGGCATTCGCTGTGACGTGACGACCTTCCCGATGGCGGACATCGACCGCGCCAGGACCGATACCGCCACGCCCGGCTTTCTCAAGATCCTGACCCGTCGCGGCCGGATCTGCGGCGCCAGCCTGGTCGGCGCCCATGCCGGTGAACTGATTCATGAACTCGCCCTGGCGATACGGCTCAAGGCGAAGGCACAGGCGATCACGGAACTGGTGCATGCCTACCCGACCTATGCGCAGATCCATCGACGCACCCTGAATGCCCGATATGCAAAGCTGTTTTATTCGCGCAAGACACGGTTCATGGTCCGCCTGATCAACCGGCTGTGGCCATGAGAACAACATCACCGGAGGCAGGCACATCATGCACGCAACCTTGCCACTGCTGAAACAGGGCAACTTCCCGGCCATACGCCGCGATCGACTGCAGACCCTGCAGGTCAATCTGGGTTATCGCTGCAACCAGTCCTGCCTGCACTGCCACGTCAACGCCGGCCCCACGCGCAAGGAGATCATGACGGACGAGACCATTGATGCTGTCATCCGCTACCTGTCGGGCGCGGCACTTGCCAGCCTTGACCTCACCGGCGGAGCCCCTGAACTGAATCCCGGATTCCGGCGACTGGTCAGTGCGGCACGGGAGATGGCCATGCACGTCATCGACCGCTGCAACCTGACCGTGCTGCTGGAGCCTGGCCAGGGGGATACAGCCGAATTCCTTGCAGAGAATCAGGTAGAGATTGTTGCTTCGCTTCCCTGTTACCAGAAGGATAATGTGGAAGCACAGCGCGGCAAGGGTGTATACGACGACAGTATTCGCGCCCTGCAGCGACTGAATGCACTCGGTTATGGCCAGCCAGGCAGCGGCCTGGAGCTCAAGCTGATGTACAACCCGCAGGGGCCTGACCTGCCGCCGCCGCAGGCGGCTCTGGAGCGTGATTACCGCAAGTACCTGTTTGATACCTTCGGTATTCGCTTCAACCGCCTGCTGACGCTGGCCAACATGCCGATCAAGCGTTTCGGCAGCATGCTGGTCTCGAAGGGGCGGTTCGACGACTACATGCAGTTGCTGCGCGGCGCTCACCGGGACGAGAACCTCGAGCAGGTCATGTGCAGGAGCCTGCTCAGCGTCGACTGGCAGGGCTATGTCTATGATTGCGACTTCAACCAGATGCTCGACCTGCCCGCCGGGGTGAGCGGCAGTGACAGAATGCACCTGTCACAGCTTGCGGGCCGTGATATCACGGGCAGCGGGATCGCCGTCGCCGATCACTGCTATGGCTGCACGGCCGGACAGGGCTCAGGCTGCAGCGGTGCCTTCTAGCCCGTGCGCATGACTGTACCCCTGATCATCATTCCCGCGGTGAAGAAGGTCCACTCTGATGGCGGCTGAGACGGTGCGCCTCGCTGTCATTGTGCCGGCCCTTAACGAGGCCGCTGCGATCGGGAGCACGCTGGCATCACTGCAAGCGATGCGCCGGCGCGGTCACGAGATCATCGTGGTCGATGGCGGGAGCAGCGACGCCACGGCCGATATCGCAGGTCCCCTGGCCGACCGGGTACTGCATGCCCCGCGCGGGCGTTCACGCCAGCTGCAGGCAGGCGCCGGGGCGGCACATGGGGATATTCTCTGGTTCCTGCATGCTGACACCGGCGTGCCGGCCGACAGCGACCGGCACATCATTCACGCCCTGCTGGGCGGCAAGCGCAAATGGGGCCGTTTCGATATCCGCTTTCCCCATGGGGGGCTGCGCATGCAGCTGGTCGCCGCCAGCATGAACCTGCGCTCCCGCCTCACCGGGATCGCGACCGGCGACCAGGGCATCTTCGTCAGTCGCGACCTGTTCGAGCAGGTCAACGGCTACCCGGACATACCGCTGATGGAGGACATTGCCCTGAGCCGGTCACTGCGCAGACAATCCCGACCTGCCTGTCTGCGGAGCGTGCTGGAGACCTCGCCGCGGCGCTGGCAGGCACGCGGATACCTGCGCACCGTAGTGCTGATGTGGGGCCTGCGCCTGGGTTATTTTCTCGGTGTCGCACCGGATACCCTGGCGAAATACTACGGGGCAGGGCCGCGGTGAAATACCCGGATTGCCGTGTCCTGGTATTCGCCAAGGCGCCGCAGCCCGGCAGGGTCATGACGCGCCTTCACCCCGTGCTGGATCCCGCTGGCTGCGCCGACCTGCACGCCCGACTGGTGCGACTGACGCTGGACAAGCTGGCACGGGCGCAGCTGTGTCCGCTCGAACTCTGGTGCAGCCCGGACTGCGAAGACGAATTCTTCACCGCATGCCGGCGGGACTACGCCCTCCGCCTGCATGAACAATCCGGCGACGACCTCGGTCTGCGCATGCACCATGCCATTCACGGCTCGCTGCAAAGCTGTGACGCCGTCGTCCTGATCGGTACCGACTGCCCGTCGCTGTCGGCGGCGGATATCGACGAGGCCCTTGGCATGCTGCTCGCAGGTACCGATGTCGTGCTCGGACCGGCAAGCGACGGCGGCTATTACCTGGTCGGCATGCGCGCCTCCCTGCGGCAGGTGTTCACCGATATCCCCTGGGGAAGCAGGGTTGTCATGGCGCACACGCTCGCGCGTATCCGGCAGCAGGGCAGAAACGTGCATTTGCTCGCCCGGCGCGACGACCTGGATACACCCGAGGACTACATGCGCCATGTTTCCCGGCAAGACCGGGGCGCGGACACGTGTGCGGGCTTTTTGCCCAAGGGGAATTAGCCGACGCCGTTCCGGTCAAATTACTGTTGCGCGACTGGTATTACCCGCAGTATTGTCCTATAGAAATCAGTAGGACATCATACGGGATATTATTAATCATACTTATGACCAGATGTACCTGAAAACCAAGGAGACAGGCAATGAGACGACTGTATTTTCTGTTACCCAGTGTCGACAGCGCAAAGACCATCGTCGATGAACTGCTGCTGGCACGCATCGAGGAACGCCACATCCATATTGCCGCTTCCGATCACCATGCGCTGACCGAGGCAAACCTGCCGGAGGCCAATCTGTTGCAGGAAAGTGATTTTGTCCCGGCCGTGGAACGTGGACTGGCCGTCGGCGGCGCCACCGGCGTGCTGGCCGGCATCGCGGCCGTCACAACGGGTGGTCTCGCCCTGGCGGGTGGCGCCATCCTGGGAATCGGCCTCGCCGGTGCCGGTGTCGGTGCCTGGATCTCCGGCATGATCGGTATTTCCGCCCCGAGTACACGACTGAAGGAATTCGAGGACGCCATTGAAAAAGGCAGCCTGCTGATGATGGCCGACGTACCCAAGGCCCGCGTCGACGAGATCACCAAGCTGGTGAAGTCGCACCACCCGGAAGCGGATATCGAGGGCACGGAACCCGTCATCCCGGCATTCCCGTAAGCGCGGATTGCGCCCTGTCAGATCAACACACCTCTCTCCCGTTCAGGGGGGAGGTGTGAAGTGCGGGTGACGGCATGCCCTCCAGTCACGCTAGAGGTGCAACCGCTTCATTTCCAGGTCGGGTTCACTGCGCTCCCAGACCTCCATGAAATATTTCTGCCAGTCCGCGGTCTTGCCGGGGGCATTGAAACAGGCAGTCCCCTCGTAACGCGCGGGTATACGCCGGTGCAGGTAGCCGGTCGTGTCAGCCAGCAGGAAGGTCTCGTGGAAATGCCGGTATTCAGCCGCCGGGCGGCGGAACTCGATGGTGCTGCTCAGCTGGCGTGACAGTTCGATCAGGCGGTGCCCCCGCTGCACCGCCTGACGGGCATCCTGTATAAGGATCAGGAAGCGTGTCTGGCTGTGGCGGCGGGCGAAGTCTCTGACGGCATCGAGGAAGGCGGGCCGGTCATAGATCTCCGGCGACAGGTTTTCGGTATGCAGCAGCAGCAGGCGCTGCGCCTGGGCGGCGAGCCGTTGTGTGACCCCGGCGACCTCGCTGCGGCTGTCGGTCTCGAATTCTTCGCTGCTCGCGCCCAGCTGCAGGGTATCGAGCTCCAGCCCGGCGGAGGTCAGCCGGTTCGTGTCTCCAGCATCCATGGCATTACTCCTGTTGGTAGCATTTAAGTATTACCGTGATCCAGGGACATTTCCATACTGATATGCCGGATACCCGCCTCGAGGTAAGGATCCCCACGAACACGGAAACCGGCGCGCCGGTACAGGGACTGCGCATTCTCCTGGGCATGCAGGTAGACCCGTCGATACCCCGTCTCGCGCGCCGCAGCCAGTAACCCCTTCAGCATGGCCGTCCCGGCACCGCGTCCGCGCCAGGGCGCCAGCACCGCCATCCGGCCAATGCGCCCGTCGACATCGAGACGACCGGTGCCTACCACCTCACCCGCCGGGGTGAATGCCAGTACATGGATACAGTCGGTGTCGCGGCCATCCCATTCGAGCTGTGCAGGGATGCCCTGTTCGTCGATGAAGACCTGCTGGCGAATGGCGCGGACCTGCGCCATGTACTGCGGCATGCGGGTCTGTACAATCCGGAAGGACAGTGCCGCGCACCTAGATGTCGCGGGCCTGCCGGCTGGCGTTGCCCGTGTAGCCGGCCGGTGTCAGCTGCGACAGCTCCGCCTTGACGGCATCCGGCAACTCGAGGCCGCTGATGAATGCCTGCAGGGTGGCCTGGTTGACCGCCTGGCCCCGGGTCAGGTCCTTGAGCTTCTCGTAGGGCTTCTCGATACCATAACGGCGCATCACCGTCTGCAGGGCCTCTGCCAGCACTTCCCAGCTGGCATCCAGGTCCGCAGCGGTTCGCTGGCGGTTGATCTCCAGTTTGCCGATGCCCTTGAGGCAGGACTCGCAGGCGATGATCACATGCGCAATCGCCACGCCGATATTGCGCAGCACGGTGGAGTCGCTCAGGTCGCGCTGCCAGCGGGAGACCGGCAGCTTCGCGGCCAGGTGGGACAGCAGGGCGTTGGCGATACCCAGGTTACCCTCGGCATTTTCGAAATCGATCGGGTTGACCTTGTGCGGCATGGTGGACGAGCCGACCTCGCCGGCGATCGTCTTTTGCCCGAAGTAGCCGAGCGAGATATAGCCCCAGACATCACGACAGAAATCGACAAGTATCGTGTTGAAACGCGCCTGGCAGTCAAACAGCTCGGCCATGAAATCATGCGGCTCGATCTGGGTGGTGTACGGGTTCATTTCCAGACCGATCCCGGCTATGAAATCACGCGACAGGGCGGGCCAGTCGACATCCGGATACGACACCAGATGGGCATTGAAGTTACCGACGGCGCCGTTCATCTTGCCAAGCATCGGAATGTTGGCCAGCTGGTCACGCTGGCGGTGCAGGCGTGCCGCAACGTTGGCCATTTCCTTGCCGACGGTCGTCGGCGAGGCCGTCTGCCCGTGGGTACGCGCCAGCATCGGCTCGTCGGCGTAGCGATGCGACAGATCGGTCACTGCACGGATGACATCATCCATCAGCGGCAGCAGCGACTGGTTGCGCGCCTCGCGCAGCATCAGCGCATAGGCCAGGTTGTTGATGTCCTCCGAGGTACAGGCAAAGTGGATGAATTCGCTGATGGCCTCCAGCTCCGCGTTGCCGGCGATTTTTTCCTTGAGGAAATACTCGACTGCCTTGACGTCGTGGTTGGTCGTGCGCTCGATGTTCTTGACGCGCTGGGCATCCTGTTCGCTGAACTTCTCGATGATGTCGTTAAGTACCCGCTCGGCATGGGAGCCGAGGGCCGGCACTTCACTGATACCTTCATGCCGGGCCAGTGCCTGCAACCAGCGCACCTCGACCAGTATGCGATGGCGGATCAGGCCGTATTCGCTGAAGATGGGGCGCAGGGATTGCGTCTTCGAACCGTAGCGGCCGTCGACAGGTGAAAGGGCGGTGAGTTGTGTCAGGTCCATGAGTGGCTTCCCGTACGGTTCAGGCCGCGAGCTGGCGCAGCACGTAATGCAGGATGCCGCCGTTGCGGTAGTATTCGAACTCCTGCGGCGTGTCGATGCGTACCCGCACCCCGAATGTCTGCTGCGATCCGTCCGGCCGGGTAGCGGTCACGGTCACGCTCTTCGGTGTTTCCGCCTGCATGCCGGCAATGTCGTAGCGTTCCTCGCCTGTCAGGCCGAGGCTGGAGGCCGTGTCGCCGGGCTGGAACTGCAGCGGCAGGATGCCCATACCGACCAGGTTGGAACGGTGAATGCGCTCGTAACTCTCGGCTATCACCGCCCGCACGCCCAGCAGGCGCGGCCCCTTGGCGGCCCAGTCGCGCGAGGAGCCGGAGCCGTATTCCTTGCCGGCGATCACCAGCAACGGCGTACCCTCGGCACGGTACTTTTCCGATGCCGCAAAAATACTCATCTGTTCACCGTCCGGCTGGTGGCGGGTGAAACCGCCCTCCGTACCGGGTGCCAGCAGGTTGCGCAGGCGAATGTTGGCGAAGGTGCCCCGCATCATGACCTCGTGGTTGCCGCGCCGGGAACCCAGCGAGTTGAAGTCGGCCGGCTCGACACCGTTGGCCAGCAGGTACTCGCCCGCCGGTGTGTCGGCCTTGATGGCGCCGGCCGGCGAGATGTGGTCCGTGGTCACGGAGTCACCCAGCAGGGCCAGCACGCGTGCGCCGCGGATGTCGCCGGTCTCGGCGGGTGCCTGCGTCATGCCCTCGAAGTAGGGCGGTTTGCGGATGTAGGTCGAGTCCTGTTGCCAGGCATAACGCTGGTCGGCCGGTGAGTCCAGCACCGTCCAGCGTTCCTCACCGGCATAGACGTCGCGGTAGGTGGAGCGGAATTCGTCGTCGCTGACGCTCGCCCCGACCGCGGCCTGTACCTCGGCCTGGCTGGGCCAGATGTCCTTCAGGTACACCGGCTTGCCGTCGGCATCATGGCCGATCGGCTCGTTCTGGATGTCGATATCCATGCGACCGGCCAGTGCGTAGGCCACGACCAGCGGCGGTGAGGCCAGGTAGTTCATGCGCACCTCGGCATGCACGCGGCCCTCGAAATTGCGGTTGCCGGACAGCACCGAGCAGACGGTCAGGTCGCCCTCGCGAATCGCCGCGGACACCGGTTCCGGTAACGGGCCGGAATTGCCGATGCAGGTGGTGCAGCCGTAGCCGACAACGTGGAAACCGAGTGACTGCAACGGCTCGATCAGGCCGGCCTCCTGCAGGTACTCCGTCACCACGCGCGAGCCCGGCGCCAGCGAGGTCTTGACCCAGGGCTTGACCTTCAGGCCGCGTCCGGCGGCCTTTTTTGCCACCAGGCCGGCACCGATCATGACCGAGGGGTTGGAGGTATTGGTGCAGGAGGTGATCGCGGCAATCACCACGGCACCGTCATCCAGTTCCACCTGCTGTCCGTCAATGGTGGCCGTTACTGCGTGGCCGTCGATGTTGCGTTCCTGTTTCAGCGACTGCAGGGCATCGAGAAAGCGTTCCCTGACCTGTTTCAGCGCCACCCGGTCCTGTGGCCGTTTCGGGCCCGCCAGGCTGGGTTCGATGCTGCCCAGGTCGAGTTCGACGACCGAGGTATAGTCCGCCTCGGCGACGCCGGGTTCGCGGAACATCAGCTGTTCGCGCGCATAGGCCTCCACGAGTGCGATCGACGCCCTGGAACGACCGCTCAGGCGCAGGTAGTTCAGTGTCTCGCCGTCGACCGGGAAAAAACCGCAGGTGGCGCCGTACTCCGGTGCCATGTTGGCGATGGTTGCGCGGTCCGCCAGTGGCAGGTGGTCGAGTCCGTCGCCGAAGAATTCGACAAACTTGCCGACCACGCCGTGCTTGCGCAGCACCTCGACAATCGTCAGCACGAGGTCCGTGGCCGTCGCACCCTCCGGCAGTTGTCCGGTCAGGCGAAAGCCCACCACCTGCGGGATCAGCATGGAGATGGGTTGTCCCAGCATGGCGGCTTCCGCCTCGATACCGCCGACACCCCAGCCCAGCACACCCAGGCCGTTGATCATGGTGGTATGCGAGTCCGTACCGACCAGTGTATCGGGGTAGGCCTGCTGTGGGCCGTCATTGCCGGAGCCGAATACCACCCGTGCCAGGTACTCCAGGTTCACCTGGTGCACGATGCCGGTGTCGGGCGGTACGACCTTGAAATTGGAAAAGGCCTTCTGGCCCCACTTCAGGAAGCTGTAGCGCTCCTGGTTGCGCCGGTACTCCAGCTCGCTGTTGAGGTCGACCGCCTGTTCGGAACCGAAGCTGTCCACCTGCACCGAGTGGTCGATCACCAGTTCGGCCGGCTGCAGCGGATTGATCCTGTCAGGGTCACCACCCAGTGCCTGCATGGCGTCACGCATGGCGGCCAGGTCGACAACCGCGGGTACGCCGGTGAAGTCCTGCATCAGCACGCGGGCCGGGCGAAAGGCGATCTCGACCGCGGGCTCTGTTGCGGCGTCCCAGCCTGCCAGCGCCTCGATGTCGCCCCGGGTGACGGTCTTGCCGTCCTCGTAACGCAGCAGGTTCTCCAGCAGGATCTTCAGGGAGCCGGGCAGGCGGGCAATCGGGTATTGCTCGTTGAGCTTGCGCAGGCTGAATATTTCGTAGGTCTGGTCACCGACGCGCAGTTCGCCGCGCGTCGCAAAA
>JBFELL010000027.1:0-23044 GCA_041552135.1 Gammaproteobacteria bacterium
TATGGCACAGCTCATGGCATCTGGGTGCGCCGGGCATAAAAATCCCGGATCCATCCGTCCAGCGCCTGCTGGCGGATGGCCTCGCGCATGCCGGTCATGAGTTGCTGGTAGTAGGCCAGGTTATGGATGGTGTTCAGTCGCGAGCCGAGGATCTCTCCGCACCTGTGCAGGTGCTGCAGGTAGGCCCGGCTGTAATTCCGGCAGGTATAACAGGGGCAGTCCCCGTCCAGTGGCCGGGTGTCGGTCCGGTAGCGGCTGTTGCGCAGGCGCAGCACGCCCGATGACACGAACAGGTGGCCGTTGCGGGCATTGCGTGTCGGCAGGACGCAATCGAACATGTCCACCCCGACGCGTACCGCCTCGACGATGTCCTCCGGCTTGCCGACCCCCATCAGGTAGCGCGGCACCTGCCGTGGCATATGCGGCAGCAGGCCGGCCAGCACCCGGGCCCGTTCCTCCGGCGGCTCGCCGACCGACAGGCCGCCGATGGCATAGCCGTCAAACCCGGTCTCCTGAAGGCCGGCCAGCGAGGCCAGGCGCAGGTCCCCGTACATGCCGCCCTGGACGATGCCGAACAATGCCGCCGGGTTGCCGGCATGTGCCTTGTGGCTGCGTTGCGCCCAGCGCAGTGACAGCTCCATCGAACGTTGCGCCTGCTGCCGGGTGGCGGGATAGGGGGTGCACTCGTCGAACACCATGACGATATCCGCCCCCAGCGCATGCTGCACCTGCATGGATTCTTCCGGCCCCATGAAGACCGTGTCGCCGTTTACCGGCGACTGGAAGGTGACCCCCGCCTCGGTGATCTTGCGCAGCTCGCCGAGGCTGAAGACCTGGAAGCCGCCGGAATCCGTCAGGATGGGGCCGTCCCAGTGCATGAAATCATGCAGGCTGCCATGCAGTCTGATGATATCGACCCCCGGCCGCAGCATCAGGTGGAAGGTGTTGCCCAGGATGATGCCGGCGCCGCTGTCCGCGACCTCCTCCGGCGTCATGGCCTTGACCGTGCCGTAGGTGCCCACCGGCATGAAGGCCGGGGTGTCCACCACGCCGCGACTGAAGGCCAGGCGCCCGCGGCGTGCCTGCCCGTCGTGCTCCGTGATCTCGAACCGCATACCGGCCATCCGCCTCAGCCCGCTGCCGGGCGGGGAATGAACATGGCGTCGCCGTAGCTGAAAAAGCGGTAGCGTGCCTCGATGGCATGCCGATAGGCGGCCATGACACGGTCGTAACCGGCGAATGCGCAGACCAGCATCAGCAGGGTGGACTCGGGCAGGTGAAAATTTGTCAGCAGCGCATCGATCAGCCGAAAACGGTAGCCGGGCGTGATGAACAGGCTGGTTTCGCCGCAGTAGGGCGACAGTTCGCCGCTGGCGGCCGCCGTCTCCAGCGTTCGCACCACGGTGGTGCCGACGGCAATGACACGGCCGCCGCGCTGCTTCGTCCTGGCAATACGGGCACATGCCGGGGCGTCGATCTCGCAGTATTCATGATGCATGACATGTTGCCCGATGTCGTCGACACGCACCGGCTGGAAGGTCCCGGCGCCGACATGCAGCGTGACATAGGCCGACTCCACTCCCCGCTTGCCGAGTGCCGCAAGCATGCTGTCGTCGAAATGCAGGCCGGCCGTGGGCGCTGCAACCGCCCCCGGCACCCTGGCATAGACGGTCTGGTAACGCTCCCGGTCCTCAGCCGCGTCAGCACGCCTGATATAGGGTGGCAACGGCATGTGGCCGTGGCGCTCGAGGTGCCCGAGCACATTGCCCTGACCGGAAAAGGACAGGCGAAACAGATCATCGTCGCGGCCGGTTACCCTGGCCGTCAGGCCGCCATCCAGGTGCAGCTGCGTGCCTTCGCGGGGTGTCTTGCTGGCACGGATATGTGCCGTCGCGCTGTCCGGCCCGGTAACGCGCTCGATCAGCAGCTCCACCCTGCCCCCGCTCGACTTCCTGCCGAAGATGCGCGCCGGGATGACACGGGTATTGTTGAATACCAGCAGGTCGCCCGGCGCCAGAAGCTCCGGCAGTTCGGCGAATTGCCGGTCTGCCGGCATGTCCTGCAGCGGATCCAGGTACAGCAGGCGGCTGCCGGTACGTGCGTCACAGGGCCGGGTGGCGACCAGGTCCTGCGGTAAATTGTAATGAAAGTCACTGCGTTGCATGGCGGCGCATGGTAGCACAGGGTCATGGCGCTGCATTTGCCCGGACGTCCCGATTGCTTATACTAGCAAGGTGCTGTTCCGGACCGGTAAACCCTGTCGGGCAACAGTTACAGACCTGCTTGAAAGCCGGGGTGGCGGAACTGGTAGACGCGCTTGACTCAAAATCAAGTGACCTCTGGTCGTGCGAGTTCGACTCTCGCCCTCGGCACCAATCACAAGCATTGGCAAGGCATTGCGGCTTACGTACCATAGGTGCCCTGTTCTGCAATTTCAGTGAGCATTGCATACGCCTTGCCGATTGCGGCCGGTCAGGCATGTTTTACCTACAGTTCAACCTCCTCCAGAAGGATTATTCATGTCAGGCACACGCTTTACCCTTGAAGTACAGCCCAGAATTCCCGATGCACTGAAACGGCTGGAGGAGCTTGCCAATGACCTGTTCTACAGCTGGGACCGGCAGGTGCGCCGGCTCTTTACGCGTCTGGACAAGGACCTCTGGGGCTCCAGCGGTCACAACCCCAAGACCTTCCTGAGGCGAATATCGCAGCAGCGGCTCGAGGAGGCAGCCGACGACCGTGTTTTCATGGAGGACTTCCAGCGGGTGCTGTCTGCCTATGATACCTACCTCGAACAGGGTACCCACCCCGACGTCCAGGAATACCTCGATCCTGACGAGGACCTGATTGCCTATTTCTGTGCCGAGTTCGGTTTTCACGAAAGTCTGCCCATCTACTCGGGCGGCCTCGGCATCCTGGCCGGCGATCACTGCAAGGCCGCCAGCGACCTTGGCATCCCGTTCGTTGCCATCGGCATTCTCTATCGACAGGGCTATTTCACCCAGACTATCGACGAGCACGGCAACCAGGTCGCCCACTACACGCCGACCGACTTTCAGCAACTGCCGCTGGAGCAGGTCACCGACGATGGCGGCAAGCCGCTGGTGGTCGATATTGACATGCAGGACCGCAAGGTATTCCTGCATGTCTGGAAGGCCCGGGCCGGCCACATATCGCTGTACCTGCTGGACAGCGACCTGGAGGAAAACCAGGACCACGACCGTGTCATCACCCATCAGCTGTACGGTGGTGACAAGAGTACGCGCATCCAGCAGGAAATCGTGCTCGGCATCGGCGGTGTGCGCACCCTGCGCGCGCTCGGCGTCAGCCCAACGGTGTGGCACATCAACGAAGGGCATTCCGCTTTCCAGATCCTGGAGCGCTGCCGGGAATGCGTCACCCAGGGGCATGACTTCGCGACGGCGCTGGAAGTGGTTGCGGCCGGCACGGTATTCACCACGCATACCCCGGTGGCGGCCGGCCATGACATCTTCGAGCACGGCCTGATCAGCGGTTATTTCCGCGATTACATCAAGGAGCTCGGCATTGACATGCAGCGGTTCCTGGAACTGGGATCCACGCCGGGCAATCCCGGCTCTTTCAACCAGACGGCACTGGCCCTGCGCGGCTCGCGCTTCCACAACGGCGTCAGCCGCATCCACGGCGGCGTCGCATCGAGGATGGAAGGCTATATCTGGCCCCAGGTGCCGCACGAGGAAAATCCGATAAAGTACGTCACGAATGGCGTACACCTGCCGACCTTTCTGGCCCGAGAGTGGTCGAACCTCTATGACATGCGCTTCGGACGCGCCTGGCGTGACGAGCTGCTCAATGCAGAATACTGGGAGCGTATCGACGAGGTGCCGGATCACAGTTACTGGAGTCTGCGCCAGTCGCTGAAGGCCGAGCTGACAGACAACGTGCTGCAGCGCGCGATGCTGCAGTACCGCCGCAACGGCTGCAGCGAGGCGCTCATGGAACGCCTGACGCGCAACCTCGTGCGGGGTGAATCCGACATCCTGACTATCGGCTTTGCCAGGCGCTTTGCCACCTACAAGCGGGCCACGCTGCTGTTCTCCGATCCCGAGCGGCTGAAGCGGATGCTCAACGACCCCGACAGGCCCGTACTGCTCATATTTGCCGGCAAGGCGCACCCGCATGATGTTCCCGGTCAGGAGTTGATCAGGACCATCCACCAGTACTCATTCGACCCGGACTTCATCGGCAAGATCATGATGATCGAGGGCTACGATCTGGCGATGGCGCGCAAGCTCGTCACCGGTGTCGATGTCTGGCTCAACACCCCGGAATACCCGCTGGAGGCCAGTGGCACATCCGGCCAGAAGGCCAGCATGAACGGTGTCATCAATCTCAGCGTACTCGATGGCTGGTGGGCCGAGGGCTACCAGGGGGACAACGGCTGGGCAATTGCCCCTCACGAGCCCCACTTCGAGATCGGCTACCGCAACCACGAGGAATCCAGCGAGTTGCTCGATCTGCTGGAGCACGAGGTCATCCCGCTTTACTACGAAAAGAACAGTCAGGGCTATTCCGAAGGCTGGGTGAAGATCTCGAAGGCCTCGATGAAGTCCGCCATCCCCAACTTCAATGCACAACGCATGGTGCGTGACTACATTCGCAACCACTATTCACCTGCCAGTCGCCAGTCACGGGCGTTTGCCGCCAACGGCTACCGTGAGGCGCATGATCTGGCGGCATGGAAGGACAAGATCAGCCGCCACTGGCACGAGGTCTCGTTGCAGCGGATCGATGACTCGTCGGATGCCATTCTGGCCGGCGAGAATCTCACCATCCGCGTGGCCGCCCGGCTTGGCGGTCTGGCGGAGGACGACGTGATCATGGAATGCATCGTCGGCACTGAAAATGCACACGGCGAGTTCACGGTGCGTGAGACTGTGCGTTTTGCCGCCGCCGGGACGAATGCCGAGGGCGAGTCCATATTCGAGCTGGACCTGGAACCCCCGCTGTCCGGGCTGCAGTTCTACAAGCTGCGCATGTACCCGAGCAACCCCGGCCTCAGCCATCCCTTCGAGACAGGTCGCATTATCTGGCTGTAATACCCGGCCGTCTCAGTCCTGCAGGCGTGCGTGGAGCTGCAGCATGTCGTGCATACGCACCGCCAGGTCTTGCGGCACCTGCGCCCAGTCGAACTGCCAGCTCCAGTTGCCGAACATGGTCCCGGGCGTATTCATGCGATGCTCGCTGCCCAGGGCCAGTACATCCTGCATTGGCAGGATGGCCAGCCGGGCACTGGATGCCAGCGCGGCCTCTATCAGTGCCCATGGCATGTCGGCCTGCGGGTTGCCGAGCAAGGCGTAAACCCGCTTTTTCTGCGTCTTGTCCAGAGCCTCGAACCAGCCAAGCGTGGTCTCGTTATCGTGGGTACCGGTATAGACGACGGCATTCTCCGTGTGGTTCTGCGGCAGGTAGGGATTCTCCGGCCCGCCCTCAAAGGCAAACTGCATGATCTTCATGCCCGGCATGCCGTACCGGTCCCGCAGGGCGTTGACTTCGGCGGTGATGGTGCCGAGATCCTCGGCTACCAGCGGCAAGGGTCCGAATTCCTCTATCAGGGCGTCAAACAGCCCGGCGCCCGGACCGTCCCGCCACACGCCCTCGACAGCGGTTTTCGACTGTGCAGGTATCTCCCAGTATTTCTCGAAGCCGCGGAAGTGGTCAAGGCGGATGATGTCGAACATATCGAGCTGCGAACGGAAGCGCTCTATCCACCATCGGTAACCGTCCGCGGCCATCCTGTCCCAGCGGTACAGCGGGTTACCCCAGCGCTGCCCCGTCGCTGAAAAGTAGTCCGGCGGCACACCGGCGACGATATCCGGCTGACCGACATCGTCAATGGAGAAATACTCGCGCCCGGTCCAGACATCGGCACTGTCATGGGCAACGTAAATCGGAATGTCACCGAACAGCAGAACACCGTGCCGACGGGCGTAGTCGCGCAGTGCATGCCACTGTTCGAAGAAAATGAACTGCTCGAAACACACCTGCTCGATGGCATCGGCGCAGTCATGATCGAGGCGGGCCAGTTCATCGGCTTCCCGGTCGCGCAAACCGGCGGGCCACTCGTACCAGGACGCCCCCTTCTGCAGGTTCCTGATGGTCTGGTAACGCGCATAATCGACCAGCCAGGCATCGTGCGTTTTCCTGAAATCCGCCCAGGCCCTGCGCTCCGCCTTGCTGGCCAGCCGCCGGAAGCCGTCCCGTGCACGCGCAAGGCCGGCATGGGTATCACCGCCCGCCTCATCGAGCCAGCCGCGCGCGACCAGCTCATGCAGGCAAATCAGTTCGGCATTGCCGGCATGCACGGACAGGCACTGGTAAGGTGAGCCATCGGCGTGGGTCGGACCGAGCGGCAGCGTCTGCCATACGGTGAAACCACAGGCGGAAAGAAAATCGACAAAGTGCAGCGCCTGCCTGCCCAGCTCCCCGTGCCCGGATGTTCCGGGCAGCGATGTCGGGTGCAGCAACACCCCTGCCCGGCGTTCTGTCAGCGGGTTGTGCACTGGCGTGCTCCGTTGGGCAGCTTGTCAGTCAAGGCGATGCGGGACGTTCCGCCGGGCTGCCGTATTCGTCAGCCGGTGAACTGGCCGCGGCGCATGACGCCGCCAACCACCGGTTCGCCGCCGCCGCGGGTGAAGGCATGCGACAGGTATTCCGGTGGCTGCCTGCCCAGCATGTTGTACAGGTTAGACAGATGCACCCGGAACAGCCTTTCGAAATCACTGACCGAGTCTGCCGGGTTGTAGTCGCCGAACCACCAGAACCAGTCGGAACCCTCGCAGATAGACAGCTGGTGCTGTGCCGCCAGCAATTGCTCGCTGCCCAGCGTGTCGGTTGCCAGCGTTTCGTCAAAGGCCCGCTTGGTTTCTATCAGCATATCCCAGCCGCGGTTCTTGTCCGCATCGCCGATCCAGGTCGAAAACGTCCCGTAAACCCAGCTGCCGCTGACCAGCTTGTGCAGGGACTGGCGCTGCGGGCGGTCCTCGAGGTATTCCGAATAGGTCGTCATCTTCAGATCCGGATGCTCTGCCAGTTTTTCATAGAGGGTGTTGAGAAAGTAATAACCGTTCTCGGGAAAGTGCTCCCAGGCATTTTCACCGTCAAGAATAATCGACACCAGCGGGTTCTTCTGGGCCTGCGTGCTGGCTGCAATATTCTCGAGATGCTGCACAAGATTGCCAACGGCGTCATCGGCATGCCAGTCCGAGTAGGTAAACCCGATCAGATCGGAGAGACCATCGTCACGGAAGAAACAGGCCAGCGAGCCCTCCCCTGCGCTGAACGCCTGGTAGAGACTGGTATCGGCCAGCTTTTTGTTCGCCTTGTGGTTGACGCTGTGGCGAAACACCGACTCGCCGCTCGCGGCCCACTTGAAGCCGTGCTTCTCCATCACCTCCAGCGCAGCGGTGCTGACACCGCCCTCCGAGGGCCAGCAACCGACCGGTTTCAGATCGAAGTACTGCTCGAAGGTCTCCAGGCCTTCCTTGATATGCCAGTCCACACGCTCCCTGCCGCCCGGATAACCACTGTACCGGGGCATTGAAATGCCGGGCATGGCATCCCTGGCCGTGTCGAGGTCCAGCAGCAGCGGCATGATCGGGTGGGCGTAGGGAGTCATCGACAACTCGACCTGGCCGCTCTCTGCCAGCCTGCGGTAGCGGTCGATCACGCTGGAAAGCAGTTCGCCGATGATGCCAAGCAGCTGCCGGCGATCGTGCAGGGTGTAGCCGTGTCCCTTGTCCATCAGTTGCCTGATCCGGGCATCATTGCGACGCACGGTCTCGCCCATCCAGGCGATGTGGTACCAGACCAGCAGGTCGACAATGAACTGGTCACCGAGGTAGAGTGTGCCGGTCGGGTGGCCACGGAACCAGCCGGCCATCTCGGCCAGTGACTGGTAACTGGGAAAACGCTTGATGGAGTGCAGCTCGTTGACGCGCAGGCAGTCGCTGACTAGCGCCATGCGCTCGTCCTTGCCCGAGGGCAGCACCGGGCAGGCCAGCGCGGCCAGCAGGGGATCGCGGATTGCCTTGTTCTCCGACAGGAAACCACGCACCTGGCCGGCATAGTCCGACAGCTGGTCCAGCAGGACCGGTGCAAAATTGACGACGGCGCGGGCCCCGGGGACCGCCTCCAGGTGCGCCGCCATGTCAATATAGTCCTTGGTGGCATGCAGGTAGGTCCAGGGAAGCTGGTAGCTGCCGCTGATGAGATCGCAGTACTGCGGCTGGTGCATGTGCCAGCACAGCACCACATTCAGCGGTCGGCTAGCGGACATGGTGGAGTTCCTGACCCAGCATCTCCGGAGTGATCAGCACCACACCTCCGGGCGACACGTAGAATCGCTCCTGGTCCTCTTCGTGATTTTCGCCGATTACAGTGCCGTCGGGCAGGATGCAGCCCTTGTCGATAACGGCGCGCGTGATGCGGCAGTTCCTGCCGACAGTGACATTCGGCAGCACGACCGAATCCTCAACGACGGAATAGGAACTGACCTTGACGTTGGAAAACAGCAGGGAATGTCTCACGGTCGAACCGGATATCAGGCAGCCGCCGGATACCATGGAGTCAACCGCCATGCCACGCCGGTCTTCGTCATCGAAGACGAACTTTGCCGGTGGCAGTTGCTCCTGGTAGGTCCAGATGGGCCATTCGTCGTCATAGAGGTTGAGCTCGGGCGTGACGCCAATCAGCTCGAGGTTTGCCTCCCAGAAGGCGTCCACCGTCCCGACGTCGCGCCAGTAGGCCGTCTGGCCACCACTGGATTCCCGGAACGGGTAGCTGTAGACGCGGTATTTGCCGATCAGATCCGGAATGATGTCGTGGCCGAAATCATGGGTTGAATAATCATGGTCGGCGTCCTTGATCAACTGCTCGTAGAGAAACGCCGTATTGAAGATGTAGATCCCCATGGAGGCCAGCGCCATGTCGGGCGAACCCGGGATCGGTGCCGGAGTCTCCGGTTTCTCTATGAATTCAGCCACCCGGCCGTCCTCCTCGACCGTCATCACGCCAAAGGCGCGCGCGCGTTCAATGGGAACCTCGATGCAACCGACTGTCAGATCAGCATTCTTTTCCACGTGATGGGCGATCATCGAGCCGTAGTCCATCTTGTAGATGTGGTCACCGGCGAGGATCAGCACAAACTCCGGCTGATGAGTGCGAATGATGTCGAGGTTCTGGTAGACCGCATCGGCAGTTCCGGCATACCAGGATGGTTCGATACGCTGCTGCGCCGGCAGCAGTTCGACGAATTCACCGAACTCGCCGCGCAGAAAACTCCAGCCGTTATGCACATGCTGAATCAGGGAGTGTGCCTTGTACTGCGTCAGTACGCCGACCATGCGAATCCCTGAATTCATGCAGTTGGACAGCGGGAAATCGATAATGCGGAATTTGCCGCCGAACGGAACCGCCGGCTTGGCGCGCCAGAGTGTCATTTGCCGCAGCCGCGAGCCGCGCCCCCCCGCAAGAACCAGGGCCAGCGTGGACCGGGTCAGGCGACTGACAAATCGATGTGTATGTGATATCGGCATTAGCGGCTTCCGGTCCCGGCAAATATCCTTGAGGCCGGTTCGTATTGTATGGCCACGCGCATTGCCTGTATAGTGAATTACCACCCTTTTGAATGATTCATTTGATCCTTGTCACTCGGCTATATGCTGCACTCAGATTCCGGCAACAATCCGCCCCGCAAACTCTCCGAAGAGCTGGTGAAACTGCTGGAGGCGCGACACCATGACCCGTTTACACTGCTGGGCAGACACGTCCTTGGCGACAACGAGATGGTGCGGGCGTTTATCCCCAGCGCCGAGTGGGTCAGGGTGGTCGAGACCGGCTGTTCAATGCAACGCATCGACGGCACGGACCTGTTCGAATGGCATGGCCCGGCCGGCTCCATACCGGAGCGCTACCGGTTGATCTGGCGTGACAGTCAGGGCGCCGAACACGTCGCCTACGATCCGTACTGTTTCCCGCCACAGCTGTCGGATTTCGACCTGCACCTGTTCGGCGAGGGCCGTCACTGGAACATCTACCGGGTTCTGGGCTCACACCGCCGGCAAGTCGATGGCGTCTACGGCGTGCTGTTCGCGGTCTGGGCTCCTTCCGCCGAGCGAGTCAGTGTGGTTGGCGATTTCAACAGCTGGGACGGTCGGGTACACCCCATGCGCGTGCGCGGCGGCACGGGTGTCTGGGAGCTGTTTATCCCGGGGCTGGGTAGCGGGCAGCCCTACAAATACGAAATACGCACCCGTCACCAGGGCAAAATCTCGCTCAAGTCGGACCCCTATGGCCAGCAGTTCGAGCTGCGCCCCGCCACAGCGACACTGATCCCCGGGGAAGATGCCTATCACTGGCACGACGGGGCATGGCTGTCGGCACGCCTGGAGCTGGACTGGCAGCATTCGCCGATATCCATCTACGAGGTCCATCTGGGGTCCTGGAAGCGTGACGAGTCGGGTAATTTCCTCAACTACAGGGACCTGGCGCGTGAACTGGTTGACTATGTCCGGGAAACCGGCTTTACCCATATCGAACTGCTACCCATTACCGAGCATCCCCTGGACGCCTCCTGGGGCTACCAGACCACGGGCTATTTCGCACCGACCAGCCGTTTCGGTACACCGGATGATTTCCGTTACTTTGTGGACTACTGCCACCAGCAAGGTATCGGTGTACTGCTTGACTGGGTACCGGCACATTTTCCGAAGGATGCCTTCGGGCTTGCCCGGTTCGATGGCACCGCACTGTACGAGCACTCGGATCCCCGACGCGGCGAGCACCATGACTGGGGCACGCTGATCTACAATTACGGGCGCAGCGAGGTCCGTAATTTTCTGCTGTCTAGCGCGCTGTACTGGCTGGAGGAATTTCACATTGACGGGCTGCGCGTTGATGCCGTTGCCTCGATGTTGTATCACGACTACTCACGCAAGGCGGGCGAGTGGCTGCCCAACGTGCATGGCGGGCGCGAGAACCTCGAGGCAGTCAACTTCCTTCACGAGTTGAATACCGTTACCCATTCCCGCTTCCCCGGCACTGTTGTTATCGCCGAAGAGTCAACTGCCTGGCCTGCCGTCAGCCGTCCGGTTGACCAGGGCGGACTTGGCTTCAGCATGAAGTGGAACATGGGCTGGATGCACGACTCGCTGAGTTACATGCAACACGATCCCGTGCACCGCAAGTACCACCATAATGACCTGACATTCGGCCTGCTGTATGCATTTACCGAGAACTTCGTCCTGCCGTTCTCGCACGACGAGGTCGTTCACGGCAAGCAATCCATGCTCTACAAGCAGACCGGTGACGAATGGCAGCAGTTTGCCAACCTGCGTCTGCTGTATACCTATATGTACACATTCCCCGGCAAGAAGCTGCTCTTCATGGGTAACGAGATTGCCCAGGGCCGCGAGTGGAACTTCGATGCCAGCATAGAGTGGTACCTGCTGGACTATCCGCTTCACCGCGGCATGCACAAGATGGTCGGCGACCTGAACCGCCTGTACCGCGAGATGCCGGAACTGCACCGGTACGATTTCTCGTCACAAGGCTTTGACTGGATCGAGTGCAATGCGGCGGACGAGTCCATGCTGAGCTTCCTGCGCAGAGACGGTGATCACATGGCCGTGGTAGTGCTCAACTACACACCGGTACCCCGGTACGGGGTTCGGGTCGGTGTGCCGGCGCCGGGCAGCTATCGTGAATGTTTCAACTCGGACTCCGCGTATTACGGCGGTTCCGATGTTGGCAACCACGGCCAGGTGGAGGCCGAGGCCGTTCCCTCCTCCGGCCGCCCCTGGTCGATCTCGCTGTCACTGCCGCCGCTGGCCGGAATCGTGCTGCAGCATACCGGCTGATCCCGGGCACTTGCATTTTCCCGAATCTGCGCCTATTGAAACAGTAAGGAGGCGTTTCAAGGCATGACGAACACGATTCGACAACCCGCCGTGGCCGGCACCTTCTACCCTGCTGACCCCGAGGAGTTGCGCGACCTGCTGCAACACTACCTGCAGGATGCACATCCGCCTGCGACCGTGCCGAAGGCGATGATCCTGCCGCATGCCGGGTTCATCTATTCCGGGCCGGTTGCCGCGAGCGGTTACGCCTGTCTTCGCGGGCACCGCGATGCCTTCCGTCGCATCGTCCTGCTCGGACCGGCTCACCGCGTGCCGTTCCGGGGGATTGCCGCGCCCTCTGCCACCACGTTCATGACCCCGCTCGGCCCGGTCGCCATCGACCGCGACGCCATCGAACGACTGATGCCCCTGCCGCAGGTCCATGTCCTCGACGAGGCGCACCGGCAGGAGCACAGCCTGGAGGTGCACCTGCCGTTCCTGCAGGTTACCCTGGGCGAGTTCACCCTGGTGCCGCTGGTGATCGGGGAAGCCGGCGCCGAGGACATCTGCGAGGTCATCGAGACCCTGGCAAGGGATGCCGGCACGCTTGTCATCGTCAGTTCGGACCTCAGCCACTACCACGACTATGCTACAGCCAGGGAGCTGGATGCGGCAACGACCCGGCAGATCGAGGCGCTGGATTTCGAGACCATCGGTTACGACCAGGCCTGTGGGCGCAACCCCGTCAGCGGTCTGCTGCTGTATGCACAGCGCCACGCGCTGTCCGCAACCACGCTGGATCTGCGTAACTCCGGTGACACAGCCGGCCCGCACGACCAGGTGGTCGGTTACGGTGCCTATGTCTTCAGCTGAGTTGCAACAGGATTACCCGCGCACCGAACAGGACACCCTGCTGGATCTTGCCTGTATCTCCATCATCCACGGCATCGAACATGGCCAGCCGTTCAGGGTCAGCCTCGATACGCTGCCGCCGTCCCTGGCGGCCAAACGCGCCAGCTTCGTCACGCTCAACACGACCGGCGGCCAGCTGCGGGGCTGCATTGGCAGCCTGCAGGCATACCGGCCGCTGGCCGAAGACGTCAGCCAGAATGCCTGGGCTGCGGCCTTCCGCGACCCGCGTTTTCCGCCACTGCAGAGGCAGGAACTTGACGCACTGGATATCCATGTCTCGGTACTGAGCGAGGCAGAGCCGGTGGCATTCGACAGTGAGCAGGAACTGCTCGATTGCCTTCGTCCCGGTGTCGACGGATTGATTCTGGAAGACAATGCGGCCCGGGGGACCTTTTTGCCGTCGGTATGGGACTCATTGCCGGATCCGGCGCAGTTCCTGACCCACCTCAAGCTGAAGGCCGGGCTGCCAGCTGATTACTGGTCGGACAGCCTCAGGGTACTGCGATACACCACACAGTCCTTTGGCAGTGCGTCATCGGCCATCAGAGAAAGGTTGTCCGTTACCTGAACGCGGCACTGAACCATGCCACGATGAGGGTAACCAGAAGGGTCGCAAGCAGATAGGCGCGCAAGGAAGGGGACTGTTGCCGTTTGCCGGGGCCATACTCACGGCCCATGAGATGACAAACCAGGGATTCAATATTTCTGCCCGCCTGTCGGCGATCGGAACCGTGTCGCCGCTGTTTGACGCCGGACGGCAGCGTCTTGCCATCACCCTGGCGCCGCTGTGACTGGCGGTCATCGTCGCCGATCCGCGCCATCAGCAGCTGTTGGTAATCATCCCAGCTTGCCAACCCGTCGAAATCATCCGGCAGAAATTCGAAGCATTTCGTGATCGGGCGCCAGCTGGACTTGTCGTCGCTGAGTTCGTCAGTTACCCGGATCCGGCCAAGCAGGATATACCGGGTGACATGGCTGGCGTTGTACGGCCCCCGGACCTTGCCATCACGCCGCGTGTACCACATCGGGTATCCGGCTTGCCGGGGCTTATACATGCGGAATGGCGTGCAGGCGGCCCTGACGGTCAGTCCTTCAGCCACTCTTCCATGCGTGCGCGCAGGCGGATAAGCGACTGGCCATGGATCTGGCAGACACGTGACTCGCTGACACCCAGAATATCGCCTATCTCGCGCAGGTTCAGCTCCTCGTCATAATATAGTGCCATGACCAGGCGCTCACGCTCCGGCAGCCCCTTGATTGCCTCGGCCAGCCCCGCCTTGAAGTTTTCTTTCTGCAGGCTCTCGAACGGCTGGTTGGACTGGCGTTCGTTACTGGTGAAGCCCTCCTCGCCGAGAGCGGCCGGGTCCTCGAAACTGAAGATCCTGCAACCAGTCGCGTCCTGGAGGATCTTGTGATATTCATTCAGCTCGATGCCCATTTCCCTGGCAACTTCCACGTCGCGGGCGTCGCGGCCTTCGCGGTTCTCGATGATGCGCACAGCCTCGGCGACCTCGCGGGCCTTTCTGTGCACCGAACGCGGTGTCCAGTCGGTACGGCGGATCTCATCCAGCATGGATCCGCGGATGCGGATACCCGCATAGGTCTCGAAGCTTGCGCCCTGTTCCGGATCAAAGTTCTTGGCAGCCTCGATCAGTCCGATCATCCCTGCCTGGATCAGGTCGTCTGCCTGCACGCTGGGCGGCAAACGGTTCATCAGGTGGAATGCGATACGTTTGACCAGCGGCTCGTGCATGATGACCAGATCGTCGTTGCTGGGCTTGCTGACCGGTACCGATACTGTGTTTGCTTTCATGACTTCACCTCCCTCTCGACGTTGTTTTGTTCAATCAAGCGTTCTACGAAAAATTCCATGTGTCCGCCCGCGGCATTGGCCAGCGACCAGTGACTGGTTTTCAGGGCAAGATTACGGATTGCCATCGCCGCGCGACTTTTCGGGAATGACTCGATCACCGGCCTGTACGCCATGGCCGCCTGCCGGACGGTGGCATCCATCGGCACAAAGCCGGCGTAGGACACGGTCACTTCATGCAGATCATCCAGGGAATGGCGGAAGGTATTGTATGCATGACGCCCGGCGTGTTCGTTATCGACCATGTTGGCCAGCAGATGAAAACGGGTAATTCCGTATTCCGCATGCAGTCGCCTGACCAGCACGGCGTTGTCTTTCAGGGATGCCGGCTCTTCTCCGGTGACGACGAGCACGTCATGTGAGGCGCGGCAGAAGGTAGCAATACTCTCGGATATACCGCTTGCCGTATCGACAACCAGGATATCGAGATCATCCCCGATTTCGCTGAACGCCCTGACCAGGCCTGCGCATGCACTGCGGCCCAGCGTGGTGAGTTCCAGCCGGCCGGAGGCTGCGGGGATCACTTGCAGATTGTCGGGCCCGGCCACCACGATATCCTGCAGCCGGTGCTGGCCGTTGATAACGTCCAGCAAGGTGATTTCGGGGTGAATGCCCAGCAGGATGTCGACGTTGGCCATTCCCAGGTCGGCATCCAGCAGCATGGTGCGCTGTCCGCCTTTTGCCAGCGCCAGTGCCAGATTGCTTGCAATGGTGGTTTTACCAACCCCGCCCTTGCCACTGGTGACCGCGATAGTGCGAATGCTGTCCCTGCGTGGAGACGGCTTCGATGCCAGCTTTATTTCGGATGCCAGCATCAAGCCGCCTCCCCTGTTGTGTGCAATGCCTGTTTCATTCCTTTCACGATTACTACCGCTTGGGTTTCTGTTAAGGGGTCCTGCTGCCACCTGACATTGCAATTGGCGTACCAGTTCGTGAGAATGCCGCTGTTGGCCGACTAGATAGATATAACTTGTTGTTATATATGATCTATTACTTCTAGCAGGAAACGGGGTGGGTATCTGTCGACTGCGTCATGTTTTCGACATTCGCTGCCAGACAGGCATGGAAACGCCATGAAACCGGCATATCAGGCGGGTGCTGCGGATTTTAACGGCTACAGAGACAGGCTGGCCGCGATCTGCGGCGATTGGTCTGCGGAGAGTCTATATCGGGGATCAGTTAGCGACGGTCAGCCAGCCGGAGAAGTGTTCCACGGACAGTGGTTTGCTGATGTGGTATCCCTGGGCCGCGTCACAACCGAGATTGTTCAGCATGTCCCAGGCCATGCCGTTTTCGACACCCTCGGCCACCACCTTGTAACCCAGGTTGTGGCCGAGTTCGATGATTGACTGGACGATGGCAATGTCCTGCTTGTCGAATGCCACGTCGATGATGAACGACTGGTCGATCTTGAGTGTATGGATGGGCAGGCGCTTCAGGTAGGACAGGGACGAGTAGCCGGTCCCGAAATCATCAATGGCGACAGCCACACCACTGTCACTCAGTGCCGAGAGCACGCTGGCCGCCCGATCGAGATCCAGCATCAGGGTTGCTTCGGTGATCTCGACCTCGAGACAGTCGCCATCGACATTGGCTTCCCGCAGGGCGGTCTGTATCTTTTCCAGCAGTCGCGGGTTCTGGAAAGACCTTGCCGAGACATTCACCGAAACCGGCACCCGGCTGCCATCGTAGGACCATTGCTTGCACTGGCGCAGCGCGGTTATCAGCACCCAGTCGGTAATGGGCGAAATCATGCCCAGCTGTTCCGCCACAGGGATAATCCGCTGCGGCAGGACCATGCCCTCCTGGGGGTGCTGCCAGCGCAACAGCGCCTCGGCACCGGAGAGCCGGGAGGTCTGCAGATCCACCTGTGGCTGGTAAAAGAGTTCGAACTCGCCATTATCCAGTGCGCCCTGTATCTGGCCCGAGTAGCGCAGCTGCTCTGCCGGGCTGACATCGCTGACGGGATCGTAAAACTGGTATGGCAGCCCGTTGCGCTTGGCGCGATACATCGCGCTTTCGGCATTCGTCAGCAGGGTTTCATCATTGGTACCGTGATCGGGAAAACATGACACGCCGAGGGTGATATTGACGCACAACTGCTTTTTGCTGCAATTGAAAGGCACGTCAAAGCAGTCGAGTATCTGGGTAATGACACGCTCGCTGGCGGCCCTGGCATCATTGACAGGTTGCAGCAGGATGCCGAACTGGTCACCGCCAAGACGCGCCAGGGAATCCGACTCGCGTACGACGGAATCCAGCCGCCCGGCGATATCACGCAACAGTCTGTCGCCGACCGAACGGCCCAGTGTGTCGTTGTACATCTTGAACTGGTTGATATCGAGCGAGATCACGGCAACCTGTGAACCCGGTACCCGGCGGGATGCCGCCAGCGCCATGCCGAGGTGGTCATTCCACAGGGCACGGTTGGGCAGGCCGGTCAGTTTGTCTGTCGTACTCAGTTGCTGGAGCTGCTTGCGTTCACGGATTTCATTGTTGATGTCCTCGAGCAGGCAATACATCTGGATTACGCGACCGCGCCGGTTCATCGACGGGTACAGCAGCAGGCGGTACCAGTGTTCAGGTGATTCGGCGAGCGTCATGCGCACCTCGGCACTGGCAGTGCCGCCGTTTACTGCCTGTTGCCAGGCATTCAGCACGAGTTCCCTGTCCTCCGCATGGGTATCCTCGAGAAACGGTACAGGCGCATCGGGCAGCGGGTCGTACAGGGCGTGCAGCTGGTAATTGGCGTACAGGATACGATTGTTTTCCACATCAACTGTCCACATCAGGTGTGGCAATCCTGCGAGCAGGTCCTCAACCTTGCGGTACTGCCCGGCGATTTGGGCAATTTCATCCCTGGCCGTCTCCAGTGCGGCATTCCAGTAGCCCTCGAGCATGAGGCCATGGTCGCGCATGATTTGCCTGAGCAGTAACGCTTCCAGCCGGGATTTGTCTTCCTGCGTGATATCAAGCTCCCTGACGAGGCGGAAGACGTATTCGAGAAACAGCCGATACGCCCCTGCCACCCATACCGGCTTGATGCCTTTTTGCAGATGTTTCCGCCCTGCCCCGATGAGTGCCTGTTCCCGCGAATCACCTGTGGACGGCGAGAACACGTCGAGCATCAGTTGCAGCTCGTTATGGATCAGCCCGCTGATGTCACCGCCACTGCGCTCATGCGAGTACAGCACATCCGCAATATCGGGATGGTCATACAGGTACTGGTAGTAGACCTCGGCAAAGCGCGCCGTGCCGGACGCCAGCACGGTCTTGTGGGCGTCAAGAAATCTCTGTTCCCCGGGCGTGATGTGAAGCACATAATTGTACTCCCTGGCGAAACTGTCTTTGCCGGCAGCCCCGTGCATGCCTTCCTGATAACGCGCCCTGCTGTGCCCCCGCCTTTCTTCCTTGTTTTTTGCCATGACTCATCTTGTATCGTTATTTTAATGTGCCACAAGCGGCACAATTGCATGCCGCTCACGCATGCTTGCATCATCACGGGTCGCTTGACACATGCAACCGGTCACAGGCCATTGCACGAACAAGCCGTGAACTGCGAACAAAGGAATTAATCGTGTATTTGATGCTCCACATTCTCGTTATTATGTATTGGCGAAAACTATCATATCCCGCGCAACTTATAAAGCCTGCGTCTGCCTCCTGCCTGTCAACGTCATTCAGTTGACACGCGACGCCGGGTACTGTTTTGTCAGGATAAGGGATTGCTGCGTTGCAGGCCGTACTTGCGCAGCTTTTCAACCAGCGTGGTACGCCGCATGCCCAGACGTTTTGCTGCATGCGCAACAACACCGCCGGATTCCTCTAGCGCCTGGCGGATGTAGTTTACCTCCAGGCTGCTGAGATGCTGCTTGAGATTCAGTCCGCCCCGGGGCAGTCTCGGATCCAGATCGTCCGAGGTCACCGGTGAACCGATCAACGCGTCGCCCAGTAATTCGGGATCGATTTGCTCGTCCAGGTGGAACGTCTCCGGCAAATCTGTAGCCTCTACCACGCTGTAGGGGTGAAGAATGGCAAGACGTTCGATGAGGTTGGCCAGTTCGCGTACATTGCCGGGCCAGTTGTACTGACACAGGGCATAGATAGCCCCGGGGGAGAGTCGAACCGAGCCGCGCTTCTCGTGCTCTATACGCCGCACCAGTTCATTGACCAGCAGGGGTATGTCCTCGATGCGCTGTGACAGCGGTGGCATCTCGATCGGGAAGACATTCAGCCGGTAATACAGGTCTTCGCGAAACTCCCCCGCCTTGATCGCGGCTTCCAGGTCACGGTGGGTTGCTGCGATGATCCTGACATCCGTGGTGATGGTGTCGTTCGAGCCGACGCGCTCGAAGGTACGTTCCTGCAGCACGCGCAGGATCTTCACCTGCATGGCCAGGCTCATATCGCCTATCTCGTCGAGAAACAGCGTACCCCCCTCCGCCATCTGGAAGCGGCCTTCGCGGGCGGAAATGGCACCGGTGAAGGCCCCTTTCTCATGGCCAAACAATTCCGACTCGAGCAGGTCTCCCGGTATGGCGCCGCAATTCACGGGAACGAAGGGCTTGCCGCGGCGCGAGGAGTGGTAATGCAGGTTCCTGGCAACCACTTCCTTTCCGGTGCCGGACTCTCCCAGTATAAGGACATTGGCATCACTGTCAGAGACCTGCTCGATGAGCTTGCGAACATGCTGGATCGACCGGCTGCTACCGACCAGGCTGCGGAAGAGATCGACCGGTCGGTGCGCCGCTTGGGCCGCATCCTGTGATTCCAGATAGATTTCCGCCTGGTGCAACGCGCTGGTCAGTTGTGTGTAACTTGGTGGAATCTCAAGCCGCCCGAGAATGCAGGATCCGGGATCAATCGTTACGGTGGGCTCCCTGCCCCTTTCGGTCAGCAGGTAGACAGGCAGGTCAGGGTTTTTCCGGTGTATGGCATTCAGCAGTTCAGCCAGCTTGGTGTCGGTACCCCTTGCATCGACCAGAGCGGCAAGATAATGATTGCCCTCTTCAAATGCGTCCTCCCAGTTCTGGCTGTCTACAAGGACCGGAGTCTGGTTGATAAAGCGTAGTATCGCCTGCAACTCCTGCCCGCAACCGGAATCTTCCTTGATAATCAGGACCTTGGCTTCATTCGGCATGTGAGCTTCCTGGGTTTCTCCATCAATGCTTCTTATTATAACCTGAAAGAATTTGCAGTTATTTCCGAAAGCGCGATCTTACCTGTGACAATAGACCAAAGTCAAAAGGCATCAGGATTCTCAAGCCACTGAAATTCAAAAGATAAGACTTGCCGCAGTGGGCTACTCCTGTTGTGCCCCGCAACAGGTATATCAAGATGTAAGTATATCAGCAGAAAAAGAATTTGCGCACAGAGAATTGCTTGAATAAGGGAATTTCTTCTGCCCTGTGCGATGTGTAACAGAGTTTGTAAGAACGGTGAGGGCGGTATCCGACACAAGTCAGTCGTGCAGTACTGTGCTCGAACGCGGGGATATGCGGGGCATTGATGTGCGTCAGCCGATGATTAGCGGCGATTATGCACTGAAATTGACAGATACACGGACGCCATTCGTTTGTCACTTTGTGCATCCTGACACAATTCCTGCCTAAAAATCGGCGGCTGCATGACGATAACTCTACTGAACCAGGCAGCACTGTGACCAGGGCTATATGTCTGGTAATGACCCAACAAATCAAAAGGACTGGATACAATAATGCCGCAAGCCTTGTCTGATTTACACGATCTGAACGATCAGCGCATCAAGACCATTCGTATGCTGCTTGCAGAGGATGCCTATGTCATCAACTTCGAGCACCTTGTATGCAAGGTCATCGATTTCGAAATTGCACTGGGTGAGGCCAAAAACGATCCCCGCTGACCGCAGCCAGAGTTTGCACACATGACGGGGCCGCCGTGGAATCCCGACTTCCGGCATATCGCCTGTCGTGTGGCAGTCTAAACTGATGCAGTGCTAGAATTGCCCACCTGAGACCGGCACACCCGGTCAATGACAGACACGGGGCCGTAGCTCAGCTGGGAGAGCGTCGCGTTCGCAATGCGAAGGTCGGGAGTTCGATCCTCCTCGGCTCCACCAAAAACAAGGCCAGGCGTATGCCTGGCCTGATTGGTTTACCCACTTGCCCCGGTAGCTCAGCTGGATAGAGCAAGCGCCTCCTAAGCGCTAGGTCGGACGTTCGAATCGTCTCCGGGGCGCCAATGCTTATGCGCCCGCTCTAACCTGCGGGCGCTGCGTTTTTCAGGAAAGGCAGTCAGGTGGCAAGCGGGGTATTTGCCTGGTGATATCCGCGTCCGGCTGACAGGCCGGGCGAACTTCACTTCAGCCGGGACAGCTCCGAGATGAAGTCTTCGCGAGTGATTTCCTCGACACTGATATTATCCAGCCTTCTATCTGGCAGGAAACGCCGGTCGGACTTGATGATTTCGCCATCTTCCTGACGGTAGGGAAAGCGGCAGATCTGATTATTGTCCCGGCGCTGGTTGTGTCTACGTTCCTGCATTGTCGTCCCCCGCTTTTTGATTTAACCCTAGCAGATACAAAGAGAAATTCAATGTCAATATACTGGCATTCACTGCGGGGCTTCAGACTGCGGCAAGGGCTCGCTGCCACTAATTGAGTCGCACTGATCAGGCCAAGACGGGATACGGATATATCGAAGAAAGTGATGTCGGGTGTTGGCTAACAATCACAGTGAGCGACGGGCTTATTTTCCGGAGATTTTTGTATTCACCTACACCCGCGATCCGCTGAGACAGTCCGCTCCTGTTATGGCCGTGTGGCACGATGGCGGTCGTTATTTTCTGTGTCACTGAATATGATGCCAGGCAATTGCAGGCTGGCGCTGGATTGCCCTGAAGTCGGATGCGGTCATGACATACCATGGTCTTGATTCTGCGCTGACCCTCTATACCCTGCGCCTGGCCTCGACTACGTTTGGCAGTTGGCCGATCTGGGTCAGTAGGCGGCTGAGTTGCCCGATATCGCTGATCTCGACCGTGAGGCTCATGCGTGCGATACCGTCGCTTGCGTCCGTTGTCGTATTGACACCCAGCACGTTGACTCGGTCATTGGCGAACACGGTGGTTATGTCGCGCAGCAGGCCGGGCCGGTCATAGGCCTCCACACTGATATCAACAGGATAGCCCGCCTCGGCGCCTGCACCCCACTCGACCTCGATCAGGCGGTCCTGGTCCTCACCCTGTAGCCGGAGAATATTGCCGCAGTCCTGGCGGTGGATTGTCACGCCCCGACCGCGCGTGATGTAACCGACAATGGGATCATTCGGCACCGGGTGGCAACAGCGCGCCATCGTGGTAAGCAGGTTGCCGACACCGCTGATTTTCACGCCACCGGGGGCGGTCTTCTTGCCACGAGTTTTTTTGGCAACCGGTTCAACGGCCGGTTCCGGTGTTGCAGGCAGGTATTCCGTAAGGGCACTGGCAAGCTGACCGCTATTGATTTCGCCACGACCGACCGTGGCGAGGAACTCATCGACCTGACGGATCTTGAAGCGATCCGCCAGTTTCTCCAGCGACAGTCCGGTGACGCCGAGTCGATGCAGTTCCCTGTCCGTGATGGCGCGCCCGGCAGCTACGTTGTGTTCGTGGTCCTCGCGCTTGAACCATTGCCTGACGCGGGATCTGGCGCGCGATGTCTTCAGATAGCCAGCATGGGGATTCAGCCAGTCACGGCTTGGCGTGCCCTGCTTCGCCGTCAGGATGTCGACCTGCTCGCCGTTGTGGAGCTGCCAGGTCAGGGGGACGATGCGGCCGTTGATCTTGGCGCCGCGACAGCGGTGGCCGACCTCGGAGTGGATGGCATAGGCAAAGTCGAGCGGGGTCGAACCGCGCGGCAGGTCAATAATCCGCCCCTGCGGGGTCAAGGCATAGACACGCTCCTGGAAGGCCTCGGATTTGAACCGGTCGACAAAATCGTTGGCGGTATGCTCCTCGTCCTTCCACTCCAGTAACTGCCGCAACCAGGCGATTTTTTCCTCGTACCCCGGGTCGAAGCTGCCGCCCTCCTTGTAGCGCCAGTGCGCCGCCACGCCAAGCTCGGCATGCCGGTGCATCTCTTCGGTACGGATCTGGATTTCCAGTGCCTTGCCCTCGGGCCCGACAACGGCGGTGTGCAGCGAGCGATACAGGTTTTCCTTGGGATTGGCAATGTAGTCATCGAACTCCTTCGGGATGTGTCGCCACAGGCCGTGCACGATGCCCAGCGCCGCGTAACAGTGCTTCTCTTCCTCCACCAGGATACGCACGGCACGTACGTCGAAGATCTGCTCGAAGTCGAGGCGCTTGCGCTGCATTTTGCGCCAGATGCTGTTGATGTGTTTTGGCCGGCCGCTGATGTCGGCCTTGA
>JBFELL010000028.1:0-22849 GCA_041552135.1 Gammaproteobacteria bacterium
CGCGCAGTTCGCCGCGCGTCGCAAAACTGTCGTTCATAGAAACTCCTGCCAGGGTCGTAAACGTTGCCGGGTGGAATTGCGCGTCCCGCGGGGCATTACCTGCAGGGCGCCCGGACCGGGAGGCGCGATTATACACCAAACCGGCGGGCAATCAGGCCGCTCAGTCCGTGCTGCGTGACGCTTCCAGCAATCCGCTGGCCGCCTCCACCAGTGCCCTGCGGTGCAGGACGAGCGACAGGCGGCCGCCACCACACTGTCGCCACAACACCGCGGCCCGGATTGCCGCGAGCAGCAGGGCGCGGATCAGGTTCTGGTTATCGGGATTTTCGAGGATGGCCGGTTCGCCGCTGATCATCAGCCGCGGCTGCAGCGTGCTGACGGTTTGCCGGTAGCAGTCGGCAAGTCCACCCATCACGGCGGCATGCATCATGTCGAAGAACGCCACCTGTTCCCTGGCCCGGTCGATGCCGGCACGGATGCGCTCCAGCATATCGCGGTTGCGGGACAGTTTGCGTTCCAGGTAGAGCAGGGTAATGGCATGACGTGTTATCTCCATGTCGCGTGCAGCCCGCTCCGGGCCAAGCTGTGCCAGCAATGTCTCCAGCCCGAGGCGCAGGTCCGGTAGTTCGCCAAACACCCGGTCCGCCGCCTCCGGGTCGGTGTTGAACACCCCCGCCAGGCAGGCCTGTACCGCCGTTGCATCCAGGCTCTGTCCGAGCGCCACTTGCTGAACCAGCTTTACGGCCTGGAACAGGCCGGCCAGGGCGATTGCCTGGTTGCGAATTCGCGCCTTGCTCATCCTGTCGCCACCTCGATTACCCCGCCGCCCAGGCAGGTCTCGCCGTCATAAAACACCACTGACTGCCCGGGTGTAACCGCCCGCTGTGCCTGTTCAAACATCACCACACAGGCATCTGCGCCGGTCAGTTCCACCCTGCAGGGCTGGTCCTGATGCCGGTGGCGGATCCTTGCCGTCAGGGAAAATCGTTCTGCCGGTGCACTGCCCGCGATCCAGTGCAAACGGCCTGCCCGCAGGGTCCGGCTGAACAGGGCAGGGTGATCGACACCCTGCACCACACGCAGGACATTGCTGGTCAGGTCCTTTCCCGCCACATACCAGGGATCGCCCGTGGCATGCTTTCGCCCGCCGATCCCCAGGCCCTGTCGCTGGCCGATGGTATAGAACATCAGCCCGTCATGCATGCCAATCACCTCGTCGTCGAGGGTGCGGATTTCACCCGGCTGTCCCGGCAGGTATTGCGCCAGGAAATCGCGGAACCTGCGCTCGCCGATAAAACAGATACCGGTGCTGTCCTTCTTGGCATGATTGGCAAACCCGGCCTTTGCCGCGATCTCGCGCACCGCGGTTTTCTCCAGGTGACCAACGGGAAACAGGCTGCGCTGCAGCTGCGACTGGTCCAGGGTATGCAGGAAGTAGGTCTGGTCCTTTGAATTGTCCGTACCGCGCAGCAGGCGGATGCTGTGATTTTTTCCGATACGGGCATAGTGGCCCGTGGCAATGGCGTCGGCGCCCAGTTCCAGGGCGTAATCGAGAAAGGCACGAAATTTGATCTCCCGGTTACAGATCACGTCCGGGTTGGGCGTGCGGCCGGCCTGGTACTCATCGAGGAAGTAGCGGAACACCCGGTTCCAGTATTCACCGGAGAAGCTGACTGTTTTCAGCTTAATCTGCAGCCGCCGGCAGATCTCCGTGGCATCGGCGAGGTCCTGTTCCGCCGGACAGAAGCCCGCATCATCATCCTCGTCCCAGTTCTTCATGAACACGGCGGTCACCTCATGCCCCTGCTGCCCGAGCAACAGGGCGGCCACCGCGGAATCGACCCCGCCCGAGAGTCCGACAACAATATGGCTCATCTGCAGTCCGGCAAGCGGTCTGTGTCAGTCATCGGCCGGATCCCGTCCGGAGCGCCAGTCCTCAAGCCGCACAATGTGCGGCAGCTGACCATTGTCCCGGAACCAGCTGTCCACGACGTAGTGACTGCTGGAGCCGAGGTCCTCGATGACGGCCGTACTGTGCGGCATGCCGACAAACAGGCCAAAGCGTGTCGCACGCTCGGCGACGCGATGAAAGCGCAACAGCGCATCCCCTTCCAGCAGGCGCAGATAGGTCGTGGTATTGGTCGACTCGTCAATGCAGTCGAGCTGGCCTGGCTGGCCGAAGCCGGCAATATTCCGGCCCCTGTCCTGCGAGGTGCCGGTATGCCGGCCGACGATGGTTTCGAACAATGCCATGGAACGGGCAATGGCTGTACGCTCCTGCGCTGCACTGGATGCCGGCTCGCGCAGCGGCGCCGTGACCTCGCGCCATTCCGTGTCACTCATCGAATCGGTCACCACGCTGGCGCAGGAATGATCGAAGCAGACGGAATAGCGCGAAGGCGTCGGTGCACGAATGATGTCGTCATGGATGAACGCATCCGCCACGGGCCTCGTCACGGGCAGCAGGATCAACAGCAGCGGCAGGATGCGCAGGCTAGTCGACATCGTTCAGCAGCGTGAGCGGATAGGCGTGACCGGCAAGGTAATCCTCGAGCGAGCGCAGCACCATGGGGCTGCGAAGGCTGGCGGACTGCTGGCGGATTTCCTGAGGACTCAGCCAGTGAACGCGCCGGATGTCAGTATCGAGCCGACGCCCGGGGTCGTGTCCGGTACAACGGCCGGAGAAGGTGGCCCGCAGGAAGGTACTGCCCTTGTCAGGCTGCTGCCACCGGTAGAGCCCCACCAGCGCAGTCGGCTGGAAGTGCCAGGCGGTCTCCTCCAGGGTCTCGCGAATGACGGCCGCGAGCAGGTTTTCACCCTCCTCGAGATGCCCGGCAGGCTGGTTCAGTAGCGCCCTGCCGTCGATATACTCCTCTACCAGCAGGAAACGACCCCCGTCCTCGGCCACGGCAGCAACCGTCACGTGGGGCTTCCAGATTATTTCTCTGCTATTCATCAGGTTAATTTTATTATCGCATATTCACGGGGAAGGACTAGAGAATCACCTGCTTGGCTGGCATATTTGCGTTGAAATATTGGCACTCGCGCTACCTCACTGATTACCCTATACTTCGCATCTCATTTTTGGTGAACGGGGTTCGGGCCGCAGATGCAAGACTTCAAAGCAAAAATGTAACCATAATCCAATGCCAATCTAAAACATGTGTTTCAGGAGGAGAAGGTCATGACTGCCTTGCTAAGAAAAACCTTTATATTCGGACTGTTCTGTATCCTTTCAATCAATTCCGCGCTGGCCGAAGACGTGCTGATGCCGTTCGTGCTGGCCTTCAAGACCACCGGTGATGTCAACACCGTCGCCGGCGACGTCAAGGGCAAGCTCACCGCTGCCGGTTTTGAAGTGATCGGCGAGTACTCGCCGTATGACGGCGCCCACGTCATCGGCGTGACCAATGACGCCCTCAAGGGCCATGCCGCCAAGTCCGAGCGTGGCGGTTACGGTGCCGTGCAGCGTGTCGCCGTCACCAAGAATGGCGACGACATCGAGGTCAGTTACACCAATCCCGTCTACATGGCTGCTGCCTACCGCATGGCATCTGACATGGCCGACATCCGCGCCGCCCTCGAGGGTGCCCTGGGCGCCGAGATGGACTACGGCTCCGAGAAGAACCTGACAGCGGAAGACCTGCGCAAGTATCACTACACCGTCTTGATGGAATACTTCGACGACCCGAGCGAGCTGGCCGAGTATGACAGCCACGCAGAAGCTGTGAAGGCCGTCGAGGACTCCCTGGCTGCCGGCCTGGGCGCCACCGCCAAGGTCTGGCGCGTCGACATCCCGGGCAAGGAGGAGACCGTGTTCGGTGTTGCGCTCAAGGGCAAGGACAGCGAGGACTGCAGCGGCGACGCATTCGTCATGAGCCGTGTCGACAAGGCCTCGCCGCGCTCCACCGCCCACCTGCCGTATGAAATCCTGGTGACAGAGGGAAATAGCGAGGCCCTGTATGCACGCTTCCGCATCGCCATCAACTGGCCGCATCTGCCGATGGTTGCCAGTGAGTCCGGTACATTCTTCAAAATCATGTGCTCTCCGGGCGCTATCGAGGAAGCCCTGATCCAGGCATCCGGCGAAGAGCCCTAGCGATCGACCGGCCTGCATTGCAGGCTGCGCAACAGCAAAGCCCCTGCCTGTGGCAGGGGCTTTTTTTCGGGTATCATTCACACCCCCCACCCATCAGAGATGACCAGACAGGACGGCTCCATGACGTACACACATATCGACATCCCGGCTCAGGGCGAGAAAATCCGGGTCAGTCAGGACAACTCCCTGGAAGTCCCGCCACACCCCGTGATTCCCTTCATCGAGGGTGACGGTATCGGTATCGATATCACACCGGTCATGCGCAAGGTCGTGGATGCCGTCGTGGATCGCGCCTATGACGGTGAGCGCTCCGTTGTCTGGATGGAGATCTACGCCGGCGAGAAGGCCAACGCGGTGTACGGCGAGAACACCTGGCTGCCGGAGGAAACCCTGGAGGCCATACGCGAGTACACGGTGGCCATCAAGGGACCGCTGACAACGCCGGTCGGCGGCGGTATCCGCTCGCTGAACGTCACGCTCAGGCAGGAACTCGATCTGTTCATTTGCCAGCGCCCGGTACGCTATTTCGAGGGCACGCCCAGCCCGCTGCGGGAACCCGAGAAGACGGATATGGTGATCTTTCGCGAGAACTCGGAAGACATCTATGCCGGCATCGAGTGGCAGGCCGGCAGCGAGGAGGTCAGGAAGGTTATCGACTTCCTGCAGAATGAAATGGGCGTCACCAAGATCCGCTTTCCCGAAACCTCCGGCATTGGTGTCAAGCCGGTTTCATCGGAAGGCACGAAACGCCTTGTCCGCAAGGCGATCCAGTACGCCATCGACCAGGACCGCGATTCGGTGACACTGGTGCACAAGGGCAACATCATGAAGTTCACCGAGGGCGCCTTCAAGAACTGGGGCTACGAACTCGCCAGAGAGGAATTCGGTGCGGTGGAAATCGATGGTGGCCCCTGGTGCAGCTTCAAGAACCCCGATACCGGACGCGAAATCACCGTCAAGGACGTCATCGCGGACGCCTTCCTGCAGCAGATCCTGCTGCGCCCGGCAGAGTACAGCGTCATCGCCACACTTAACCTGAACGGTGACTACATATCCGATGCACTGGCCGCCCAGGTAGGTGGTATCGGCATGGCACCTGGCGCCAACCTGTCCGATACGATTGCACTGTTCGAGGCGACCCACGGCACCGCTCCGGGATATGCCGGCAAGGACCAGGTGAACCCGAGTTCGCTGATCCTCTCGGCTGAAATGATGCTGCGCCACCTTGGCTGGAACGAGGCAGCCGACCTGATCATCAAGGGACTGTCCGGGGCGATCGCCTCCGGCAATGTGACTTACGACCTGGAGCGCCTGATGGCTGGTGCCACAAAGGTCAGCTGCTCTCGATTCGGCGAGGAAATCATTTCCCGCGCCTGAACCGCAGGGCAGGGAACCGGAATCTTGCCAGACAATCACCCGCGCCACAATGGCGCGGGTGATGGTCGTATGGCACCAGGTGCCGGAGCTATCTGTAACGGCCGCTGCTAGACATCGGCCGATTTGATGGTGGAGGCCTGCAGTCCCTTCGGCCCTTCGGTGATTTCGAACTCGACCCTCTGGCCTTCGTTCAACGTTTTGTAACCGTCCATCTCAATCGCCGAGAAATGCGCAAAGACGTCTTCTCCCCCCTCTTCAGGCGAAATGAAACCATAACCCTTGGAATTACTGAACCACTTCACTATACCAACTGACATGACAATCCTTCCTGAAGTTTTGCTATCAGCGGAATGACTTCCGCTGTTGTTATCAACAGGCAATATCGCGGGCCTGCTCCCGCAAATCCCGCGTTTACCCCCCCGGACGGCGATACCGCTCGCCGACTTGTATAACTTATATTTGTCCCCAATATTGAGTCAAGTCTGTGTGGCCGCGGCCGATTGACATAAAGCGCCGGAATTCAGGCGTTTCTTTGCAAGATTACACGGTATATGCTACCTATATAGGTGTATGTCATTACGTTACAGGGCTTTTTCCCGGCACCTGACAGATGTTACAGACGCTAAGTACCACCCGGGATAGAATAGCGGCATGAGTGATACGCAACGACATGACAGCGATGAAGGTCTGGCGCTGAAAGAGGCCAGGCCCGAGCTGAAGGAACCACAACTTTACAAGGTCGTGTTGATGAACGACGACTACACACCGATGGAGTTTGTCGTTCAGTTGCTGGAAAAACTGTTCGGCATGGACCGTGAAAAGGCCACCCGTGTCATGCTGCATATCCATACCCGGGGCAAGGGCGTGTGTGGTGTATTCACCTACGAGATTGCCGAAACCAAGGTGGCCCAGGTGAACGAGTATTCACAGCGGCACCAGCACCCGCTGCTGTGCGCAATGGAGGAAGTCTAGTCTACGACCGGAAACCGATATGCTGAGCAAGGAACTTGAATTTACCCTGAATCTCGCATTCAAGGAGGCACGTGAAAAACAGCATGAATTCATGACTGTTGAACACCTGCTCTACGCACTGCTTGGCAATCCGTCCGCGGTGGAGGTCTTGCGTGCCTGCGGTGCGGAAATCGACGAGCTGAAAAAGGAGCTGGAAAAGTTTCTCGACGAAACGACCCCCTTACTGTCCTCCGAAGACAGCCGCGAGACCCAGCCGACACTCGGTTTCCAGCGGGTCCTGCAGCGGGCCGTGTTTCACGTCCAGTCCTCCGACAAGAACGAGGTCACCGGGGCCAACGTGCTGGTGGCCATTTTCAGCGAGCAGGAATCCCAGGCGGTGTATTTCCTCAACCGGATGAACATCACCCGGCTGGATGTCGTCAACTACATTTCCCATGGCATCTCCAAGGTCCACGACCAGCAGGAGGAGGACCTGGAAGGCAGCGGGTCGACCGGCGAACCTGCCGAGGAAACGGCCAAGCAGCCGCTGGACAACTTTGCCAGCAACCTCAACGAACTCGCCGCCCAGGGTAAGATCGACCCGCTGATCGGGCGGCGTCCCGAAGTCCGTCGCACCGTCCAGGTGCTGTGCCGGCGGCGCAAGAACAATCCCCTGTTCGTCGGCGAGGCCGGTGTCGGCAAGACCGCTCTTGCCGAGGGGCTGGCGAAGATGATCGTCGAGGGCGAGGTGCCCGATGTACTGCTCGGCAGCACCATCTATTCGCTCGACCTGGGTTCCCTGGTCGCGGGTACCAAGTACCGCGGCGATTTCGAAAAGCGCTTCAAGGCCGTGCTTGCCCAGCTGCGCAGGGAAGAGGGCGCCATCCTGTTCATCGACGAGATCCACACCATTATCGGCGCCGGTGCCGCGTCCGGCGGTGTCATGGACGCCTCGAACCTGATCAAGCCGATGCTGGCATCCGGTGAACTCAAGTGCATCGGCTCCACTACCTACCAGGAGTACCGCGGTATCTTTGAGAAGGACCACGCCCTGTCGCGGCGTTTCCAGAAGATCGACATTAACGAGCCTACCGTGGAGGAGACCGTCGAGATTCTCAAGGGCCTGAAATCACGCTTCGAGGAACACCACAAGATCAGGTATTCCCCGCGTGCGCTGCGCGCCGCCGCCGAGCTGTCGGACCGCTACATCAATGACCGGCACCTGCCTGACAAGGCCGTCGATGTCATCGACGAGGCCGGTGCCAGCCAGCGCCTGCGTGCACCGTCGCGCCGCAAGAAGACGGTTGGCATAGCCGACATCGAGGCCATTATCGCGCAAATGGCGCGCATCCCGGCCAAGACCGTCACGGCATCCGACAAGGAATCCCTGCGGAACCTGGAACGCGACCTGAAAATGGTCGTTTATGGCCAGGACAAGGCCATCGATACCCTTGGTGCGGCCATCAAGATGTCACGTTCCGGCCTGGGCAGCGAAAACCGGCCCATCGGCTCCTTCCTGTTCGCCGGTCCGACCGGCGTCGGCAAGACCGAGATCACGCGCCAGCTGGCCCGCATCATGGGCATGGAACTGGTGCGCTTTGACATGTCGGAGTACATGGAGCGGCACACGGTGTCGCGTCTGATCGGTGCCCCGCCGGGTTATGTCGGCTACGACCAGGGCGGCCTGCTGACCGAGGCGATCAGCAAGAACCCGCATGTCGTGCTGTTGCTGGATGAAATCGAGAAGGCCCACCCGGACGTCTTCAACCTGCTGCTGCAGGTCATGGACCATGGCACCCTGACGGACAACAATGGCCGCAAGGCCGATTTCAGGAACGTCGTGCTCATCATGACGACCAACGCCGGGGCCCGCGAGATGAGCAGGCCGTCCATCGGCTTCACCCAGCAGGATCATTCCACGGATGGCATGGAGGCGATACGCCGCATGTTCAGCCCGGAATTCCGCAACCGCCTGGACGCCATTGTGCAGTTCAACGGCCTCGACCCGACCGTGATCACCCAGGTTGTGGACAAGTTTATATTCGAACTGGAGGCACAGTTACAGGAGCAGCAGGTCACCATCGAGGTCGATGATGCCGCACGCCTGTGGCTGGCCGAACACGGCTACGACCCGAAGATGGGCGCACGTCCCATGGCCCGCGTTATCCAGCAGGACATCAAGAAACCCCTTGCCGAGGAACTGCTGTTTGGCAAGCTGGCCAATGGTGGCCACCTCATCATCAGCGAGGCCGGGGGGGAACTGAAATTTACGATTGAAGAGAAGGAATACGCTCACTGACAGCCGGGCTGCCGGCAGCCGTATCCGCGTGCACGGTAGGTAATTCGTCCCTTGGAGAGGTCATAGGGAGTGAGTTCGACGGTGACCTTGTCGCCCCTGAGGATGCGGATGTAGTGCTTGCGCATCTTCCCTGATATGTGTGCGGTCACCACGTGACCGTTCTCCAGTTCTACCCGGAACATGGTGTTAGGCAGGGTCTCGATGACCGTGCCTTCCATCTCGATGTGATCTTCTTTTGCCATGAAATTAGTTATCAGTCAGTTGCAACAGGCGCTGCATTATACCCGGAAAGCCTCACGGGAAGAATCCCGTATTATCTGTCCCGCAGAGAGGCTGTTTCAGGCAGATGCCCTGCCGGCCCGTTCCAGCCTGGCTGCGCCGGCGGCGCAGCGGAAAATCCAGGCTAGCTGACGCCCAGATCGTCGTCGAATACCCAGGCCGGCGGTGGTGACAGCCGGCAGCTCCCGGCAAGGATACGGCTGAATTCCTGCCGTGGTATGTCATGTGCGCCGAGGCTTGCCAGGTGACCGGTGTGCACCTGGCAATCGACAAGGCGGAAATCCCAGCGCTGCAGCTGCCGGACCAGCCAGACGAAGGCAACCTTGGAGGCGTCGCTGGTACGGGCAAACATCGATTCGCCGAAGAACGCCCGGCCGATAGCGACTCCGTACAGCCCGCCAACCAGTTCCCCGTCCAGCCGGCACTCGACCGAGTGGGCGTACCCTGACTCATGCAGCCGGATATAGGCAGCCTGCATCGCGCGGGTGATCCACGTCCCGTCCTCGCCGGCACGCGGCCCGGCGCAGGCCTGGATGACCGACGGGAAGTCGGTATCCAGCGTTACCTCGAAGTGCCCCTTGCGCAGTGTCTTGCACAGGCTACGGCTGATATGCAGTGCCTCTGGAAACAGGACCTGCCGCGGATCCGGTGACCACCAGAGTATCGGCTGGCCCTGGCCATACCAGGGAAAGATACCCTGTTGATAGGCCTCCAGCAGGCGCGCCACTGACAGATCGCCACCAATGGCCAGCAGGCCATCCGGTTCGGTCAGCGCGAGCCCGACATCCGGGAACCGGGTATCCGGGTCATCCGGGTCGAGCCAGAAGGGGGCCTTGCCGAGAATGCCGGTCATGCGCCGCCACCGCTGCCGGGCGCGTGCCTGGCGGAGTGCTGTTCGGGATCGTCGCGAAACGGCGAGGTGTGCTGCAGTTCATCCCGGTAATCCAGCACCAGTTCGTGCTCATGCGCAACGAACCTCTCCACTGCCTTGCGAAAGGCCGCATCTTCTATCCAGTGGGCAGACCAGGTCAGTGTCGGCAGGAAGCCGCGACTGATCTTGTGCTCTCCCTGTGCGCCGGGCTCGAACAGCCCCAGCCCGTGATCGATGCAGTAATCGATCCCCTGGTAGTAGCACGTCTCGAAATGCAGGCTGTGGTAGCGCTCGCGACAGCCCCAGTGGCGGCCGTAGAGCGCGTTATCACCGCGCAGGTTGATCGCACCTGCCATGGCCTCATCACCAAGCCAGGCAAATACCAGCAGCACCTGCCGTCCCATGCGCCGGCTGATCTCGCGAAAGAAGCCGCGCGACAGGGTAGGGGTGCCGGACTTGCGTTCGAATGTCGAGCGATAGAAGTCGTGCATGATGCGCCACTGTTCATCCGTGGCCTCGTCACCGTGAATGATCTCCATGCGGATGCCGGCCTCGACGACATAACGGCGCTCGCGCCTGATTTTCTTGCGCTTGCGTGATGTGAGACAGGAGAGGAAATCGTCGAACGAACGGTAACCCGCGTTGCGCCAGTGGAAATGGCAACCGGTGCGCCGCATCATGCCATGTCGCATCAGGACATCGGTGTCCCCGTCATCGGTGAACAGCCAGTGCAGCGAGGAGGAAGCGGTGGTACCCACCAGCTCCAGGGCCTTTTCCACCAGGGCTGCCCGCACCGCCTCCGGATCGGAGCCAGGGCGGACCAGCAGGCGGCGGCCGGTGACCGGCGTGTAGGGGATGGCCGATACCAGTTTCGGGTAATAGCGCTTGCCGGCGCGATGCCAGGCATCCGCCCAGGACCAGTCGAAGACAAATTCACCGTAGGAATTGTCCTTGATATACAGGGGTGCACCCCCGGCGAGTACACCGTCCTGATCGTGCACGACGACATGTTGCGGATACCAGCCGAAGCGCTCGCCGACGCAGTCATGGTGTTCCAGCGCGGCGAGGAACTCGTGACGCAGGAAGGGGTGTGACGTACCGGAAACGCGGTTCCAGTCCGCCGCCGGGATATCGTCGATTCGCTCTATGACACTTGCACGCATATCACCATTCTAGCCAGAATGATGCGGAGATTGTCAGTATTATCGAGGATGACGCAATTCAGGACACGGCATCATAACTTACGTTCGTGAACGGATCGCCAGGCAAACACACGGAATAACACGGAAGAATTCATGTTGCCGGGATTCCGTGTGTTTCCGTGGCCATACCAGCGTGGATACAAGACGAACCGGGACGTGTCGTGAATCATGTAACACTCAACAATGCCACATTGGACGCAGAGCCCGCAGAAACCGGATTGAGCGCCTGTGGTTATTATCCCGGTATTTTCTGTGGTCTCCGTGGCGGAAACGGCACTACAAGCCCATCAGGGCGGGTTGCCGGGCTGGCGTGTTTCAGCCCGCATCCTCGAGGCTATCGAGGTATCGCTCGGCATCGAGCGCGGCCATGCAGCCGGTGCCGGCCGAGGTCACGGCCTGACGATAGATGTGGTCGCAGACATCGCCGGCGGCGAAGACGCCGGGCACGCTGGTCGCGGTTGCATCGCCCTCGATGCCGCTCTTGATCCTGATATAGCCATTATGCATCTCCAGCTGGCCATCGAAGATCTGCGTGTTGGGCCGGTGGCCGATGGCGATAAACACACCCTGCAGTTCCACGTCGGTCGTGCTGTCGTCCTTGACGTTCCTGATGCGCATGCCGGTCACACCGCTGTCATCACCCAGCACCTCGTCCAGCACGTGGTCCCATGCGATGCTCACGACGCCTTCCTGTTCCTTCCTGAACAGGCGGTCCTGGAGGATCTTCTCGGCCCGCAGCTTGTCGCGTCGGTGCACGACGGTGACGTGAGAGGCGATATTCGCAAGATACAGGGCCTCCTCGACGGCCGTGTTGCCGCCACCGATGACCGCGACCTTCTGCTGTTTGTAGAAGAAGCCGTCACAGGTGGCACAGGCCGATACGCCCTTGCCCCTGAAGGCCTCTTCGGACGGCAGACCCAGGTACATGGCCGATGCGCCGGTCGCGATAATGAGCGCATCGCAGGTATAGACGCCGGAGTCGCCTTCCAGGCGGTACGGCCTGCTGCCCAGATCAGCCGTGTGTATGTGATCGAAAATCATTTCCGTGTCGAAGCGTTCGGCGTGAAGGCGCATGTTTTCCATCAGCGGCGGTCCCTGCAGATCGGCCTCGCCACCCGGCCAGTTCTCGACCTCGGTCGTGGTCATCAACTGGCCACCCTGTTCGAGACCGGTGACCAGCACGGGGTCGAGATTTGCGCGCGCGGCGTAAATGGCCGCGGTATAACCGGCAGGGCCGGAACCCAGTATCAGAAGACGGCAGTGCTTGATTTCACTCATGTATAATCGCTCCATCCTGACAGGCGGCGGGTGCCGGTTGAGACAGGTGCAGTCGCGCAAACGCTTGTCGGGCCGGCAGCGGCACGGACACCGCCTGAATCCGAGCGCGCTATGGTACGGAAGAAGGGGGGCAGGGTAAAGCAAGCATGCGTATCGGCATACCGCGAGAGATCAAGGCACAGGAAGGGCGCGTCGCGCTTATCCCGGAGGCCTGCGCACAGCTGGTCGAGGCCGGGCACAGCGTCAGCATCGAGCAGGGCGCCGGCGCCCTTTCGGGCTACAGTGACGGGGATTTTGTTGCGGCCGGCGCCAGCCTGGCAGCCAGTGCACGGGCGCTTTTTGACACCGCGGAACTGCTCGTCAAGGTCAAGGAACCCCAGCCGCAGGAGCTCGACCTGCTGAAGCCGGACCACCTGCTGTTCTGCTACCTGCACCTTGCGGCATACCCGGCACTCACCCGGTCGCTGCTGGCCATCGGGCTGACGGCCGTGGGCTTTGAAACGGTGCAGGAAGCCGACGGCAGTCTTCCCCTGCTGGCACCGATGAGCGACATCGCCGGGCGCATCGGCGCCCAGGTCGGCATGTCCCTGCTGCATCAGCCTCAGGGTGGCAAGGGACTGCTGCTGGGCGGCACACCGGCGGCGGAACGCGGCCGGGCCGTCATCATCGGGGCCGGTACCGCGGGAAGTAATGCGGCGACGGTGCTGGCCGCGGTCGGCGCCGAGGTCGTGGTATTCGACAGCAAACGGGATCGACTCGCCGCCATGCGGGCCCTGGGCAACAATGTCACTGCGCTTTACCCCTACACGGCAGCGCTGCAGCGGGAGGTCACGCGGGCCGACCTTGTCATCGGCGCCGTTCTGCAGACCGGCGGCCGTGCCCCGCATATCATCAGCCGGGAATCGGTCCGTGCCATGCAGGCCGGCAGCGTAATTATCGACATCTCCGTCGACCAGGGTGGTTGCGTGGAGACCACCCGGCCAACCGACTGGCGACAACCGACCTATGTCGAGGAGGACGTGGTGCATTTCGCTGTCACGAACATGCCGGGCGCCGTGCCGAAGAGCGCAAGCCAGGCGCTGTCCGCCGCCCTGCTGCCTCATGTACAGAACCTGACCCGCGCGGACTGGAAAACCTGCCAGCCCCTGGCCGTCGGCGTCAATGTCGAGGCCGGAGATATCATTCACCCGGCACTGCAGGAAACGTTTGCGTAAGCAGCGACTTTTAATTAGATTAGCCGGTCACATTCGAGCGTCATCACGAGGTGCACATTGGCCCAGGCAAGACGTAACAAGGGCAACGACAAGAAACTGACCCATCAGGTCTCGCGCGGCTTGCGTGAAGGCGCATTGCTCATTCTGGGCACGCTCGCCATCTACCTGCTGGTGTCTCTGGTGAGCTACCTGCCGAGCGACCCCGGCTGGTCGCATGCCGGCACGGGCGTGGAGATCAATAACGCCGGCGGTGTGGTCGGCGCCTGGAGCGCCGACGTGCTGTTCTACCTGTTCGGCTATCTCGCCTATCTGCTGCCGGTCATGGTCGCCTACAGTGGCTGGTTGATCTACAAGGGCCGCACCCCCAGCGGCGACATCGACCTGCATGTGCTCGCGGTACGCTGGTCCGGCTTTCTGCTCACCGTTGGCGCCGGCTGCGGCCTCGCCACCCTTGAGTCCGGTCCGGGTGCCGGCTTACTGCCGGCCGGGGCAGGGGGTGTGCTCGGCAATATCATCGGCAACGGCCTCGCCGGGCTGTTCAGCCCGGTTGGTGCCACCCTGTTCCTGCTGGCCCTGTTTCTCACCGGTGTGACCCTGTTCACCGGCATGTCGTGGTTCACCGTGATGGACTTCATCGGCAAGCACACGCTGGTATTTGCCGATTATGTCTACGAGCGCGCCGGGGAACTGCCGGACTACCTTGCCAGCCGGCGCGCCCAGAAGGAGCGCGAGGTCGCCGTCAAGGCCAGCCAGGAACGCACGGCGAAACGCAAACCGCCGCGCATCGAACCCGTCATCAAGAAGGTCCAGAAAAGCGAGCGCGTCGAACGCGAGCGCCAGGTGCCGCTGTTTGAACCGTCACCGAACACCGAACTGCCGCCGCTGTCGCTGCTGGACGAGCCACGCCCGTCCGAGGAAGGCTACTCGGAGGCGGCCCTCGAGGCCATGTCACGGCTGGTCGAGATGAAGCTGCTGGACTTCAATATCGAGGTCGAGGTTGTGGAGGTGCACCCCGGGCCGGTCATCACGCGCTTCGAACTGGATCTGGGTGCCGGTGTCAAGGTCAGCCAGATTACCAACCTCGCCAAGGACATTGCACGCGCACTGTCCACCATCAGCGTTCGCGTGGTGGAGATCATCCCGGGCAAGTCGCTCATCGGCCTGGAAATCCCGAACGAACATCGCGAGATCGTCAGCCTCAGCGAAATCCTGAGCTCCACCGAGTACGACAGTTCGACCTCGCCACTGACCCTGGCACTTGGCAAGGATATCAGCGGCCTGCCCATCGTCGCTGACCTGGCGCGCATGCCGCACCTGCTGGTGGCCGGCACTACCGGTTCCGGCAAGTCGGTCGCCATCAACGCCATGGTCCTGAGCCTGCTCTACAAGACGCTGCCAAAAGACGTGCGGATGATCATGATCGACCCGAAGATGCTGGAGCTGTCGGTCTACGAGGGCATTCCGCACCTGCTGACACCGGTGGTCACCGACATGAAGGAGGCCGCCAACGCGCTGCGCTGGTGCGTGGCCGAAATGGAGCGTCGCTACAAGCTGATGGCGGCGCTGGGCGTGCGCAACATCGCCAACTACAACCGCAAGGTGAAGGAGGCCGAGGATTCCGGCAACCCGATACCGGACCCCCTGTTCAACCCGGAGGAGGTGCTGGACGGTGTAGAGGCGCCGATGCTGCAGCAACTGCCGTACATCGTCATCGTCATCGACGAGCTGGCCGACATGATGCTGGTCGTTGGCAAGAAGGTCGAGGAGCTGATCGCCCGACTCGCACAGAAGGCGCGGGCGGCCGGCGTGCACCTTATCCTCGCCACGCAGCGGCCGTCGGTTGACGTCATTACCGGCCTGATCAAGGCCAACATTCCGACCCGCATCGCCTTCCAGGTCTCATCCAAGATCGACTCGCGCACCATTCTTGACCAGATGGGGGCCGAACAGCTGCTCGGCCACGGTGACATGCTCTACATGCCGCCGGGCACCTCGATACCGGTCCGGGTGCACGGTGCCTTCGTCTCCGACCAGGAAGTCCACAAGGTCGCCGGTCATCTCAAGGGGCGGTCCGAACCGGACTACATGACCGAGATCCTCGAGGTCTCGTCGGAGCCGGTGCCGGGACTGTCACCGGCCGCCGGTGGTGGCGGCGATGACACCGAGGCCGACCCGCTCTATGACCAGGCCGTGTCACTGGTCACCGAGACCCGCAAGGCCTCGATCTCCGGTGTCCAGCGCCGCCTCAAGATCGGCTACAACCGGGCGGCCCGCATGATCGAGCACATGGAGGAAACCGGCATCGTTGGCCCGCTGGAGGCCAACGGCAGCCGCGAAGTCCTGGCGCCACCGCCACCGGAGGCCTGATGCAAGGCGTGTCCCGCTGCGCGTGGCTGCTGCTGACGGCCATTCTGTGCCTGGCATGGCAACCGGCCGTGAGGGCCGCAGAGTCCGGCAACCCGGTACAGACATTTTTCAATGACCTCGACACGCTGCAGGCCGACTTCCACCAGGAGGTGCGCGATGGCGACAACACCGTGCAGCAGGTCTCGGACGGCAAGGTCTGGATCCAGCGCCCGGGCCGCTTCCGCTGGGACTATGACTCGCCCTACAAGCAGCAGCTCGTCAGCGACGGCGAACGCCTGTGGAACTATGACCAGGACCTGGAACAGGTCACCGTCCAGCCCATCGGCGAGGTGCTGAGTGCGACTCCCGCCATGCTGCTTGGCGGCAGCCAGCCGATCGAGGGTATTTTCACTGTCGAGCCACTGCCTGCCGATGGCAAGCGGCAGCAGGTCCTGCTAAAGCCGAAAAGCGATGACAGCAATGTCACGGCGCTGCTGCTGGATTTCACCGACCAGGTTATCAGCGGCATTCGCGCCGAGGACAGCTTCGGCAACATCACCACCTTCACCTTCAGCAACCTGGTCCGCAACCGCGAGCTTGACAGCGCGCTGTTTCGCTTCGAGCCTCCGGCAGGGGTGGATATCGTCGGCGAGTTGGACTGATGCCATCCGCCGATACCTGGCGTCCCCTGGCTGACCGGATGCGGCCACGCACGCTCGATGCCTTCATTGGGCAGGAACACATCCTCGGGACGGAAAAACCGCTGCGCAAGGCCATCGCCGGAGGCAATCTGCATTCCATGGTGCTGTGGGGCCCGCCCGGCAGCGGCAAGACCACGCTGGCGAAACTGCTGGCCGAGACCACCCGGGCGGAATTTCTCACCCTGTCGGCCGTGCTGGCCGGGGTCAAGGACATCCGCGAGGCCGTCGCCACGGCGCAGCACATCCGTGACACTGAGTCACGCCTTACCATCCTGTTCGTCGACGAGGCACACCGCTTCAACAAGGCACAGCAGGACGCCTTCCTGCCGTATGTCGAGGACGGCACCATCATCTTCATCGGCGCCACCACCGAGAATCCGTCATTCGAACTCAACAGTGCCTTGCTCTCACGCGCCCGTACCTATGTGCTGAAGCGCCTGGGGCACGAGGCGCTGCGCCGCATCATCGACCTCGCACTGAACGACCGGGAACAGGGTCTCGGTGAACTTGACCTGAGGATCGACGACGAGTCACGCGAGCGCCTCGCCGCGGCGGCCGACGGTGATGCCCGCCGGGCGCTCAACCTGCTGGAGATCGCCTCCGACCTGGCCGAGGCGGGCCCGGACGGCAACGTCATACCGGAGGCGGTCCTCACCGAGGTGATCACCGGCGGCACACGCCGCTTCGACAAGGGCGGCGACGTCTTCTACGACCAGATATCGGCGCTGCACAAGTCGGTGCGCGGCTCGTCACCGGATGCCGCGCTCTACTGGCTGGTGCGTATGCTCGACGGGGGTTGCGACCCCCGCTATGTCGCCCGACGCATTGTCCGCATGGCTTCGGAGGATATCGGTAATGCCGACCCTCGCGCACTTACCCTCAGCCTGAACGCCTGGGACGTACAGGAGCGCCTCGGCAGCCCGGAGGGCGAACTGGCGCTGGCCCAGGCCGTTGTGTATATGGCCTGCGCCGCCAAGAGCAACGCCGTCTACATGGCCTACAAGGCCGTCCGGTCGGACATCAAGAAGACCGGCTCGCTGGAGGTGCCGGTACACCTGCGCAATGCACCGACCAGGCTCATGAAGGAACTGGGCTACGGCAAGGCCTACCGCTATGCCCACGACGAACCCGAGGCCTACGCAGCGGGCGAGGACTATTTCCCGGATGACATGCCGGCGGCGAATTACTACCGGCCGCCACCCCGCGGGCTGGAGATCAGGATCGCCGAGAAGCTGGCCCATTTGCGGGAGCTGGACCGGAAAGCAGGAAAGTGAAAATCATCTCGCGCAAAGATGCAAAGCGCAGTCTTCTGCCACAGGGGGCACAGAGAACACGGAGAATGGCAATCCCTGCGTCATTCGGGCCTTTTTTGTGCTCCAGCTTGCGGCAAAGTCCAGTGCGCCCAACAGCCATTGGTCGGGAATGTTCCATTGTTCTGCCTGCCCCCAGGCTCTCGGTGTTCTTTGCGCCCCCTGTGGCAAAAGGCTTCAAGCTGGCGTCATTACGTCCTGGCGCGGGAAACAATCTGCACCCGCTGCGGTGAACTGTAACCGGCCACCCAACCACCTGATGTATCATTGACTCCCATGAGGCGGGAAGCTCGCAAATGACCCAGGCGCTGGCCATCGCCGCCGGCGGTGCGATCGGCGCGCTGCTGCGCTACTGGGCCTCCACCGGCGTACACGCATGGCTCGGGCGCGGCTTTCCCTATGGCACACTGTTCGTCAACGTGCTTGGCAGCCTGCTCATGGGCTTCCTGTATATCTGGCTCCTGGAGCGCATGGCCGTCAGTCCGGTCGTCCGCGCCTTTCTGCTGATCGGTGTCCTCGGCGCCTTCACCACGTTCTCCACCTTTTCCATGGAAACGCTCAACCTGATGGAATCCGGCCAGCTCGGCAAGGCACTGGTCAACGTCGTCGCCAGTGTGATTGTGTGTGTCACGGCCGCCGCGCTGGGCGTATTCGCTGCGAGGCAACTATGAACACACTCGATATCACTTTTGTACGCATCTACCTGACCGAGAAAGAAGGGCTCATGGAAGGCCTCCTCAAACGTCTCCACGACGAGGAGCAGGTTCAGGGCGTGACGGTCTTTCGCGGCATCAGCGGGTTTGGCAGTTCCGGCAAGCTGCACTCCTCGTCGCTGCTCGACATGTCACTGGACCTGCCGCTGGTGATCGAGTTCTTCGACGTACCGGAGAAGGTCGGCCAGATCCTCGAACACATCCGCCGGAACATCGATCCGGGCCACATTGTCTGCTGGCAGGGGGAGCTGGTGGTCTAGGCGGTGAATGCCTTTCTGCGCAGTTAAAAATCCCCCCCCTATGCAGTAAACTCACTGACCTTGAGAACCGCCGGGACTAACCATGCTGGACCCCAGACTGCTCAGAAACGACCTCGACAATACCACTCGCCTGCTGGCCCGGCGTGGCTATACGCTGGATACCAGCCGGTTTCTCGCCCTCGAGGAGAAGCGCAAGGCCCTGCAGGTACGGACCCAGGAACTGCAGGCGGCCCGCAACACACGCTCGAAGTCCATTGGCAGGGCCAAGGCGGCCGGCGAGGATATCGCGCCGCTGCTGAAGGAGGTCGAGGGACTGGGAGACCAGCTGAAAGCCGCCGACGAGCAACTCGGGCGCATCCAGGACGAACTCAACGATATCCTCATGGACATACCCAACGTCCCGCACGACTCGGTGCCGGATGGCCGGGACGAGGAAGACAATACCGAGATGAGGCGCTGGGGAGAGCCGCGCACATTCGATTTCGCGGTGAAGGACCACGTTGATCTCGGCGAGGCGCTCGGGCAGCTTGACTTCGAGACGGCCGCCAAACTCAGCGGTTCCCGTTTCTGCACCATGCAGGGACCACTGGCACGACTGCACCGCAGCCTGATCCAGTTCATGCTCGACACACACAGCCGTGAACACGGCTACACCGAGGTGTATGTCCCGTACCTGGTCAACAGCGACAGCCTGCGCGGCACCGGCCAGTTGCCAAAATTCGGGGAAGACCTGTTCGCCATGCGCGGCGAACCGGGTCTTTACCTCATACCGACGGCCGAGGTGCCGGTCACCAACCTTGCACGCGGTGAAATCATCGAGGGCGACGCCATGCCCCGGCGCTTCGTCGCGCACACGCCATGCTTTCGCTCCGAGGCCGGTTCCTACGGCAAGGACACGCGAGGCATGATTCGCCAGCACCAGTTCGAGAAGGTAGAGCTGGTGCAACTGGCCAGGCCGGCGGATTCCTGGGATGCCCTGGAGGCACTCACTGGTCATGCAGAGGCGATCCTGCAACGGCTGGAGCTGCCGTATCGCGTCGTCACGCTGTGCACCGGCGATATCGGCTTTTCGGCAGCCAAAACCTACGATATCGAGGTCTGGCTGCCGGGCCAGCAGAAATACCGCGAGATATCGTCCTGCAGTAACTTCCTCGACTTCCAGGCGCGTCGCATGCAGGCGCGCTGGCGCAATCCCGAGACCGGCAAACCGGAGCTGCTGCACACGCTGAACGGCTCGGGCCTAGCCATCGGGCGCACCCTTGTTGCCGTGATGGAGAACTACCAGCAGGCCGACGGGTCAATTAGCGTACCGCCCGTCCTGCAACAGTACATGGGTGGAATCGATTTGATAAGACCGCTGTAAGCGACTATGACGCTACCTGCATTTGCCTGACAGCACGACATGAATAGGCCACGACCGGCCAGGCGCATCTATTACCGTTCAAATCCGTGACCGGTGGACGCATGGGGCGTCTCAGTCACTACCGGAAACGACACGGCGCCAGTTATCCTCATCCCGATACACCTCGTACCGGGCCCAGCGGGCGAATTCCTCTCGTGTCGTGACGGCGGTTGTGCGCCTGCCGGGGCCGGTGACCGATTTATAAATCAGTTTCCGATCGGCGCGGTCGTCGCGCTCGTCCTGCTCGATAATCAGGCGCACTCCCCAGTCTGCACCATAGCGGCCATTGCTGTAGTAATGGCCGGTCTGCAGTTGTGCCGGGTCCGGCCCCGCACTGTTCTTGTCCTGTGTAGCCAGCTCATAGATCCGCAGCAGGTCATGTTCATTGACGTCGATAAAGGAATCGATCTGGCTCAGCGCGTAGACGAAGTCCGCATGGGCAATGCTGTCTCTCGTTTCATCCCCGCTGTCGGCCCGCCGACGGAGATGACGTTGCAGGTGCGCGGGGTAAATGCGCCAGTGAAACAGGGCATTGAATGCCACCGCCATGGCGAGGATGGCCAGCACATTCAGCAATACCGGGGTCAGGATGAACTGGTAGCCCAGTGCATGCACGTCCGGCCCGCCAATTACTGCCACCAGGGCGGTGGCCCCGCCGGGCGGGTGTATGCAGCGGAGGTAGTACATGCAGCCTACCGCCAGTGCCACGGCCAGCGGTGCGGCCAGCAGGGCATCCGGCACATGGCGTGCGCAGGCGGCCCCGACACAGGCCGAGACCAGATGCCCGCCAAGCAGCGGCCACGGCTGGGACAGGGCGCCGTGCGGCACCGCGAACAGGAGCACCGCCGATGCCCCCATCGATGCAACCATGAGGACGGCGGACTCGCCGAGAAAATAGTTGCTTGCGAGGTACACGGACAGGATGCCGGCAAATGCACCCAGTGCGGAGACCAGCTTCTCGGTGTGGCTTGCCGGATGGCCCTCCGCACCGATGAGCTGCAGCAACGGCCCGAGCAGTCTGCTAGTGTCATACATGAGTCATGGCTCCGGTGAGAGGTCGTGCCATGGTAGCAGCCACACAGGCAGCCTGTGGCCGGAAACCGGTGACAACCTGTACTCACTACTGGATTCAGCTAGAACACGCCGCGCATAACGGCAACCAGCCACAGCAATCCACTGCATAATACGATAAATCCTGAAAGGCCCATCAGGCTTCGCCAGCCGTTGTCCATGGACTGCAGGATCCGGAAGTCCTCGACATAAATGGTCTCGCAGGCACCGTTGCCCTTGTCGTCGCGCGTGGTGCTGGTGCCCCTGTAGAAACCATCGTCGTTACGGTAACTGGCCAGCCAGCCGCGAATCCGGACCAGGTCGCCAATCCGGACATCCTCGATCCTGCCACGCAGGCCTTCATCCCCCGTCAGGAGGTGATTGTTCGAGATCTGGTCGCCCCTGAAGCGCTCCCAGGCAACGGGGTCACTGGTGCTGTAATTGCAGGTGAACTTGCCATTCCAGAAACTGAGCCGGTTCAGGTCGACGTCATCGGCATTGTCACCCCAGACGACGCAGATATCGGCAATATTCAGGTGGTCGTTCCAGAACCGGTGCAGGCTGTAATTGCCGTCATGGTGCCCGTAGGAGACAACAACACCGCGCAGGTCGTAGCGGTAGCGCGGCTCGATCCGGTATTGAACGCCGCTGGTGGAGACCGCAAACGGACGCACGTCAACCGCTGTCTGAACCGGTGCTTGCAGGGCTTCGCCGTCGGGTGTCACCGGTTGCGGGAAATCATTGCGGTTCCAGCAGGAAACCATGAACAGCGCGAGGGCCGTGTAGAAGGCGAGGGTGTTGAGCGTTTTCAAGACGCACCCATGCCCGGCCTGACTAGAAGATATACGACATGTTCCTGAAGCCGGTTACCGGGCGCTGCTGGAATATCAGGATGTTGCCGGAAGATTCCTGCAGCACCAGGTCGGTCTGGTTGCGCATGAAGGTGTAGACCGTTTGGGAATTCGTCTTCGGCGTATACATCCAGACGAGGTTATCCTGAATGTTCAGTATGCCCTTGACGCTGTACTGGCCGCTCTTCAGCCGAAAGCGGTTGCCGCGGATCTCGAGGATATCGCCGGTGCTGCCATACCACTTGCCATCCAGCAGCGAGACCGCCGGAACGGTGTTGACCGGGAAGGGCATGTTCGCGGGGCCGCCCGGCTGGGCGGAACCCCACGGCATGGTACTGTTCCACGGGCTGCTGCCGCCACCCCCCCACGGCATCGTATTGCTCCAGAGGCTACTGCCGCCACCGCCCCACGGCATGCTGCTCCAGGGGCTCATGCCGAACCCGCTGCCGGGCCAGCCACCCATTCCCGCCATACCGGGCCACATACCCATGCCGGGCGACATGGCGCCCCAGGGCGATGACCAGCTGCTGACCGGCCAGCTGCCGCCGCCCCAGTCGTTGCCATCGGCCATGTCGGACATGACGTTCATGGCCGTCAGCATCATGCGAAACATGAGGCCGAACATGTCATCAAAGGCCTCGGCGGC
>JBFELL010000029.1:0-22068 GCA_041552135.1 Gammaproteobacteria bacterium
CCACAGGGACAGGGTTCGTTGCGGCCGACCTTCCTTCCCTGGCGTGTCACCGGCACCTGCCGCCGGGGCTCGCCCCCGGGAGCCTCGGCCTGCTCGCCGCCACCCATGGCACTGGCCTCGGCATGCCGGTATTGCCGCGGCGCGGTACTGCGTCGCTGCTCCTCCAGCGCCTCGACATCGGACTGGGCGCGCACCTGCACCTTGGATACCACACCGATCACATCGTGCTTGATCCGGTCCAGCATGGTGGTGAACATCTCGAAGGCCTCGCGCTTGTATTCCTGCTTCGGATTCTTCTGCGCATAGCCGCGCAGACCGATACCCTGGCGCAGGTAGTCCATGGCGGCAAGATGCTCCTTCCAGGCCATATCGAGCACCTGCAGCATGACTGCCTTCTCGAAATGTCTGACGACATCGACACCGGCCTGTTCCTCCTTTTCGGCATAGGAGGCCTCCATGGTCTCGATGATGCGTTCCCGCAGGGTCTCCTCGTGCAGACTGTGGTCCTCTTCCAGCCACTTGCGTATCGGCATTTCCTCGCCGAACTCGTTCTGCAGCGCATCTTCCAGGCCGGCAACATCCCATTGCTCGTCCATGCTGCCCGGCGGTATGAAACTGTCGACCAGTGCATCGACCACGTCACGCCGGATTGTCCTGATGGTGTCCGAGACATCATCGGTTTCCATCAGTTCGTTGCGCTCCTCGTAGACCACCCTGCGCTGGTCATTGGCCACGTCATCGAATTCCAGCAGGGTCTTGCGAATGTTGTAGTTGTGCTGCTCGACCTTGCGCTGCGCATTCTCGATCGCCTTGGTGACCCAGGGGTGCTCGATGGCCTCGCCTTCCTGCATACCCAGTTTCTGCATCAGCCCGGAAACGCGGTCCGAGGCAAAGATACGCATCAGGTTGTCCTTCAGCGACAGGTAGAAGCGGCTGGAGCCGGGATCACCCTGGCGGCCCGAGCGGCCGCGCAACTGGTTGTCGACACGGCGCGACTCGTGACGCTCGGTGCCGATGATATGCAAGCCGCCTGCCTCAAGGACATCGGCGTGGCGTTTTTGCCAGTCCCCGGTGATCTTGCTCACCGCGGCCTCCTGCGGGTTGTCCAGGGCGGCGATCTCGGCCTTGAGGTTGCCACCGAGCACGATGTCGGTGCCGCGACCGGCCATGTTGGTTGCGATGGTGACGGCACCGGCAACGCCCGCATTCTCGACAATGTGCGCCTCTTTCTCGTGCTGCTTGGCGTTCAGCACCGAGTGCTTGATGCCGGCCTTGCGCAGCAGTCCGGACAGGTACTCCGAGGTTTCCACCGAGGCGGTACCGACCAGCACGGGCTGGCCGCGCTGCTGGCAGTCCCTGATGTCCTCCATGATGGCCTGGAACTTCTCCTCCATGGTGAGGTAGACGAGATCGCCCATATCATTGCGGATCATGTCCTGGTGGGTCGGGATCACCACCACTTCCAGCCCGTAGATCTGCTGCAGCTCGAAGGCCTCGGTATCTGCCGTACCCGTCATGCCGGCCAGCTTTTCATACAGGCGGAAGAAATTCTGGAAGGTGATGGAGGCCAGGGTCTGGTTCTCGTTCTGGATCGGCACGCCTTCCTTCGCCTCGACGGCCTGGTGCAGGCCCTCCGACCAGCGCCGTCCGGGCATGGTACGGCCGATAAACTCGTCGACAATGACGATCTGGCCATCCTGCACGATGTAGTCCACGTCCTTCTGGAACAGCAGGTGGGCACGCAGCGCCGCCATGAGGTGATGCATGAGGTTGAGGTTGGTGGCGTCGTACAGGCTCTCGCCTTCCTGCAGCAGCTTGTTTCTGACGAGCAGGTTCTCGACGTGCTCGTGCCCGGCATCGGTCAGGAAAACCTGCTTGTTCTTCTCGTCCAGTGTGAAGTCGCCCGGACCGTCCTCTTCCTCCTGCATGTGCAGTTCCGGGATCAGGGCATTCATCTTCGTGTAGAGCTCGGAGCGCTCGTCCACCGGCCCGGAAATGATCAGCGGCGTGCGCGCCTCGTCGATCAGGATCGAGTCGACCTCGTCGACGATGGCAAAGGCACGACTCCCCTGCACCCGCTCCTGCGCGGAGAACGCCATGTTGTCGCGCAGGTAGTCAAAACCGTACTCGTTGTTGGTGCCGTAGGTGATGTCGGCCTCGTAGGCCGCCTTCTTCTCTTCGTAGCCCTGGCCCGAGACCACGACACCGGTGTTCATGCCGAGAAACGAATAGATCTGCCCCATCCACTGTGCATCGCGGCGGGCCAGGTAATCATTCACGGTGACGATATGCACTCCCTTGCCGGTGAGCGCATTCAGGTAGGCGGGCAGTGTCGCAACCAGCGTCTTGCCCTCGCCGGTACGCATCTCGGCGATCTTGCCCTCGTGCAGCACCATGCCGCCAATCAGCTGCACATCGAAGTGGCGCATTTCCAGCACGCGGCGTGATGCCTCGCGCACCGTGGCAAAGGCCTCGACGATGAGATCGTCCAGCGCGGTACCCTCATTCAGGCGCTGGCGGAATTCGGCCGTTTTCGCCTGCAACTGGGCATCCGAAAGGGCCTCGAATTCCGGCTCGAGGGCATTGATCCGGGTCACAACCCGGTTCAGGCGTTTGAGCAGTCGCTCATTGCGGCTGCCAAAGATTTTTTTGAGGGCTTTCAGTGCCATTAGCGGTTAAACACATCTATTCCGGATCGTCAGGAGCCGGCCATAATACAGCATAAACCGGCAAAATAGCAGGCTGATAGCGGGGCGGGAGACAGTCTGCCGGCAGGGTCGGTGGCCGGCGTTTCAGTTGCTGAGGAATTTTGCCGGATTCACCTGCTTGCCGTTGCGCAGGACCTCGAAATGGACATGCGGCCCGGTCGAACGCCCGGTCGAGCCGATGAGGGCAATCTGCTGCCCCTTTTTCACGGCCTCACCGACCTCGACGGTATTCGACTTGTTGTGCCCGTAGCGGGTGACATAGCCATTGGCGTGATTGATCTCGACCAGGTTGCCGTAACCCGAACGCTTGCCGGACCAGGTCACCACACCGTCACCAACCGCCAGCACGTCTGTGCCCTCCTTGCCGGCAAAATCCACACCCTTGTGGTATTCCTGCTTGCCGGTAAAGGGATCGGCGCGCTTGCCGAATTTCGATGACAGCCAGCCCTTGCCGATCGGGCGCCCGGACGGCATGAGGCGCTCGCGCAGGCTCCGGTCCATCAGCAGTGTCTCCAGCACGCTCAGCTTGTGGACCCTGTCCGCCAGACTGGCGTCAAGCGTGTCGAGCGTGGCAATAAAATCGTCCAGCCCGGTTGATGACAGTTCGGCCGTCTCCTGGGGGCCACCCGCGGCGGGGACGCTGTCGAAATCGAACTCCTCGCTGTCCAGGTCGGCCTTGCTGACCAGCCGCTCACCCAGCGCATTCAGTCGCAGCATCTGGGCCTGTAGCTGGCCGACCCGCAAGGCCAGTGCGTCGAGGTTGGCCCGGGCGGTTTCCCGCGCGGCCTCGAGTTCCGCCTGCTGCTTGCGCATATCACCCTGCCAGTCGGTCACATAGTTGAGGTCATCGCCACCCAGCCGGGAGCCCGTGTAGGCCGAAACCGCACAAAACAGCACCAGCCCCGCCAGGAGAGTGGTGCCGGCAAGAACCGGACTGATCTCGAAATTCCAGACCTGTCCGCGCCTTTTGGTAAAAAGTATGATATTCATGGTTCTGAATCAGTCGGCAGAAAAAAGGCAAACTCAAGCCCTTATGAAACAAAATAAACCCGTGACGATTGGCAAAATCCTGGGGAAAAGCCAGGTCTCGCGTCTGCTGGCCGGCGCCGGCGTCCTGGAGAAACTTGCCGCAATCATTCATGAGCTGCTTCCGTCACCCGTCAAAGAGCACTGCCGTGTCCTGTCTGTCCGGGGAGAAACCCTGGTGCTGGCCGCCGATTCACCGGTCTGGGCAGCCCGCCTGCGGTTTTACTCCCCTGAACTAGTAAAGCAACTGGACAACATTCAGACTGTGAAACTGCGCACAGTTCAGGTTCGCGTTCGTCCCGTCGACAAACCGCCGGCTGCGGTGAGACGGCTCGGCAAACCGGGCCTTTCGGCGGGAAATTCCCTTGCTCTGGAACAGACGGCGCACGGCGTGACGGATCCCGGACTGAAAGCGGCATTACTCAGGCTGGCCCGCCGGAAACGCAACGCCAGCCCCTGAGCCTGCAGGAAAGCGGCAAGGCCAGTACGACCTGCCGGCAACAACAATCAGCTCAGGTGACGCCCACCGGCTGCATGAACGTCACGGGTACCTGCGAAAGCTCATCGAATGACACATACTCCCAGGCTGACTCGTCGGCAACCAGCATACGCAGCAACCTGTTGTTGAGCTCGTGACCCGATTTGACGGCATGGAAGGCACCGATAATGCCGTGGCCAAGCAGGTACAGGTCGCCGATCGCATCGAGAATCTTGTGCTTCACAAACTCGTCACGATACCGCAGGCCGTCCTCGTTCAGCACCCGGTAGTCATCCATCACCACGGCATTGTCCAGACTGCCGCCGAGAATCAGGTCGCGTTCACGCAACTGCTCAACCTCCGACATAAACCCGAAGGTACGTGCCCTGCTGACTTCCTTGACGAACGAGGTTGTCGAGAAGTCGATCTCGGAATGCTGTATTCCCCGCTTGATGCAAGGGTGGTTGAACTCTATCGTGAAGCCAACCCTGAAACCGTCAAATGGCTCGAAACGGGCCAGCTTGTCGCCTTCCCGGATCTCGACCCTACGTCGTATGCGGATAAATCGCTTGGCTGCGTTCTGCTCCTCGATCCCCGCTGACTGTATTAGGAAGACAAACGGACCGGCACTGCCGTCCATGATGGGCACTTCCGGTGCACTCACATCGACATAGGCGTTATCGATCCCGAGGCCGGCCATCGCCGACAGGAGATGCTCGACCGTGGAGATGTGGACATCGCCACTGACCAGTGAGGTCGACAGGCGCGTCTCGCCGACGTTCCCCGGCCTTGCCTTGATCTGGACCGGTTCCGCCAGGTCAACACGGCAAAACACGATCCCGTTATTGACCGGCGCCGGTCGCAGGGTGAGATAGATTTTCTCGCCCGTGTGCAGGCCTACGCCGGTTGCGCGTATCACGTTCTTGAGGGTACGTTGCCGGATCATGGCACCAATAATTTCCCGTATCACCGCCGGCCGGGGCCGGGCAGCTACCAGAAAAGCCGCGCAGATATTACCACAGACCGGGCAAATGACCCAGAAAAGGTCCTTTGCCCGGCCTGTCGTGTCGCTGATGACCGGTCATACAAAATACCTATGAGTGCATAGGCATTCCCTATCGGCAATCCCGCCGTCCCCTGCCGGCACCGGCAGGGGACGGCAGGTTGCCGGCAGGATCCGGCCGTCAGTCTGCCTGGCGACGCAGGAACGCCGGGATGTCGAGGTAATCCATGTCCTCGGCCTGGTTACCCGCTGCGGCGACCTTCTTGGTCTGCCGGATCACCGTGGGACGGTCGAGTTCGTGGTAATCCGGTGTCCCTGTCTTGTTGTTCTTGACCAGCGATACCGGCTTGTCATTCGCCTTCACGGCCTGCTCGCCCAGGCCGGTCGCCACCACGGTGACCCGCAGCTCGTCGCGCATGTCCGGATCGATCACGGTACCCACCACCACGGTGGCGTTCTCGGAAGCGAATTCCTTCACAGTGTTGCCGACCTCCTCGAATTCACCGATACCCATGTCCATGCCGGCGGTGACATTGACCAGAATGCCGTGCGCACCCATCAGGTTGACGTCTTCCAGCAGCGGACTGGCGATGGCCGCCTCGGCCGCCTCGCGCGCACGGTCCTCGCCCTTGGCTGCGCCGGAGCCCATCATCGCCATCCCCATTTCCGACATCACCGTCCTGACGTCGGCGAAGTCGACATTGATCAGGCCCGGACGGGTGATCAGTTCGGCAATGCCCTGCACCGCACCCAGCAGCACATCGTTTGCCGAGCGGAAGGCGTCCAGCAGACTGATCTGCTTGCCCAGCACCGACAGCAGTTTCTCGTTCGGAATGGTGATCAGGGAATCGACATACTGGCCGAGCTCCTTGATGCCGTTGTGTGCCACGTGCAGCCGCTTGCTGCCCTCGAAGGGGAACGGCTTGGTAACGACCGCGACGGTCAGGATGCCAAGCTCCTTGGCAACCTGGGCAACCACCGGTGCGGCACCCGTGCCGGTACCACCGCCCATGCCGGCCGTGATGAACAGCATGTCGGACCCCTCGATCACCTCGTGGATGCGGTCCCGGTCATCCTGTGCAGCCTGGCGGCCGATATCGGGATTGGCGCCCGCACCCAGCCCCTTCGTGATGGTGCTGCCAATCTGCAGCGTGGTACGCGCTGCCATGTTCTTCAGTGCCTGCGCATCGGTGTTCGCACAGATGAAGTCCACACCGTCGATGTTCTGCTCGCACATGTGCTGAACGGCATTGCCGCCACCACCACCGACACCGATAACCTTGATGACCGCACTTTGTCCGCATGAATCCAGTAACTCAAACATAATGACTCCTCCTTTCCGGAAAACGATAAGAAAATCCAGCCTGAACCCTGAATAAAACCCTTGTCTGTCCCATTACCCTTGCAAACATGCCCTCAGAAATTTCCCTGAAACCAGCCCTTCATACGTTCCCATACACTTTTCAACCCCTTACCCAGCCCTGCTTCCAGCACCCGCTGTTCGCGGTTGTTATAACCAAACAGCAACAGACCAACACCCGTCGCATAGATCGGGTTACGCACCACATCCACCAGACCGGTAACGTACTGGGGCACGCCCAGCCTGACCGGCATGTGAAATACTTCCTCGGCAAGTTCAACCAGTCCCTCTATCTTGGAACTGCCACCGGTCAGCACGATGCCGGCGGCAACCAGGTCCTCGAAGCCGCTGCGTCGCAGTTCCGCCTGCACCAGCGAGAGCAATTCCTCGTAGCGCGGCTCCACCACCTCGGCCAGGGTATGGCGCGCCAGGCGGCGCGGAGCCCGGTCGCCAACACTTGGCACCTCGATGTTTTCATCGGCACTGGCCATCTGCGTCAGCGCGCAGGCGTACTTGATCTTGATCTCCTCGGCGAACTGGGTCGGCGTGCGCAGCGCCACGGCAATGTCATTGGTCACCTGGTCACCGGCAATCGGGATCACGGCCGTATGCCGTATGGAGCCTTCGGTGAATACGGCAATGTCGGTCGTGCCACCGCCGATGTCTACCAGGCAGATGCCGAGCTCCTTCTCATCCTCTGTCAGTACCGAATAACTCGAGGCCAGCTGTTCCAGGATGATGTCGTCGACCTCCAGGCCGCAGCGGCGAACGCACTTGATGATGTTCTGCGCCGCACTCACTGCACCGGTCACCATGTGCACCTTGGCCTCCAGCCGCACACCGCTCATGCCCACCGGCTCCTTGATGCCTTCCTGGTTATCGATCAGAAACTCCTGCGGCAGTATGTGCAGGATCTTCTGGTCAGCAGGGATCGCCACTGCACGCGCCGCGTCGATAACACGCTCCACGTCACCCGGTAGCACCTCCTTGTCCTTGATGGCGACAATGCCGTGCGAGTTCAGGCTGCGGATATGACTGCCGGCGATGCCGGCATACACGGAGTGGATCTGGCAGCCGGCCATCAGCTCGGCCTCTTCCACGGCACGCTGTATCGAGTGCACCGTCGACTCGATGTTGACCACCACGCCTTTCTTCAGACCCCTTGACGGATGCGAGCCGATACCGACCACCTCGATCGCACTGTCCGGCATGACCTCGCCGACAATCGCGACCACCTTGGAGGTGCCGATATCCAGCCCTACCAGCAGATTCTTTTCGGTCTTCTTTGGCATCCGTTAACCCTTGCTGTTATCCGTCTTCGCGTTTGCCTGCTGCCAGCGCACGGAGAAGCCGTTGCTGTAGCGCAGGTCAACACGCTGCAGTTCATCCACCCGGTCGACAAACACCGACGGCCAGGCCTGCACGAAACGCTGCAGCCGGCGCCGGGTGTCAGCGCGCCCGAGCTCGAGCGCGACACCGCTGTCGGTCTGCAGGCGCCAGGCACGACGATCGTCGAGCGTGACACCGGCGACGCGCAGGCCGGTCGGCGCCAGTGCACGGCTCATTGCCCGGTACTGCTCCAGCACCGTGGCTTCATGACCGTCCGGGCCGGCCAGTGCCGGCAGATCGCCGGCGACCTGCGTCGGCTCCGGCACGAAGGGCTCGCCGCGCTCATTCAGGTAACCGTTCTCGCCCCAGCGCGCCACGGGCAGCTGTTCCGTCACCCGCACGCGCAGCCGGTCAGGCCAGATGCGCTTGACGGTTGCCGATGCCACCCAGGGCATGGACTCGATGACTTCGCATACCCTGGCGACATCGACAGTGAAAAAACCGCCATCGAGTTGCGGCTCGACCATGTCCTGCAGGCGCGCCTTGTCCAGGTAGCGGAAATCGCCCTGGATCTTCACCACCTCGAGCGGAAAACGCCAGGGATCCTGCAGCCACTGCAGCCCCATGTGCACAGACAGGCTCATCAGCACCAGCAGCAGGCCGCCGCTGATGGAGCGAAAGTGATCCAGCAGGAACGTGAGCATGACCTCGCGGGCGGCGCGGCGTTCAGGCTTCGGCATACTCGCCTCCCGCCGCGGCACCGGCCAGCGTCGTTTCCAGGATACGGCTGACCAGGGCGGTGAAATCCGTTCCGCTCGCCAGTGCCGCCATGGGCACCAGACTGTGATCTGTCAGTCCGGGCACGGTGTTGATCTCGATGAACCAGGGCTGCCCCTGGTCATCAAGCATGAAATCCACCCGGCCCCAGCCACTGCCACCCACGCTGCGGAACGCCACAAGCGAGCCGGACTGCAGCACCTGTTCCGTTGCCTGGTCCAGGCCGCAGGGCAACAGGTAACGCGTGCTATCGGCCTCGTACTTGGCCTGGTAGTCGTAGAAGGTGTTCGGCGTCTCCAGGCGAATCAACGGCAAGGCCTCGCCATCGAGGATCCCGCAGGTGTACTCGCCACCGCTCACCCACTGCTCTGCGAACACCTCCGCATCGTACTGGCGGGCCAGTTGCCAGGCGTCGCGCAGGCTGGCATCGGAATCCGCCTTGCTGATGCCGATGCTCGAACCCTCATGTGCAGGCTTGACGATGACGGGGTAACCGAGTGCGGCCTGCACGGCACCGAGATCCGCTTCACTGCGCAGCTGGACGAAGCCCGGCGTGGACACACCGGCGGCCTGCCAGACCTGCTTGGTGCGCAGCTTGTCCATTGCCAGCGCCGAGCCCAGCACACCGCTGCCGGTGTACGGCAGGCCAAGGGCATCCAGCAATCCCTGCATCACACCGTCCTCGCCGCCCCTGCCATGCAGGGCGATAAATACCCGGTCGTAAGCGCCATCACCGAGCTGGCGGACAAAGCCCCGGACGGCCGGGTCAAGCGCATGGGCATCCACGCCGGCCGATTGCAGCGCCTCGAGCACCGCCATGCCGCTGCGCAGCGAGATCTCCCGCTCTGCGGAATCACCACCCATGAGCACGGCCACCTTGCCAAAACGCCGCGGGTCATCAGCCGCTCTGCTCATGACGGCTTCCTCTGGCCGACAATGCGGACCTCGGTCTGCAGGCGTATGCCATGCTGGCGTTCGACCGTCTCCTGGACCAGCCCGATCAGTGACTCGAGATCGGCCGCGGTCGCCGTGCCGGTGTTGATAATGAAGTTGGCATGCTTGTGCGACACGCTGGCACCGCCGATGGCGCGCCCCTTCAGGCCGGCACTCTCGATCAGCCGCGCCGCGTGGTCACCCGGGGGATTGCGGAACACCGAACCGCAGCTCGGCTGGCGGGTCGGCTGCGTGGCATTACGGCGTGCCAGCAGTTCGCGCATGCCGGCCTGTGCCGCCTGCGCGTCGCCGGGCTGCAGCTGCAGCTCGGCGGCGGTAAACCATTCGCCGGCCGGTCCCTCGACCGTGCGGTAGGCGATGCGAAAATCGGCCGGTGTGCGGCGCTGCAGATGCCCCCGGCGGTTGACTGTCTCAACGGCCCGGACCAGCGACCAGGTCTCGCCACCGAAGGCGCCGGCATTCATGGCCAGCGCACCCCCCATCGTGCCGGGTATACCGGCAAGGAACTCCGCGCCCACCATGCCGGCCTTCACCGCGGTGCGCGCGACCTTGCTGCAGGTGGCCCCGGCACCGGCGCGCAGGACCGTCCCGTCCAGCCACTCGAGACCGGCAAGGACATTGAAGGTGGAAATGACCGTTCCGGGGAAACCGCCGTCGCGCACCAGCAGGTTGCTGCCCAGCCCGAGCCAGAGCAGCGGCTCGCGCGGATCGAGCTCGCGCAGGAAGCCGCACAGGTCATCGAGGTCGGCCGGCTGGTAATAGCGCTGCGCCCGGCCACCGGTACGCCAGGTGTTGTGACGCCCCATGGGTTCGTCGTAATGCATCTCGCCCCGCCAGGGCGGTGTCTGTTCGGCCGCCATCATTCGGCACCCCCCGCAGTCTGCAGCATCCCGGGCAGCTGCGCCGCCACGGCGCCGATATCACCTGCACCCAGCGTCAGCAGCACATCACCGTCCTGCAGGATGTCGCGCAGCACGCCAGGCAGCTCCTTGATCGCCTCGACGAACACCGGATCGACCTGCCCGCGCGCCCGGATACCGCGGCACAGGGCACGACCGTCGGCACCGCTGATCGGCGTCTCGCCAGCGGCATACACCTCGCCGATGACCAGGACATCGACCTCGCACAGCACCTGGATGAAATCATCGAACAGGTCGCGGGTGCGCGTGTAACGGTGCGGCTGGAAGGCCAGCACCAGACGGCGCTCCGGCCAGCCGGCACGCACCGCGGCCAGTGTGGGCGCAATCTCGCGCGGGTGGTGCGCATAGTCATCGATCAGCAGCACGCGGCCGGCCGCGGTCTGCACCTCGCCGTTCATGTGGAAACGGCGACCGATGCCCTGGAAATGGGCCAGTCCTTCCTGGATGGCGCTGTCGGATACCTCGAGTTCGCCCGCCACGGCAATCGCCGCCAGGGCATTCAGGACATTGTGGCGGCCGGGCAGGTTCAGCGTGACCGCCAGCCCGGCATCGCTGCCCGGACGCCGCACCGTGAAATGGGTCTGCATGCCATCCTGACGCACATTGCCGGCGCGCACATCGGCGTCCGTGTCGATACCGTAGGTAATCACCGGCCGGGTGACCTCGGGCAGCACCTGCCGTACCTCGGGGTCATCCAGGCACAACACGGCCAGGCCGTAAAACGGCAGGTGGTGCAGGTACTCGATGAAGGTCTGGCGCAGGCGTTCGAAGTCGCCCTCGTAGGTCGACAGATGATCGGCATCGATATTGGTGACCACCGCCATGGACGGCTGCAGGTAGAGGAACGAGGCATCGCTTTCGTCCGCCTCGGCGACCAGGTAGTGGCCCTCGCCCAGACGGGCATGACTGGCGGTGCTGTTCAGCTGTCCGCCGATGACGAAGGTCGGATCCAGCCCGCCCTCGGCGAGCAGGCTCGCGATGAGACTGGTCGTGGTGGTCTTGCCATGGGTGCCGGCAACGCCAATGCCATAACGGAAGCGCATCAGCTCGGCCAGCATTTCGGCCCGCGGTACCACCGGGATGCGCCGCTGCCTGGCGGCCACCACTTCCGGATTGTCCGCCGATACGGCGGTGGAAACCACCACGGCATCACACTCGCCCAGGTTGTCCGGATCATGGCCGGTGTGGATGCGCACGCCCATGCCGGCCAGCCGCCGGGTCACGGCGTTGTCGTTGAGGTCCGAACCGCTGACCTCGTAGCCGAGGTTGTGCAGTACCTCGGCAATGCCGCCCATGCCGGCGCCACCGGCACCGACAAAATGAATGCGCCGCACCCGGCCCATGCCCTGTGGCCGGGAAACCCCGGCGGGTCGCAGTGACAGGCTCATGCCGCCACCTCCAGGCACAGCCGTGCGACCTGCTGCGCCGCATCCGCCAGCGCCAGCCCCCGTGCCCGGGACGCCATCCCGAGCAGGACCTCGCGATCACCACCGAGACGCTGCAGCTCGGCGCCCAGCACCTCCGCGTTAAGCTCCGGCTGCGGTAACAGCAACGCCGCACCGGCGCTGGCCAGGTAACGGGCGTTGCCGCTCTGGTGGTCATCTGTGGCATGCGGATAAGGCACGAGGATCGACGGCAGTCCGGCTGCGGCCAGCTCCGCGATCGTCAGGGCGCCTGCCCGGCAGACCACCAGGTCGGCCCAGGCATAGGCCGCGGCCATGTCATCGATAAAGGCCTCGACACGGGCGGCGTCACCGAGGGCGGCATAGTGCTCGCGAACGGCCGTCTCCTCCGCGCGCCCTGTCTGGTGATGGACGCGCAGCGAGAGACCCTCCGGCAGCCGGGCGACGGCCTCTGGCACGACGCGGTTCAGCACCTGCGCGCCCAGGCTGCCACCGATCACCAGCAGGCGCAGTTCGCCTTCGCGACCGCGAAACCGCTCGCGGGGCTCGGGCAGTGCCGCGATATCGGCGCGCACGGGGTTACCGGTATGCAGCGCTTTGTAACGGGCCGGCAGGCTGCCGGGGAAACCCTCCAGCACCCGCCTTGCCAGCGGCGCCAGCAGGCGGTTGGTGGTGCCGGGCACCGAGTTCTGCTCGTGGATCAGCAGCGGCCGGCGCAGCAGCCATGCCACCACGCCACCCGGGCCGGCAGTGAAACCGCCCATGCCAAGCACCGCTACGGGACGGATGCGCAGCAACACGACCAGCGCCTGCAGCATCGCGAGCAGCAGCATGAACGGCGCCAGCAGCAGGCGCAGCGCACCCTTGCCGCGCAGGCCCGTCACCCGGATCAGGTTCAGCGGATAACCGGCGGCCGGCACTACGCTGGCCTCCAGGCCACGGCGGGTACCCAGCCATGACACCGGCACGCCAAGCGCGGTCAGCTCCCTGGCGACGGCAAGCGCCGGAAACACGTGACCACCGGTACCGCCGGCCATGATGAGCACGGGACGCATGCGACTGGCGGCGGCGCTCATGCCATGCTCCTGCGACGGCTCGCCGCGGCCGCACCGCTGGCGGACAGCCCGTCGAGCGTGCAGCGCGTCTCGCCGTCAATGCGCAGCAGCAGGGCGATGGCGACACACATGACCACCATGCTGGAGCCGCCGTAGCTCATCATCGGCAGGGTGAGGCCCTTGGTCGGCAGCAACCCCATGTTGACGCCCATGTTGATAAAGCTCTGCAAGCCGATCCAGATACCGATGCCATAGGCAAGCGCGGCCGCGAACACGTTGCCCGATTTCTCCGCCTGCAGGGCAATGGCAAAGGCGCGCCAGACCACCACGGCATACAGGGCAATCACCACGAGCACACCCAGCAACCCCAGTTCCTCGGCGAGCACGGCAAAGACGAAATCGGTGTGCGCCTCCGGGAGGTAGAACAGCTTCTGGATACTGGAACCCAGACCGACGCCCGAGAGTTCGCCCCGGCCAATGGCAATCAGCGACTGCGTCAGCTGGAAACCGCTGTCGAAGGGATCTGCCCATGGATTCAGGAAGGTCGTCAGGCGCTCCATACGGTATGGCGATGACACGGCCAGACCGGCGAGCGACAGGCCGGCCACGCCCAGCATGCCGCTGAAGTGCCACAGACGTACACCGGCCAGATAGATCATGCCCATGGCCGTCGCCATGAGCACCACGGTGGCGCCGAAGTCGGGCTCCATCAGCAGCAACAGCGCCGCCAGCACCAGAATGGTCAGCGGCTTGAGAAAGCCGGTAATCCGCTCGCGCAATTCCTCGCCGTGACGCGCCAGGTAACCCGCCAGATAAATCAGGATCATCAGCTTGGCGGGCTCGGAGACCTGCAGGTTGAACAGGCCGGTGTTGATCCAGCGCATACTGCCGTTGACCTCGTGCCCGATGCCCGGAACCAGCACGGCCAGCAGCAGCGCCAGCGCGGCGATCAGCAGCACCAGCCCGCTCTGCTCCAGCAGCGCAAGCCGCACACGGTAGACCGGGAACGCAAGCAGCACACCGATGCCGATATAAATTGCCTGGCGCATGGCATAGTAGAAAGGCTGCCCCAGGTCGCGGTCCGCGAAGGTAATGGAGGCCGACGCCACCATCACCAGGCCCAGCGATGCCAGCGCAATGGCTGCCAGCAACAGGACATAATCCAGTCGCGGCACGCGATTGGCGGTGGCACCCTGGCGGACTGCCTGACGGCCCATGCCCATCATGACTGCAGCCCCCTGACGGCCCGGCTGAAGATCTCGCCACGCTCCTCGAAATTACGGAACATGTCGGTGCTGGCACAGGCCGGCGACAGCAGTACGCTGTCTCCGGGGCGGGCCAGTTCGCCTGCCAGCCGGACGGCGTCCACCATGTCAGACGCCGTCGCCAGCGGCACCGCCCCCTGCAGCACCTGCTGCAGTCGTGGTGCATCCTTGCCGATCAGTACAGCGGCGCGACCCTGGCGCTGCATGGCATCGCGCAGCGGCGTGAGGTCGGCGCCCTTGGCATCGCCGCCTGCGATCAGCACCACCCTGCCGTCAACGCTGCCGATGGCGGCCAGCGTGGCACCGACGTTGGTGCCCTTGGAATCGTTGTACCAGTGCACGCCGTCGCGCTCCGCAACCGTTTGCATGCGATGCGGCAGTCCCTGGAACTCGGCCAGCGTGGCAACCATGGCCTGCTGGTCCAGCCCCGCGGCCGAACCCAGCGCCAGCGCCGCCAGCGCGTTGCTGAGGTTGTGCCTGCCGGGCATGCGGATATCCGCCACCGGCATCACCGGCTGCGCCCCCTGCGCCAGCCAGGGCTCGCCGTGGTACCCGATCACCCCGAACCCGGCGGCATCCACCGGCGTCTGCGTGGTGTAGGTGATGACGGGATGCCGCGGATCGGCCATCCCGCAGACCAGCGGGTCATCCCGATTGACGACCTGCACGCCGGCATTGCGGTAGACCGTCTGCTTGGCCTGGAGGTAGGCATCGAGGTGCGGATAGCGGTCCATGTGGTCGGCACTGATGTTGAGCACGACCGCCGCGGCCGCGCGCAGCGAGTGCGTGGTCTCCAGCTGGAAGCTGGAGAGTTCGAGCACATACAGGTCGGGCTCGCTGTCCTGCAGCAGGTCGAGCGCCGGTGTGCCGATATTGCCGCCGGTCCTGACCGCCTTGCCGGCGCGCTGTGCCATGGCGCTCAGCAGCGTCGTCACGGTGCTCTTGCCATTGGAGCCGGTGATGGCAATCACGGGGGCGCTGGCCGCCTGCACAAACAGTTCGATGTCACCAATGACCGGTACGCCGCGCACTGCAGCGGCGGCAATCTGCGGCTCGTGCGTGGAGACCCCCGGGCTGACCACTATCCGGTCGGCGCGGGCAAACGCCGCCGCGTCGAAGCCGCCGAGGAACAGCGCCACGTCAGCCGGCAGCGCCTCGCGCATGGCGGCCAGCCCGGGTGGCTGCTCGCGGCTGTCGACCACGGCCACCTCGACGCCCTGCCGTGACAGGTAGCGCGCCACCGAAAGACCGGTCTTGCCCAGCCCGACGATCAGCGTCCTGTGCGCGTTGTCACTCATATGCATCATTACCGAAGCCGGAACCGCCATTAGCCCGCCTGCACCTCATACCCGAATTGCCATCCGGTCAGTGTCGTCATGTTCCCCATCGACTCAGCGGATCTTCAGCGTCGCGAGGCCGATCAGCACGAGAATGACCGTGATGATCCAGAACCGGACAATGACCCGGGGTTCGGGCCAGCCCTTGAGTTCGAAGTGATGATGCAGCGGCGCCATGCGGAATATCCGCTTGCCGGTCAGCTTGTACGAGGCCACCTGCAGCATTACCGACACCGTTTCCATCACGAACACGCCGGCCATGATCAGGAACACCAGCTCCTGGCGCACCAGCACCGCGACGATGCCGAGCGCCGCACCCAGTGCCAGCGCGCCCACATCGCCCATGAAGACCATGGCGGGGTAGGCGTTGAACCAGAGAAAGCCGAGACCGGCGCCCACCAGGGCGCCGCAGAACACCACCACCTCGGCCGCATCGCGGATGTAGGGAATACCGAGGTAGACGGCGAACTTGACGTTACCGGTCGCGTAGGCGAAGACACCGAGTGCCGCGGCGATCAGCACGGTCGGCAGGATGGCGAGGCCGTCGAGACCGTCAGTGAGATTGACGGCATTGCTGGAGCCGACGATGACGAAGTAGACCAGTACCACATAGACCCAGCCGAGACTGACGGCAACGTCCTTGAAGAACGGCACGATCAGCGTGGTTTCGGCCGGCGTCACTGCGCTGAGGTACAGGAACAGGGCGACACCGAGTCCCACGACGGACTGCCAGAACATCTTTGCCCGTGCCGGCAGGCCGTCGGAATTCTTCAGCACAAGCTTGCGGTAGTCGTCTATCCAGCCGATGATGCCGAACAGCAGCGTCACCAGCAGCACCACCCAGACATAACGGTTGCCGAGGTCGGCCCACAGCAGCGTCGCGATGGCGACCGCGACCAGGATCATCGCGCCGCCCATGGTCGGTGTGCCCGCCTTGACCAGGTGCGTCTCCGGACCGTCATCCCGTATCGGCTGGCCGATCTGGTAGCGACCGAGGCGGCGGATCATTTCCGGCCCGATGACAAACGACAGCAGCAGCGCCGTCAGGACGCCGAAAATCGCGCGCAGCGTCAGGTACTGGAAGACATTGAAGCCGCTGTAGTACTGGCTCAGGTAATCAGCAAGGTAGACCAGCATGCTAGTGTCTCGCCTCCGCTTTGCTTGATGTGCTGTGCACGCTGGCGCCAAGCCGCTCGACGACCCGCTCCATGCGCATGCGCCGTGAACCCTTGACGAGAATGTGCACGTCCCCGTGCAGGCCGGCCTGCAGCGCCTCGAGCAGGTCGGTCTGCGAGTCACAGGCCGTACCGCCGCCAAAGCCCGGAACGGCCTCCTGCGCCAGCTCGCCCAGCGTGAACAGCCGGTCGATGCCGGCATCCCTCGCACGGCGGCCGGCCTCGCGATGCAGCACCGCTGCGGCACCGCCCAGTTCGCCCATGTCACCCAGGACCAGCCATTTCTCGCCGTCAGCCATGGCCAGCACATCGATGGCAACCGCCAGCGATTCGGGATTGGCGTTGTAGGTGTCATCGATCACGGTGACGCCGCCCGGCAGCCGGTGGATGTTGAAGCGCCCGGCAACCGGCACCAGTGATTCAAGACCGCGACCGATGCAGTCAAGCCCGACACCGGCTGCCAGCGCGGCGGCGGTCGCGGCAAGCGCGTTCATGACATTATGGCGGCCGGGCAGCGGCAGGCGCAGCGCAAGATCACCCGCGGGCGTATGCAAGGCCATATCGGAGCCGGCCGGATCGCCCTGCCAGTCGGCCGTCACGGCAGCCTCATGCGCCAGGCCGAAATCGATGACCCGGCTGTCGCCCGCCAGCTCGCGCCACAACCCGGCATAGCGGTCATCGGCGTTGATCACGGCGATGTCCTCGCTGCCAAGGCAGGCAAACACCTCGCCCTTGGCGCGCGCCACACCGTCGAGGTCGCCAAAACCCTCCAGGTGCGCCGGTCCGGCGTTGGTCACCACGGCAATCGTCGGCCGCGCGATGCGCGCCAGGTAGTCGATCTCGCCGGGATGGTTGGCGCCCATTTCAATGACAGCAAAGCGGTCTTCCGCCGCCAGTCGGAACAGCGTCAGCGGTACGCCGATGTCGTTGTTCAGGTTGCCCTGCGTTGACAGGGTCTGCCCGGCGCACTCCAGTATGGCCTGGGTCATCGACCGTACGGTGGTCTTGCCGTTGCTGCCGGTAATGGCGATGACCGGCAGGTCAAAGCATGAGCGCCAGTGTCCCGCAAGCCGCCCCAGCGCCAGACGGGTATCGTCGACCTCCAGCAACGGCAGGTCGCTGTCCACGGCCCGGCTGACCGCAGCCGCCGCCGCGCCCTGCCCGGATGCCACTTCCAGATAGTCATGGCCGTCGAAGTTCGGCCCCTGCAGGGCGACAAACAGGTTGCCGGCCTGCAGACGCCGGCTGTCGGTGCTGACACCGCGAAACATGACGTCGCCGTCCCGGCAGTGACCATCGAGCACCCTGGCGGCTTCCGAAAGCGGCATCGTCATCATCCCGACCATTCCCGCTGCAGCGCCATGACCCGCTCCCGGTCACTGAACGGCAGGCTCTTCTCGCCAACGATCTGCACCGTCTCGTGACCCTTGCCGGCGATCAGGACGATGTCATTCGGTCCGGCCGAGCGCAGGGCGTCACTGATGGCGGCTGCCCGGTCATGCTGCACGCGCACGGCGGCGGGATTCTCGAAACCGGTGCAGATATCCCCGACAATGCGCTCCGGGTCCTCGCTGCGGGGATTGTCGTCCGTCAGCACCACATGATCGGCCAGCTGCTCGGCCGCCGCCGCCATCAACGGCCGCTTGCCGCGATCCCGGTCACCGCCGGCGCCGAACACGCACCAGAGCTTGCCCCGGCAGTGATAGCGCAGGGACTGCAGCACGCTTTCCAGCGCGCCGGCGGTATGCGCATAGTCGACGACCGCCAGCGGCCTGCCCGCGCCCATGTCGAAACGCTCCATGCGGCCCGGCACCGTGCGGATCGCCGACAGCCGCTGCAGGGCCACCTCGAACGGCAGCCCGGAGACACACAGGCATGCCAGCGCCGCGAGCAGGTTACTCGCATTGAAACGGCCCAGCAGTGCACACTCGAGCACACCGCTGCCCCACGGCGACATGACATCGAAACGCATGCCGCTGATATCCAGCTCCAGGTTCTGTCCGATGACCCACTGCGCCGGATAGCGCGTCTTGCCGGGTTCCCCTTCGAGGCGGTAGGCAACCGGCGCAACGCCCGGCGGTATGCTGTCCAGCAACGAACGGCCGAAGGCGTCGTCGGCATTGATTACCGCATAGCGCAGGCCATCGCTGTGGAACAGCTTGCGCTTGGCATGCGCATAGGACTCGACATCACCGTGATAATCCAGGTGATCGCGCGACAGGTTGGTGAGCACGGCGATGTCGAAATCCACACCGCGCACGCGGGCCTGGTCCATGGCATGCGATGACACCTCGGCGACCACGCAGCGCGCGCCCTTGCGGTGCATCGCGAACAGGGCCTGCTGCACGGTCAGGGCGTCCGGCGTGGTGTGCGTACCGACACTCAGTTCGTTGTAGAGACCGTAACCGACCGTGCCGATGATGCCGCAGCGACGGTCCTCGCTGTCCAGCGCCTGGGCGATGTAGTGGCTGCAGGAGGTCTTGCCGTCGGTGCCCGTCACCCCGATCATGAACAGGCCGCGGGAGGGATGCCCGTAGTAACGGTCCGCGATCAGCCCCACCAGCTGGCTCAGCCCGCGCACGGCAATGACCGGTACCGGCAGCAGCGCCGCAAGCTCGGCCAGACCCGGCTCGCCCGCGGCCGGCTCCCAGGCAACGGCCGCCGCACCCAGCGCCACGGCCTGGCGCGCGTGATGCAGCCCGTGGGTACGGCTGCCCGCGACAGCCAGGAACAGATCGCCGGACTGGACCTTGCGACTGTCCAGCGCCAGCCCCGACACGGCCACTTCCTGCGTGACCGACGCCTCTGTCAGCCCCTTGAGCAGGCCGCTCAGGGAGTGCTCGGCAACCAGTGCCCGCGCCGTCATCATGCAGGGTCTCCTGCCGCGACGCGCAGTGTCTCCGGCTCAGGCAGGTCATCGGGCGGTATCGCCATCAGTCGCAGCGCGCCGGACATGACCCTGGAGAACACCGGCGCCGCGACCTGGCCGCCATAGTATTTCCCGTTGTCCGGCTCGTTCACCATGACAACCATGACCAGGCGCGGATCGCTGACGGGCGCCATGCCGGCGAACACGGCAAGGTACTTTTTGTCGCTGTAGCCACCGGCGATCGACTTGCGCACCGTGCCGGTCTTGCCACCCACCCGGTAGCCGGCAACGCGGGCCGTCAGCGCGGTACCCTGCGGCCCGGTCACCTCCTCCAGCATGCTGTTGACCTGCTGCGCGACCCACGCCGGAAGGATGCGCTCGCCGGCCGGCACCGCCTCCTGACGCAGGAAGGTCGCCGGCCGCCGGATGCCACCCGAGGCCAGCACGGCATAGGCCTGCCCCAGCTGCAGCGGCGTGACCGAGATGCCGTAACCGAATGCCAGGGTCGCCGTCTCGATCTCGTTCCAGTTGCGATAACCGACCAGCAGACCTGACGACTCGCCCGGGAAGCCGCTGTGCGTCGGCACACCGAAGCCGAGACCCGACAGCAGCGACCAGATGTCCTCGCCCGGCAGCGACAGGGCGATCTTGGTAATGCCGACATTGCTGGACTTGCGTATCACGCCGGTCACGTCGAGCAGGCCGTAGTTGTGCACATCCTTGACGGTGTTGCGGCCAACCCGGAACCAGCCCGGCTCGGTATTGACCTGCGTCTCCGGCCTGTAACGACCGTCTTCCAGTGCCGCCGCAGCGATAAACGGTTTCATCGTCGAGCCGGGCTCGAACACGTCGGTGACAGCACGGTTACGCATGGTCGAACGCCGCAGGCGATTGCGGTTGTTCGGGTTGTAGGAAGGCTGGTTGACCATGGCCAGCACCTCGCCGGTGGTCACATCCAGCACGACCGCGGAGGCCGACTTTGCCTTGTGTTCCTGTATGACGGCCTTCAGCTCGCGATAGGCCAGGTACTGGATCCGACGATCGATGCTCAGCACGAGGTCCTTGCCCGGGCGCGGGCGCCGGATGCTTTCGACGTCCTCGACCGTGTGTCGCTGACCGTCCTTGATGACGCGCTTGGCGCCGGGTTCACCGCGCAGCCATTCGTCGTACGCCAGTTCCAGGCCTTCCTGGCCAATGTCATCGATATTGGTAAAACCGACCACGTGCGCCGTGACTTCACCGCCGGGATAGAAACGCTTGTATTCCTTCTGCAGGTGGACACCCGGAATCGCCAGCTGCCTGACCTGCGCAGCAAGTGTCGGATCGATGTGACGACGCAGGTAGACGAACTCGCGACCGGGATGACGCGACACCAGCTGCTGCACGTGGTCACGGTCCAGCGACAGCAACTGCGCCAGAGCGGATATCCCGTCCTGCACCCCGACCAGCTCCTGCGGATTGACCCAGACGGACTCGACCGGCGTGCTGATCGCCAGCGGCTCCCCGTCGCGGTCACGAATCATGCCGCGGTGCGCCGGCAAATCCACCACCCGCATGTGCCGCGCCTGCCCCTGCCCCAGGAGAAAGTCCTTGTCCAGGACCTGCAGGCTGATGGCACGCCCGACCAGCATCAGCATGACCAGCACCAGCCCGGCCACAAGAAACAGCCGCCGCGCCTGCTGACCTGATGTGATGCCGTGAAGCTTCATGGCTTGATGATCCGCATCTGCTGCGGCGCCGGGTTGATCATGCCAAGGCGGGTGCGCGCGGCATGCTCGACCTTGCCGTGGGTCGTCAATGTGCCCTGCTCCAGCTGCAGCTGACCATACTCGACATCCATGGCGTCCTGTTCGTAGCCAAGCGCCTGCAGCTCGATAAACAGCTTGCGGTCCTGGTGACGGCTGTACACCACGGCCAGCGAGGTCACGATAATGGCTACCAGCAGGACCGCGGCGGTTACCGGCGAGGCCGTCATTGCAGGCGCTCCGCCAGCCGCAGTACGGCACTGCGCGCACGCGGGTTGTGATCGAGCTCCTCGCGCCCGGGGCGAATCGCCTTGCCGATCGGCTTCAGGCGCGGGCGGTGCAACGGCGCCGCGACCGGCAGATCCGGCGGCAGCTGCTCACCCTGGTATTCCCTGCGTATAAAGCGCTTCACGATACGATCTTCCAGCGAGTGAAAACTGATGACGGCCAGGCGCCCGTGCACGGCCAGCACATCCGGCACCTGCGCCAGAACGTCCTCGAGTTCCTCGAGCTCGCGGTTAATGTAAATCCGGATGGCCTGGAACGTCCGGGTTGCCGGGTGCTTGTTGCGTTCCCGCACCGGCACGGCATCAGCGACCAGTTCGGCCAGCTGCCGGGTAGTACATAGGGTTTGCTCCCTGCGTGTTTCAACAATCTTCCTTGC
>JBFELL010000030.1:0-21645 GCA_041552135.1 Gammaproteobacteria bacterium
GCTGTCCCGTTAACCTTGTCTGGATTGTTTGCAACATGCTGCATGAACACCGTTATACAAACCATCCTGACCCGCAGGACATGAATAGGGGTCACTGCATGATGAACAGGGCGTTCCTTCTCCCTGCGGGAGAAGGGCAGGATGAGGGGATGTAAAATCAGACAGTTGGCGTTTATTTATCCCCTCTCCCCAACCCTCTCCCGAAGGGAGAGGGAGTTAACGGGACAGCAGTGAGCAATAACGGGTATTGCTATTTGCTGCTATCTGGAAATGAGACCGGTTTTCAATGAGGCAAAAGACAAGACCTGACCCTTTAATCACTTCTTTTAATCACTATGTTTTCATGAGTTGTGGCGACACCCCGACTTCAATATCCTGATTTCGAACACCTATGACCATTTCGTGAATATGCTTTACACGGACCCGGACGGTTGGCGGTTGTCCCCTGCCCATCTTGCCTTGGCTGACGAATCAATAATTAATAAACAAGAGCAAATGCGATTTGCAGGTTTTGCTCCCGAGCCGTATGAACGGTTGGGTGCGAAGTTAGCTTATCTATGTCAGGGTCAGATAGATGGTAGCCGACATGGCTGGTCTGCAGGATGAGGGGGTAACCCTGCTTCTCGTCCGAGCAGAAGGCGCGCGCCGGCATGATCTTTCCGGGGGTGTAATCCAGTGAACGGCACAGGTTGTAGAGGCGCGGCACGAAGTCGCCGTATCGCATGACGCCGTGATGGCTGAACGGCGGGATCAGCATTTTGCAGCGGGGGTTGTAACTGAACATAGGTACTCCGGCACACCAGGGGGGGCGAAATCATCCTGTGCGCCAGAGGCGAATGCAAGTATTGGTCAGGGCTGGTGTTGCGGGCCCCGGCCGCCACGGGACTGGACAGTCGGGGTCGCGTGGTTTATAAGTTATTCTTTGGAATATACCTTTATCTATAAGCTTCCCTTAATGAATATCACGCTGCGCCAGCTCAAGATCTTCGATGCGGTCGCCCGCCATCTGAGCTTCACCAAGGCGTCAGACGAGCTGCACCTTACCCAGCCCGCGGTGTCTATGCAGATCAAACAGCTCGAGCAGGAGGTGGGGGTGCCCCTGTTCGAGCAGGTGGGCAAGCGCATCTATCTCACCAAGGCCGGTGACGAGCTGCAGCACTACGGCCGTTCGATCGGCCAGCTGCTCAGCGAGGCGGAGCAGGTGTTCGAGGAGATCAAGGGACTGCAGCGTGGGCACGTGTGCATCACCGTCGCCAGCACCGCCAACTATTTCGTGCCGCGGCTGTGGGCGGCCTTCCGCATGCGTCACCCGGGCGTCAGCGTGAGTCTGGACGTCACCAACCGGGAAGGTCTGATCCGTGCGCTGGCCACCAATGAAACCGACCTGGTCATCATGGGGCTGCCGCCGGAAGACATGGATCTCGTCGCACAGAGCTTCATGCCGAATCCACTGGTGGTGATCGCACCACCGACCCACCCGCTTTGCAGGGCGCGGGACATCCCGCTGCAGCGGCTGAAAGGTGAAACCTTTCTGGTGCGCGAGCAGGGGTCGGGAACGCGTTCGCTGATGGAGCGTGTGTTCGCCGAGAAAGGACTTGATCCCGCCACGCCCATCGAGATGAGCAGCACCGAGGCCCTCAAACAGGGTGTCGAGGCCGGACTCGGACTGGCACTCCTGTCAATGCATACACTGGACATGGAGCTTGCGTTGAAACGACTGGTGGTGCTGGACGTGCAGGGCTTTCCGGTGCTGCGCGACTGGTATATCGTGCATCGCGCCGGCAAGCGCCTGTCGGTGCTCGCCCAGGCCTTCAAGGATTTTATCCTGAACGAATCGAAAAGCCTGGTGACCGTTCCCTCTCCCACAGGATGAAACCTTGATGAAAGCGACAGAGTCGGACAGCAACACCACCGTCGATGTCGCTGTCGGCGTTGTCACCCACGGGGACGGCCGTGTACTGCTGGCGGAACGTCCGCAAGGCAAACCGTCGGCAGGCTACTGGGAATTTCCCGGTGGCAAATTCGAAAGCAACGAGAGTCCACGCGAGGCGCTGGCGCGTGAGTTGCACGAAGAACTGGGTGTGGAACTGGATGCCGCCTACCCCTGGATCACGCGCATCCACCGCTATCCGCACATGACCGTGCGGCTGCATATCTACCGGGTGTTGCGCTGGCACGGCGAGCCACATGGCCGGGAAAGCCAGCGACTGTCATGGGAAGATCCGCACGCCGTCGGCGTCGCACCGCTATTACCGGCCAATCATGACATCCTGCAGGCACTGACCCTGCCCCGGGTATATGCCATTACGCAGACCTCAAAATACGGGCTCTCCGGATTCATGGAGCGTCTCGGCCTCGCACTGGATAACGGTGTGCGCCTGATACAGGTGCGTGAACCCGCCATGTCCCCGCCGGAACTGGCGCAGTTTGCCCGGCAGGTTGTTTCCCTGGCCCACCGCTACGGTGCGCAGGTGCTGGTCAATGCGGATGTGGCGGTGGCCAGGGACGCTGGTGCCGATGGTGTACACCTGCAGACGGCACAGTTGCTGCAATACCGTACCCGGCCGGATACCCGGCTCCTGGCGGCCTCCTGTCACAACCGCCAGGAGCTGCAACACGCAGCCGAACTGGGCGTTGACTTCGCCGTACTGTCGCCGGTGCTGCCAACACAGAGTCATCCCGGTGCGGCGACACTCGGTTGGGAACAGTTCGCGGGATTGTGTCTCGACATGCCCATGCCGGTATATGCCCTGGGCGGCATGCGTACCGACATGCTACACACGGCGATGCGGCACAGCGCCCACGGCGTGGCCCTGCTCAGCGGGATCTGGTAGCTGGAAGCTGGTTGCCGGCAACTAGCTGACGCGGCAGTCCGGGCAGATGCCGTACATGGTCAGGCTGTGGTCGGTCAGTTCATAACCGAGCTTATCGGAAATCGCCTGCTGTCGCTGCTCGATGGTTTCATCGACGAACTCGTCGACCCGGCCGCACTTCACGCACAGGATGTGATCGTGATGCGAACCCTCGTTGAGCTCGAAAACCGAATGCCCTTCCTCGAAGTGATGCCGCTTGACCAGGCCGGCCGCCTCGAACTGTGTCAGCACGCGGTACACCGTCGCCAGGCCAATATCCTCACCGGAATCCAGCAGCGCCTTGTAGACATCCTCGGCGCTCTGATGACGGCTGGCACTGGCCTCGAGGATATCGAGTATCTTCATGCGCGGTAGCGTAACCTTCAGCCCGGCCTTGCGTAACTCACTGGATTCCAAGGTTTCCTCTCCTTTTCTGCTGCCACGTACATGGAGTTGGGGTATCATGCGACCGGGTCACTCAACGCGAACCGGTCTGACTGCGGATGAAAAAGCTTCTCATTATTATCACCTGCTTGGCAAGCCTGATCCTCGCCGGCTGCTCGGAACGTTTTCACATCGTGCACAAGATCGATGTCCAGCAGGGCAACGTCGTCACCCAGGACAGGGTCGACCAGCTCGAGCCGGGCATGACCCGCAACCAGGTCCAGTACATCATGGGTTCACCGATCGTGGTCGACGTCTTTCACCAGGGACGCTGGGACTACCTGTACGTCATGAAGCCCGGCTACGGCGATGTCCGGCAGGAGCGGGTCACGGTGCATTTCGAGGGGGATTCACTGGACCACGTCACCGGCACCATGCTGCCATCCGCGGCCGGCCCCGACCCCGAGGCCACCCGCCAGGTCAGCGTCGTGGTCCCGCCACAGGAACGCATACCGCCGGGCATTTTCAACAAGATCTGGCACTATCTCACCTTCCGCAAGCCCGACGAAGACAGCTACTAGACCGGCAGAAAGAACAAAAAAACAATCTCACCGCCAAGACGCAGAGGGCGCCGAGAAAATCCGAAAAGAAACCGCAAAGGCGCAAAGGACGCAAGGATATTAAAGAGGGAAGAACCCGATCTGCCGGACTGCAGGTCGGGTTAGGCGCGTTGGCGCCGTAACCCGACATGATACACCCCGGAACGTCGGGTTACGCCCTTCGGGCTAACCCGACCTACAGTTCAACATGAAAGACCGGTTTTTATAATTCTATTTCTTTGCGTCTCTGCGGTGAAAAACCTTACCATCCGCCCTACCCCGACTGGCTCCCTGCCCCCTTCTTCGTCGCCTTGCCCAGTGCCGCGCGCTGTTTCCTCACTTCCTTCGGATCGGCGATCAGCGGCCGGTAGATCTCGACCCGGTCGCCGTCCAGCAGGGTGTCATGCAGTTTGCCGAGCTTGCCGAAGACACCCACCTTGTTGCTGGCCAGGTCGATATCCGGGAACTGCTCCAGCATGCCAGAGGCGCGGATCGCCCGCTCCAGCGTGGCACCGGCCTCGATCTCGACAACCAGGATGAGCTGCCGCTCCGGCCGTGCATGTGCGACCTCGACGGTGATGGTGTCAGCGCGGCCCATAGATCTCGACCACACGCTGCTGGAACGAATCGACCAGCGTATTGGCAATCTGGTTGAACACCGGCCCGACCACCATGCCGACCATGCGGCTGGAGAAGTCATACTCGATGAACAGCGAGATCTTGCAGCCGGCATCGCCCAATGGGTCGAACTGCCAGCAACCATGCAGTGAACTGAATGGCCCCTCGACCAGTTGCATCTCGATCATCTTGTTGACCTGGTGATAGTTGCGGGTAGTAAACGAACGGCTCAGGCCGCTGACCGCAAAACCGATACTGGCGCGTATCTCGTCATGTTCGTGCGACAGCACCCTGGCCTCCGTGCACCAGGGCAGGAACTCCGGATAGGATTCGATATCACTGACCAGCGCAAACATTTCCCTGGTTGTGTAGGGAACCAGCGCCGAGCGGTTTACTTTTTCCACGTGAGCTTACCTGCAGCAGCCGGCAGTATCAGAAAATTTCGATGGCGTGCAGGAACACGATCATGACGGCGACCGGCGTGATGTAGCGCACCAGCACACGCCACAGCCTGTAGAAAATGCCATCGCCCATGGCCAGTTCCTCGACACTGGACTCGCGCCGCATCTGCCAGGCCGCAAACACGGCGATCAGCAGACCGCCCAGCGGCAGCATGATGTTGGCCGTCAGGTAATCCAGCAGGTCGAAGACGGTGTATTCCCTGAACACCGGGATCATGTGCAGCGGCTTGAAGTCCGCCCAGATATTGAAGGAGAAGACGGTCAGCAGGCCAAAGGCCCAGGTGACGATACCGGCCACGCCGGCGGCATAGATGCGGCTCATGCCATGATTCTCCACCAGCCAGGCAACCGCCGGCTCGATCAGCGAGATACCCGAGGTCCAGGCGGCGAACACCAGCAGCACGAAGAACAGCATGCCGAAGAAGGCACCGCCGTCCATGTGACCGAAGGCAATCGGCAGGGTCTGGAAGATCAGCCCCGGCCCGGCGCCCGGCTCCAGGCCATTGGCGAAGACGATCGGGAAAATGGCCATGCCCGCCAGCAGTGCCACGGTGGTGTCCATGAGGGACACGGTGACGGAGGTCTTGGCGATGGACGCATTGTCCGGCAGGTAGGAGCCGTACACCATGATCGCACCCATGCCGAGGCTGAGGGTAAAGAAGGCATGTCCCATGGCGATCAGCACACCGTTGGCGGTTATGGCACCGAAGTCCGGCGTGAAGAGAAACTCCAGCCCCTGCTGGAAGGCGTTCGTGTTCCAGGCATAACCGACCAGCACCAGCAGCAGCACGAACAGCGCCGGCATCAGCAACCGCACCGCCTTCTCCAGGCCGCTGCGCACGCCGCGCCCCACGATGATCATGGTCATCACCATGAAGATGGTATGCCACGCCAGCAGTCGCTCCGGCTCATCGACCAGGTTGGAGAAGATACTTTGCACGCCATCGGCCGTCAGGCCGGTGAACAGGCCGCTGCCGGCACGAAACACGTAGGCCAGCGCCCAGCCGGCGATGACACTGTAGTAGGAAAGGATCAGAAAGCCCGCCAGTACACCGGCCCAGCCCAGCCAGCGCCAGTTCGGGCTGACCTTTTCCTCGTAGGCCAGCGTGCGCATGGTGTTGATCGGACTCTGCCGTCCACGCCGGCCCAGCATCACCTCGGCCATCATGATCGGGATGCCGATGACGCCGATGCAAACCAGATACACCAGCACGAAGGCACCGCCGCCGTTCTCTCCCGCGATGTACGGGAACTTCCAGATATTGCCCAGACCCACGGCGGAGCCCGTGGCAGCGAGGATAAATGCCAGGCGATTGGACCACTGACCGTGTATCGAGGTGCGTTCGGTTGGCATATGCGGTTCCTTGATTGGGCGGCACCCGGATTGTCCGTGAAATGAGGCCGGGTCTCAACTCGACTTCCGCCCGGACGGGCAACAGCGGCATTGATATACTGCACATATGGCAAGCAGGAAATCAAAACCGAAGAATTCCGGGAGCACGATCGCGCTCAACAAAAAGGCCCGTCACGATTATTTCATCGAGGAGCGTTTCGAGGCCGGCCTGGCGCTGGAAGGCTGGGAGGTCAAGAGCCTGCGCGAGGGCCGTGTGCAGATCGCCGAGAGTTACATCCTGGTGAAGGACGGCGAGGCCTGGCTGCTGGGCTGCCTGATCACACCGCTGATCAGCACTTCCACCCACAAGGTCGCGGACCCTACCCGCACCCGCAAGCTGCTGCTGCATCGCCGTGAACTGGACAAACTGATCGGTGCCGTCGAGCGCAAGGGTTACACGCTGGTGCCGCTTGCCATGTACTGGAAACGGGGGCGCGCAAAACTGGAGATCGCCCTGGCGCGCGGCAAGCAGCGCCATGACAAGCGCGCGACGGAAAAGGCCCGCGACTGGCAGCGAGAGAAAGGCCGGATCATGCGCGGGCGCTGACCGGTTCCCGTGCCCGCCGTGCAAACCCGCAACCGGGCCGCCTGTCTGATGATAAAATCGGCCACAGTTGATTCCCTGCCACCACGCTAACGACGAGTCCGGGAGTGTCTCGAATGCAATCCGCCCCATCAAGAAACGCGCCCTGCCCCTGCGGCAGCGGCAAAAAATACAAACGCTGCTGCGGACAGGGTGCCACTGGAAAGTCCGCCGCTGCGGACAGTCTGCAGCAGCTGATGAAACTCTACCAGCAGGGCAATTTCCAGGCCGCCGGCCACCAGGCCGAACAACTGCTGCGCCAGCAGCCGGACGATGCCACCGTGCTCGAGATCGCCGGCGTGCTTGCCCTGCAGCTCGGCAAAACGGAACTGGCCGTGGAACGCCTGCAGAAACAGACCCGGCTGCAGCCCGACAATGCCCTCGCCCACAGCAACCTGTGCATGGCACTGCACACGCTCGGCCGTGACGAGGACGCCTTCAGTGCCGGGCAGACGGCGATCCGGCTGGACCCGAAACTGGCCGATGCCTGGAACAACCTCGGCAATATCTACAAGTCAGGCAACCACCTGGAAGGCGCGCTGGAACATTATGAGAAGGCACTGCAGCTGGACGGCAGGGACCCGCGGGTGCACGTCAACGCCGGCTCCACCAGCCAGCTTCTCGGTGACCTGGACACCGCTGAAAAACGCTATCGGGCAGCCATCAAACTGGCCCCGGACTTCGCAGCGGCCTGGAACAACCTCGGTGCCGTCTGCCAGAAACAGCGCCAGTACGAGGCAGCGGACAGACACTTCCGGCATGCCCTGAAGCTGCAACCCGGCAACCCCGAGACCCTGACCAACCTTGGCTCGCTGCAGCTGGAGCAGGGCGATATCGATACCGCCAGAAAGACGCTGGAGGACGTCACCCGGGACCACCCTGACTACACCGGCGCCTGGGTGAACCTCGGTGCGCTGCACGAGAGCAGAAACGACCACGAGGCCGCGCAGCTGTGCTACGACAGGGCGCTGCTGCACGAGCCGGAGAATGCCACGGTGCACTGCAATCTCGGTTACAGCCTGTTCGAGACCGGGGAGCAGAAGCCGGCCATCGAGCACTTCGTCCGTGCCCTGAAGACCGACCCCAATTCGGCCAAGGCGCTTGCCGGTCTCGGCAAGGCCATGCTGCGACAGGACGACATCGACGAGGCAAGGCAATACATCGGCAAGGCACAGCAAATTGCGCCGTGGGACCCCTATGTCCGCATCGCCAGTGCACAGCTTGCCACCGACACCCGCAGGTTTTCCGAAGCGGAGCCAGCCTGGCAGGATGTGATCGCCATGCGTCCCGACATGAGCGAGGGCTATATCGGCCTGGCGAGGATGCATGCCGACATGAACCGCCCCGACGATGCGCGGCAGGCATTTCTCAGCGGCGAACAGGCCGGCGCCACCAGCCTCGGCCTCTACCACAGGTGGAGTGCCGCAGAAGAGAAAAACAACCGGCTGGATGAGGCGGAACGCCTGGCGGAGAAGGCGCTCGAAATCGACCCGGCGTACCCCGGCCTGGTGATCCTGCGCGCCAAGCTCGCGTACCGTCGCGGAGAACATGACGCCGCACTGGCGTTGCTTGGCCAGATTGACAAGGATGCCATCAGGAATCGCGAAACGCGGGCGACTTACCTGTTCGAGCTGGGCGAGGTCAACGACAAGCTGGGAAATTACCCGGCGGCCTTCGCCGCCTATGACGAGGCCAACCGCATCAAGAATGAATACGTCGGCCGGGTCTATGACGAAGACGCGGATCGCCAGCGGTTCACCGACTGGAAGACCTTCTTCAACCGGGACAACTGGGACCGGTTGCGCGGGGTTCCGCTGGACGACAGCAACACCCGACCACGCCCGGTGTTCATCGTCGGCTTCCCCCGCTCCGGCACCAGCCTGCTGGAGCAGATCCTCGGCTCACACCCGGCAGTCGCGCCGGCGGGTGAGCTGACCTGGATGCACGATCTCGCCGGCGAACCGGGCCAGGCCATTATCGGCAGCGACATGCCCTACCCCGACCTGCTGCTCGACCCGGATGCACCGCTGGACCAGGGCAAGCTGGCGGCGATGCGGGACTACTACCTGGACAATATCCGGGAACTGGGTATCACCGATGCAGACACACGCTGGGTCACCGACAAGATGCCGCACAATGCCATTCACCTTGGCCTGATCGCCCTGCTGTTTCCGGAGTCACCGATAATCCACATTTCCCGGCATCCGTTCAATTCCTGCCTGTCCGCCTATTTCGCCAATTTCAAATCCTCGCACCGCTACACCTCCAGCCTGGAGGGCACCGCGAAACACTACCGGCAGGTGATGGAGATGCTGGATCATTACCGCACAACACTGCAACCGCGATATCTGGAGATCCACTACGAAGACCTGGTGGATAACCAGGAAGCCGTAACCCGGCAGGTGCTGGAGTTCATCGGCGCGCCCTGGGATGAGGCCTGCCTGGAGCATTACAAGAGCAAGCGCGTCATCAGGACTGCCAGCTACGAGCAGGTCACCCGGAAGGTCTACCGCTCGTCGCTGCACCGCTATCGTAACTACGCAGACGCGGTAAAACCGCTGATCCCGATACTGGAGCCGGTACTGGAGCGCTTCGGCTATACAACAGAGTGAGCGTAGCGGCCGGCAGGCGTGGCAGGATCAGTCTGTGCCGCCCGACGGCTGCCCGGTCGCGGCAACGCCACCGGCCGACTTGTCATGCTCATTCCAGGCTGAGTCATTGCGTGATTCGAGTTCCGCGATGACGCCGTCCAGGCCTTTATCGCGGATCTGCTGCGAGAACATGGAACGGTGCGTCGTCGCCAGGCTCACACCCTCGACCACGATGTCATAGATCAACCACTGACCTGAGGTCCTGTGCATACGGAAGTTGACGTGCACCGGCGGCCCTCCAGGCTGGTCGACCAGGCCATGAACGACCACCTTGGTCTTTTTCTCCGTATCGCGCACCGGGATAAACTCGATGGTCTGGTCCCGGTACTCCGTGACGGAACGCAGGTAGTTGTTCAGCAGCAGGTCACGGAATTCATCGGCGAAGGCACGCCGCTGCTCCGGGGAAGCCGTGCGCCAGTACTTGCCCATCACCCAGCGTGACAGGGTCATGAAATCGACATGCGGCAACAGATGCTCATAGGCTATTGCCCGCAGGCGCACCGTGTCCTCAAGCACATCGGGGTCCTGTTCGACAATGGCCAGGACCGTGTCGTGTCTGTCCTTCAGCAGCTCCACCGGCCCCCGTTCCTCCGCCATCGCCAGGCCGGGGGGACCCGGTAGCAACAGCGACACAAAGAGCACAGCCATCATGCCGCAGAGACTGCGGCAAGCGCGCGGTCGCATCATTCTTTTTTCCCTTCTGGATTCACAGTTCCCACCCCCGGTGACCATCTGCTCAGTGAGACCTGCATTTTATTCATGAAGTTCATAAGGATAGGGGGTTATTGACGAAAAACGAAGCCCCCTGAGACAGAAAAATCGCCACCGGGCCTGAGCCTGGTTGTGCTCCATTTCTATTGCCAACCTGAGAAGGCCCATATAACATATTGACTTAAAAGTAATTAGAAGACAAAGGAAGAGAACCACCACCATGACAAAAGGCACCCTGTTTGCATTGCTGCTGTTGATCAGCGCCCCTTTGATGGCTGTGGAAATTCCGGCAGAAATCAGGGCCTGCCTGAAGCAGAACCTGCCGGCAACCACCTCCGTGCAATCCATCGAACTGCGCGCCAGGGACCGCGGCAACTACGAGCAGGTCATGAATGCCGACGTGTTCTGGAAACGCTGCGGCGAACAGACATCCAGTGTCATGATGCATTTCAGCGAACCGGTCGACATCCGGGGTGCACGCTTCCTGATCAAGCAGCAGGAGCCGCAAAACGAGATGTACATCTACATGCCGGGGCTGTTCAAGGTACGGCGTATCACCTCCAGGAAGATCTCGAGTTCGGTCATGGGGACGGACTTTTCCTACGAGGACTTCGAACGCCTGCACGGCGTGCTGAGCGATTTGCGCATGGAGCAGTTTCCCGATGATGTCGTATCCGGCAAGCCGGTATATGTCCTCACGAGCTATCCCGATGAAAGCTCGGGTTATGTAAAGATCGCCAGCTACATCGACAAGCAGACCTGTGTGGTACTGAAAACCGAACTCTACGAAAGTGGCCACCAGCTGCGCAAGCTGATGACGATCGATCCGGCAGCCGTGAAAAAAACCGGCGACATCTGGTATCCGGCCGAACTGCTGATGAAGGACCTGCGGGACAAGACCGAAACCCGCCTGCTGGTGCGGAGCATAAAGACCGATGTCACACTGGATGACAGCCTGTTCGACGAGAACCAGCTGAAGCAGGCCAGGATTCCCGCGATTGACTAGCCTGCATGCGCATCCTCGATAGAATCTCCGGGCTGGTATCAAGATCAACCGGCCTTATTCTGGTACTGACCATCCTGCTGACAAGCCTGGCAGTCACCCGCATCGTGGATCCTGCCAGCGGCGAGATGCGCCTGGAAATCGATCCATCCACCAACCGCCTGCTGTCCGAAGACAATGAGGCGCGCGCCTTCTACGACCGTGTTCGGCGCATGTTCGGCAGCGACGAGACACTGGTCATCACGCTGACGTCCGATGACATATTCACGGCCGACAACTTTCGCCGCATCGACCGGATCACCCGTCGAATCGATGACCTCGAGTCTGTGCATCACGTATCGTCGCTGACCAATGCACTGGATATCCGCAGCATTGACGACAGCCTGGATATTGCACCGTTCATTGAAAACGTCACCGACGATCCGGCCACCATCGCCGACGTCCGGCGGCGAGTCCTTGGCAACCCCATCTATGCAGGCAGCCTGGTATCAAAAGCGGGCGATGCCACCGCGCTGGTGGTTCATTTTCTCGACATCTCCGATCGGCAGTATATCCGCAGCGGCCTGCACGGGAAGATCTCGGCCATTGTCGAGGAGGAAAAAGGCGACAACACGGTCTGGCTCACCGGTGCACCGCACTTCAAGGTCGCCATTATCGACATCCTTATCCATGACCTGATATGGACACCGCCATTCATCACCCTCATCCTGGCCATCATTCTGGCGATTTCGTTCCGCACCGCCCTCGGGGTTGTTGCACCCCTGCTGACCGTGGGCTTCGGCGTCATTATCAGCCTCGGCCTCATCACCGCGCTGGGCTACTCGCTCAGCATGATCTCCGTGCTGGTCCCGCCGCTGCTGATGATTCTCGGCTTGTCCTACTCGGTGCACGTGGTCTCGGAGTATCACCAGAAGCGTCTCACGACCGATGACCGGGTGGCGCTGGTCAGGGCGACACTGCACGAGGTCATGTTACCGGTGCTCCTGACCGGACTGACCACCATCGCGGGTTTCCTCGCCCTGATAGCCAACCCGATTTCTGCAGTGCGTGAATTCGGTATCCTGTCCACGATCGGCGTCGTGATCATCACCCTGCTGTCGGTCACCTTCACGCCTGCCCTGCTCATGTTCCTGGACCGGGGCAGGACCGCAAAGGGCGGGGCGGCACCAGCCGGCACACGCGCCTTCGACCGCTTTGTGGACCGCATCGCGCTGTTCGATCTCAGGAACCGCGCCTGGATCTTCACCCTGTCAGGTGTCCTGTTTGCCGCTGCCCTTTTGGGTATGAACAGCATCCGTGTCAGCACGGATTTCATGAACAGCTTCGATGCCGAATCAGAGGTGCGTCAGGGCTTCGAGGTCGTCAACGACAAGCTGGGGGGCGCCAATCCGCTGTATATCGTGGTCGAGGGGACCCGGCCGGACACCTTCAAGGAACCGGAAAACCTTGCCGTGCTGCGGGAACTGCAGGACTGGCTTGTTGCCCGGCCACAGATCGGCGGCACCACTTCGGTGGCGGACTATCTGATGCTGGTCAACCAGGCCTTCAATGACAACGATCCGGCCTTCTACCGGATCCCGGAGAGCCGCACACTGATCACCCAGCTGCTGTTCCTGAGTGCAAACGAGGAACTCGACCGGATCGTCGACAGCCGCTACCAGACCACCAACATCATCGTGCGCTCCAAGACCATCCAGTCAGATGACATGTCGGAGCTGATCGCGCAGATCAACGACCGGCTTGCCGGGCTGCCGGAACACCTCACAGCCACGGTCACCGGCAACCCGGTCCTGATCAACGAGACCCTTTCGGAAATCGTGGTCGGACAGGCACGCAGTGTCGGCCTCGCGCTGGTCATCGTCTACGCCATCCTGTCGCTGATGTTCATGTCGCTGCGCATCGGCTTCATCGCGCTGATCCCGAACGTCCTGCCGGTGGTGGTCTATTTCGGCTCGCTCGGCTTCTTCGGCATCAGCCTGAACCCCAGCACGAGTCTGATCGCACCCATGGTGCTGGGTATCGCCATCGACGACACCATCCACTATTTCGCCCGTTTCAGCCGCGAGGTCAGGCGCTATGCGGATGACCGCAAGGCCACCATCCTGGCCCTCAAGGCGGTCGGCCGGCCGGTGACCTATACCTCCATCGGCCTGTGCCTGGGCTTCCTTGTACTGACCACCAGCGAACTCAGCATGCAGGTGCAGGTCGGCATCATGGCGGCCTACGCCCTTGCGATTGCCTGGCTTGGCGACTTCCTGCTGACACCGGCACTCTGCGCCAGCGTGCGCATCACCACCCTTTGGGACGTGCTGACCCTGGACCTCGGCGAGAACCCGCAGGAGTCCATTCCCCTGCTGAAGGGTCTGCGCAAGTCGCAGGCACGCATCGTCGCCATCATGTCGCGCGTCATCGAGGTACCCGCGGGCCGGCGCATCATTACGGAAGGCGAAACCGGCAAGGAAATGTACGTGGTGATCGACGGCAGGCTCTGCACCACCATTGCCGGCGAGCATGGGCCGGTGGAACTGGCAACACACAGCCGCGGCGACGTGGTCGGCGAGGCCGGCCTGTTCTTCGAAACCCGCACGGCAAATGTCGATACGCTGGAGGACAGCCGCCTGCTGCGCATCACCCAGGAAAATCTCGACCGCCTGAGCCGACGCTATCCCTATATTGCCACCAAGGTATTCAGAAACCTGAACAAGGTGCTGGCCACACGATTATTTACCACAACACACAGGCTGGCATGACACTCAACAGCCGCATGGCGGCCGGAAGGTAATAATGGAAAACAATAACAAGACAAGAGAAATCGCCGAAATTGTGGAAAACGCCCTGTCGGATTTCCGCAAGGGTATGGAAGCCAGGGAACAGCTGAGCATCCGTATTGGCCGGCGCACCACGCAGATCATCCGCTTCGGCATGTTTGGACTGTCGGTTCTTGGACTCGCCCTGTTCTACCTGATCTTCATCTTGACGAAAGACTTCGCCACCATCACTGATGAAATGGAGCGCATGTCGGGCTACCTGGACACGATGGAAGGCAACTTCACATCGGTTGCCACCGACATGACCAGCATCCGCCAGACCCTGCATGTCCTCAATGACAACGTCATGGTCATGCCGGTGATCAGCCGCACGGTCGGCAACATGGACGCCAGCCTGGCGGCCATGAGCGGCGACCTGCGGACCGTCACCGGCCAGATGGCCAGCATGAACAGCAACATGGCGAGTGTGAACGGCAACATGCAGATCATGAACAAGCAGATTAGCGACATGAACCTGGTAATGGGCCACATGGCCGGTAACGTCAACCAGATATCCAAGCCTATGAAAATGTTTCCGTTCCAGTAAAATGCAACACATGCCCTGGGCAGCCGCTCCCGTACCGTTCGGCTAGCAACCCACTGATACGAGGCGAGAACACCGATGCTCAAGGGATTGAAAAAGCTGCTTATGATCCAGGAGGAGGAAACCGGGCAGGTTATCTATTTCCTGCTCTTCTTCCTGCTGGTCAGTGCCGGAATGGCCGTTGGCCGCAGTAGTGCCGACGCCATGTTCTTCAAGCGCTTCGGCATCGAATATCTCCCGGTGATGTACATTATCCAGAGCTTTCTGCTGGCCATGGTCAGCACACTGTATGCTGCATTTGCCGACCGTGTTCCTGCCGAGTCGTTTTTCAGGGTGCTGTTCAGTGTCCTGACACTGCTGGTCGCTGCCAGCTGGGTGGTCATTAGCTATACCGGCTCGTCACTGATCTACCCCTTCTACTACCTGGTCTACGAAGTCGCCTCCGAGCTGCTGCTGGTACATGCCGCCCTGTATGTATACCAGAACATGAACACGTTACAGGCCAAGCGGCTCACACCGCTGTTTTACGCCGGAGCCCAGATCGGCACCATTACCGGCGGCACCCTCCTGGCGGTGCTGGCACCCGTCATCGGCACCCAGAACCTGCTGCTGCTGTGGTGCCTGCTGCTTGGTGCCGGCATTACCGCGATCGTCCTGCGACACCGTCGATACGGTGCCTCGGCGCATTTCCGTGCACCGAGAAAAACGCGCAACCTGCTGCAGGCATGCACCCGCGACATCCAGCAGGGTGTCAGGTACAGCTACCGATCGGATCTGCTGCGCGCCGCTTCCCTGGCGCTGTTTTGCATGGTCATCGCCTTCTACATCCTCTGCTACAGCGTCAACCGGGTCTACACCCAGACCTTCGAATCCGAGGCGGCATTGACCAGCTTCTTCGGCGGGCTGACGGCGGTTACCAGTGCGATTGCGCTCCTGTTGCAGCTTTTCGTCACCAACCGGACCATCCAGCACTTCGGGATACGCAAGATCCACCTGCTATTCCCGTTGACCACCATCACCAGCCTCGTTGCACTGGCATTCAGCTTTGCCCTGCCCGCTGCCCTGCTGGGGAGTCTCAACAAGGACTCCCTGATGCCTGCCTTTCGCAACCCGATCAGGACCATGTTTTTCAACGTGCTGCCCGGCTACCTGCAGGGACGTGTACGCGCAATGTCGATCGCGATCGTCCTGCCACTGGCCCTGTTTTTCTGCGGCAGCCTGTTGTGGCTGATGCTGAAAGTCGAGGACACCCGCTACTTCCTCGTGCCCGGCATACTCGCTGCATGCGGTTATCTCTACTTCAACCGGAAAATGAACCGTGCCTATGTGTCCACCCTGCTGAATACCCTCAAGGAAAAACTGTTCCTGCCCGATGAGCGGCTGTATGCCGAGCTGCAGGGCGGCAGCGGGGATGTCCTGGAGGAAATCACGCATGGCGTCAACCACGAGGAAAGCGAGGTGGCCATTGCCTTCTCGCGTGCGCTGGTCGACGCCTTCCCCGATCGCGCCGTCGACATTATTCTTGAACGCGTCGCACAGGCTGACAATGCCACGGCCGACCGGCTGCTCGGGATACTGGCACCACTGGATATCCGTCCGCATATCCCGCAACTGCTCAGGCTGACCGAGCAGGGCGATAACCACCTGCGGGCAACCCTGCTGAAAATGCTTGTCGAACAGGGCGATGCCCAATCACTGGAAATCGCATCGGGCTACCTGGACAGTGACAATCCGCGTCTGCGCGCTGTCGCGATCTGCGCTGGCCTGAGAATCGACGGGCATGAGGTGGAGGCCGTATGGCTCGAATTGCTCGATGCGGGACTCCCCTCCCGCCTGGCCGCACTGGACCTGATCCCCGACCTGCAGCTGCTCGACGAGGCCGGCAGGCGCAGGATCGCCCCGGTCTACCGGCAGGTGATCACGCAGTTGTTGCAGCAGCAGCCGGATGACATACGCATCCGTGTCCTGCGGCAACTGCCCCGCTGGACCGGTGACGTCGAGGTCGCTGTCACGGAGGTGCTGGCAGAGGATATTGTCAGCGATAACCCGGAGCTTCGAGAGGCGGCCGCCGGCTGCCTGCACCTGCTGCTCGAACCCGGCAGCGACGAGCTGGCGTTGCAGGTCCTCGGTGACGGGCATCCCGGCGTCCGGCAGGCCGCCCTGCGCGAACTGCAGCGACACGTCGCCGATTTCCAGGACATCGCCACGCGATGGGTGAGTGACAACCAGGGTAACCCGCGGGCCCAGCAGGCCCTGATCGAGTACCTGCAGCAGACGAAACTCCCGAACGCGGCGTACGAAAGCATTGCCGGGCGCAAGGCGGACGAGGCCAGCCGGCTGCACGATGCCCTCGCCGGCCTGGAGCAGGCCATCGCCCGTAACGGCGAGACGAACGCACTGGTGCTGCTCAGACATACGCTGCAGGAACGCCTGGAGCAGACCATCCAGCTCGCCCTGCTGGCCCTGACGCCACTGCACGAACCCGGTACCATCGGCATTATCCGTGCCGGCTTCTCCAGCGGAGACCTGCGCCACGTCGCCAATGCCATCGAGGCACTTGGCAACCTGGACAACCGCCACGTCGCCGAGCGCCTGCATGCTATCCTGCAGGACAGCATCGGCAAACAGGACAGGGGGGGCACCGGCGTGTTCGGCAATCTGGATCGCGTACTGGACTGGTGCCTGGCACAAACGGATACCTGGGTGCAGGATTGCGCCCGCTATGTACAGGATTCCACCACCACGGAGAACACCCGTGCCTGACCTGTTCGACCGCATCGCGCTGCTGAAACGCTCACCGGTGTTTTCCAGGGTGGCGACGGAAGACCTGCGCCATGTCGCCCAGGCGCTGGAAGAGGAACACTACTTCACGGACGACCTCGTCTTCGAGATCAACGCCCATGGAGACCACCTCTATCTGCTGGTCAGCGGCCAGGTGGGCATTACCCTGGATGCGGACAGTGACAGCCGCAACTTTATTGCCACACTCGGCCCCGGCGACTGCTTCGGCGAGATGAACCTGCTGGACGACCAGCCCCGCTCCGCCACCGCGCATGTACTCGAGGACAGCACGGTACTGGCGCTGGACAAGGCCCGCCTGCGCGGCCTGATCCTGAGCTACCCGGAGCTGAGCATCGGCATGCTGCGCAGCCTGTCGCTGAGGCTGCGGGAGGCCAATATCAGGAGGAGCGACGAGCCTGCCAGCAAACCGGAAATATCAAACAGGGAGGCAAAATGATGCAGGAAAGACACACATGGACTGCGGGCATGCGCATTGACAGCAGGATTGCGCTGTTGCTGGGACTACTTTGCCTGGCAGACATCCAGGCAGCGGAGACCCTCTCACCCCAGTTGCAGGACCCGCACAGAAACGCGGCCGGATTCTTCGACATCCATGTCTGCAACTGGCCGGATCGTGACCTGTTTTTCATGTCGCTGTTTTCCACGCCACGCTTCGAGGAGGTCGAGCAGGTCGAGGTCTTCTTTCCCAATGGCAGCCTGCTGACTCGACTCGACCTGGGCAACTACCGCACCATTCACCGCAAGGAAAAACCGGACAAGCGGGTCTTCATGAACGAGATCGACGTGCCGCCCGGCGCGCCGGACGGCTGGTATTCCACGCGCGTCACCCTCAAGGACGGCAAACGCCACATCGCCCGCGACTATGTCATCCTCTCGCCATTGCCGCAGGCCTCGGGCCAGGTCCCGGCACACGAGGCCGAGGTGAAGGGAGTTCCGGCAGAGCTCCGCTGGGACCCGGTACCCGGTGCCGGCTACTACCAGGTCTTTCTCCGCGACCTGTGGAATGACGGCAAGATGGTTTTCAGCTCGAAACTGCTGGATGAACCGCGGGTGCAATTGCCGCCGGACCTGCTGGAGGCCGGCGGCTACTATTCATGGATCGTGCATGCACGCGACCTGAATGAACATTACATGCTGGGGGACTTCAACCACGGCTCGATCAGTCCCGTGTACACCTTCTCGATCGAACCCTGAGCCATGCGGCTGCAGCAGTCTTCAGACCCACTGCTGCCCGGGCTTAAAATCGCCCGCTGCGGACATCCCGGTGAAGATCACTGCTGTCCGGTTTGGCGACAAGCGATTACTGCTGTCCCGTTAACGCCCTCTCCCTCCGGGAGCACCCAAACGGCGGGCATAAAAGGGTTGTGGAGAGGGGATCAATAAACGCCAACCCGCTGATTTCACATCCCCTCATCCTGCCCTCTCGGCAATTGCTCCATGCATCGCCCAAAGCGCCTGCTTCTGGTGCCCTGGCTCCTGCATCCATGCAGTCGTCCCGCAGGGAGAAGGAACGCCCTGTTCATCATGCTGTGACCCATCGTCATGTCCTGCGGGTCAGGAGCGTTTGTATAACTGTGTTTACCCAATCATTGCAAAAAAAGCTTACCGTAGGAGCGGCGCCTCGCCGCGATTCGCGCCGGGGGCGGCGCTCCTGCCGTGCTGTGTCAGGACCTCACAGACGGTGAACTCCGAAAGCATAATGAAATATTCATGACTACCTGCTACATCATGGGGCGAAACCCGCTTTCAGGGCAAGATTTATGCAACTATCGGGTTTATTCAGTATGTTGCAAACAATCCAGACACAGTTAACGGGACCGCAGTCCATACAGAAATACGTCTGCCTGCCGGGGGGCCTTTCATCATGACCACGCAAGCACACGGAATCCCGACAAGCGGAGCCTCTCCGTGCTATTCCGTGTGTTTCCATGGCGCTTCAATCCTGCATGAAAACTTCATACCTTATCGCGAATTTCGCAACCCGCGACAGGTGGGCAGCAGGGCAAATGATTATTTCGTGGTGTGCGCGAACACACCGTCCCAGTCCTCACCGATGCCCTGTGACTGCAAGGTAGCGGTACGCTCCAGGTACAGGGTATAGAACTTTCGCTCGGGCCAGGCATCATGCAGCGACTGGAAGGCAGAGCGGGCCTCCTCCAGACTGCCTGCGAAGTACTGTTCCAGTGCCCGGTTGCTCTGCTCGACCTCGTCAGCCAGTTCGGCGGACACACTGCCCGACAGGCCGACCGGCTCGTAGATGGTTACCGGCTCGTTCTTGCCCTTGACCTTGACCCGGTCCAGGCAGCGCAACAGCATGTCGTCCAGCCCCTCGGCCGTGGTTTCACTGACGATCAGACCGACACCGTAGTATTTCGTCAGCCCTTCGAGGCGTGAACCGAGGTTCACCGCGTCACCGATCACGGTATAGGCCCGCCGGTACTCGGAACCCATGTCACCAACGTTCATCATGCCGGTGTTGATGCCGATGCCGATATTGATCGCCGGCCAGCCGCGCTCGCGGATCTCATCCTGCATCGCCGCCAGCTGCTCGAGCATTGCGAGGGCGGCCTCCACTGCATGCCGCCTGTGTCCGGGATCGTTTACGGGCGCACCCCAGAAGGCCATGATCATGTCGCCAACATACTTGTCGATCGTGCCGCGCTGCTCGAAGATGATGCGCGTCATGGGTGTGAAGAAATGGTTCAGCAGCTTCTTCAGCTCATCCGCGGCCAGCGATTCCGAGATCGTCGTGAAGCTGCGAATATCGCAGAACAGCACCGACAGTTCCCGACTCTCCCCCTCGACGGAAAAACTCCCCTCGGGGTTGCGGCTCATCTCATCGACGATCTCGGGCGGCACGTACTGGCCGAACACCGACTTGAGCTGCTTGCGGCTGCGCGCCTCCGTCAGGTACTGCGCCAGCAGGCCGACGAAAAGTGCCAGCGGCAGCTGCACCAGCATCGGTACCGCCAGCGGCAGCCACAGGTCGAGTGCCTCGAACGACATCTGCACTCCGGCCACGTACAGACCGGAAAGCACCAGTGCCAGCGGCACGGCGGCAATCGCCGGCAGGAGATAGATACCGGCGCCCAGCACCAGCCCGACCAGCATCAGGATCACGACCGTGGTCCAGGCACCGACCGGTTTCAGGCTGCGATCGGTCAGCAGGTTGGCAAAGGCCGTTGCGGCGATCTCGACACCGCTGAGGTCCACCCCGTCCTCGTTGGTGAATACGGTATAGAACCGGTCCGGCTGGCCGGGGTCGTAAAGATCGGAGAAACCGACGAAGACCACCTTGCCGGTAAAATCCAGCGCGGCCTCGGAGACCGTCGCCGACCCCCCCTTGAGCACGGCATTGTAGGGTATGTTGGGGATACTGCCGGGCGTGCCGTAGAAATTCAGGTAGCGATTGTCGGGACCGGCATAGAGCCCGGCCAGGGCCGTGATCAGCCGGCGTTCGTCCCCCGTCAGCACCTCCCTGGCCCACTCACTGCCGAGGATTTCCCGCACCCGGTCGACGAGGCCGGGATCGAGAACAAAGGCACTGCGCAAGCGGTACATCAACTGATCCACCTCGCTGGCACGGCCCACTTCCGCCTGACTGCGCGGCAGCTCCTCCAGCCCCTCGGCCCCTGCCCGTTCCAGCACGTCCAGGAAGCGTTCCAGTACCGGCAGCGCATGGACCTGCAGCGCCGCCGACGGCATGGTCGGCACATCGCCGGCGCTGGGCTTGAAGGGCCAGAACCGGTAGACATTGACCTGCACCTTGGGTACCGGGAACGGCGCCAGTGCCTTCGCCGCATCGGCCAGTGCCGGGATGGGTGGCACCAGCTCCTCCACCCAGATGGTGCCGGTCAGATTGCCCTCCATGTCATACATCGGCTGGCGCTTGCCGTTCAGGCGCTCGAACAGTACCACCCGCTCCGCCGCCGCCACGGCACGGGCAAACTCGGCATCGTCCTCCGCGTCTTTCGGCCGCTGGAAGTCCATGTCGAAGATGATGGTGGAGGCGCCACGTGCGACCAGTTGATCGATCAGCCGGCCGTGAATGGAGCGTGGCCAGTCGCGCGGCAGCTTGGGCAGACCGAGGCCGGCGATGTCGCGCTCGTTGATTGCGACCACCGCCACCTCGGACGGCGGTTCGATGGGACCCCGCACGTGAAAGAGCCAGTCGAGACCAACGTATTTCTCGAATTCGGCGCCCAGGGGGGTCAGGCCGAGGATAACGCCGACAAGA
>JBFELL010000031.1:0-21246 GCA_041552135.1 Gammaproteobacteria bacterium
AAGCTAAATAAATCTGTCCCCTTTAAGTTATAAATAAATCTGTCCCCTTTGGGGCCCCTTTGGGTTGGAAAAGGCCAGTCACCGAGACAGCAGCCGCGCCAGCCGCCGGCCGATTTTCGCGGCCAGCTTCGCGTACCCCTCCGCGTTCGGATGGATCTCGTTCATCCAGTCGTTGCTCTCGCGCGTCGTGCCGAGTTCCGCCGGCACCAGGGTGTCGAGGGTGTTGACGACGTGGAAGGCCGGCAGGCGGTCGGGGCCGCGGGCGAGCCCCCGGATGCGCTCGGCCAGCCGGCCCAGCAGGTAGTCGGAGATGTCGTTCCAGCGCCGGCGCGGGATGCGCGCCTTGCGCAGCGCCGGGTACAGCCACGGCCCCTGCGCCGGCAGGCCGAGGAACCGCGCCGGGGCGTTGCGCGGCGTGACGAAGTCGTAGGTGTGGGCAAGGATCGGCTTGCCGCGGCAGCTGCTGTCCACGCGGTCGCGCCGCCGCACGAGGCGCCGGTAGCCCCGTTCGACATCCGCCAGCGTCGCCAGCAGCGCCGCCTCGTCGCAGTAGTCGGCCGGGTGCTCCGGGCTACCGCGCGGGCGGACGATGATGCGGTGCACGTCATCGATCAGGTCGTTGCCGCCGCCGCTCAGCAGGATGGCGTGCCAGCGGTAGCCGTGCGAGGCGCTCAGCGCCTGGCGCAGCCGGTGGTTCGAGGCGATCGCCGACATACGCCGGATGGTGTCGCCGGGCTGCGCGAGGCTGACGAGGATGGCCGGGCGCGGCAGCCTGAGCGGGAACAGCAGGTTCGAGCCGGGAAAGCCGCCGATGGAAAACCAGGAGTCGCCCTCGGCGAGGATGCGGTAACGGTACTGGCGATCATCCGGGTTGCAATCGGCCTCCAGGTCCTGCACCTCGGACCAGCGGGCAATGTGTACGTTCATCATGCGGCCTGTCTCTCCCCTGCCGGGTTTCTGTCCCTGCGGCCGGCACCGCTCAGTGCTCGCGGTGCCAGATCAGCTCGCCGTCGCGGTAGACCTCCTTGATGCGGTGCAGCGGAATGCTGTGCAGCGCGCCCTGGTGGTCGATGAGGTCGAAGGCGAAGTGGTCGTCCGGCTCGAAGTAAAGCTCGCGCAGGGGAACGCGGATGATGCGCTCCTCCAGCCGGTCATAGTAGCCGATGACGAAATCCGCCTGCCCGAATGCCTCGTCCCAGCGGATGCGGCTGAGCAGTTCATGGATCGGCATCATGGCGCATCGCGGCCCTGCCCGCGCATCGGCGGCGCGGCGCTCAGTCGCCCTTCTGGTAGGTGCCGACCAGGCTGGCCTCGGCGAGGATGTGCCCCTGCATGGCGGCCTCGACCTCCAGCTTCGTCGGCCGCTCCATGGCCGGCAGCCGCGTGTCGAGCGCGTAGAGCTTGTGGAAGTAGCGGTGCCGGCCGACAGGCGGGCACGGCCCGCCGTAGCCGGTGCGCTGCCAGTCGTTCAGCCCCTCGCCCGTGCCCGCCGGCAGGTCGCCCGCCCCGCAGCCCTCCGGCAGGCCGGCCGTATCCGGCGGCAGGTTGAAGAGTACCCAGTGCACCCAGGTCATGCGCGGCGCGGCCGGGTCCGGCGCATCCGGGTCGTCGACGATCAGCACCAGGCCCTGCGTGCCCTCCGGCACGCCGGAGAACGCCAGCGGCGGTGCGATGTCCTCGCCCTCGCAGGTAAACCGCGCGGGAATCCCGCCGCCGTCGGCAAAGGCCGTCGATTCGATTTTCAGCATGTTTGTCTCCTCTGTGTTCTCCGGGACAGAACGTTATGTTCATGCATGCAGGAGCGAATTCATTCACGATTTTGTTTGCTCGAGAAATCCATCGCGAATGAATTCGCTCCTACGGGGTAACCGGCTGCCCCAGCGGCGCACCCTCCAGCTCGGCCTTGCGTGCCGGCCACTCCGGCAGGAAGCGGTCCATGAACCGGTGGAAGCGGTCGTTGTGGTAGCGCTCCAGCAGGTGCACCATCTCGTGCACCAGCACGTACTCCAGGCAGCCCGGCATGACCTTGGCCAGTTCGAGGTTCAGCCAGATGCGCCGTGCAGCGATGTTGCAGCTGCCCCAGCGGGTCTTCATGCGCCGCACGCGCCACTCCGCCACCCGCACACCGACGACCGGCTGCCACTGCGCGACCAGCCCCGGCAGCAGTCCCTTCAGCTGGCGGCGATACCACTCGGTGAGCACGGCCTGGCGCCCGCGCAGGTCCAGCCCCGGGCGAACCCGCAGCTGCAGGGTGTCCTCGCCGAGCAGCTCGACGCCGGGCGCCGCGCCCACGCGCTCGACCACCTCGAGCCGGTAACGCCGCCCCAGGTAGTAGTGGCTCTCGCCCGACACCAGCCGCTGCCGCGGCAGGCGCGGACGCAGGTTGATCAGGGCCCGCTTGCGGCGGATCCAGTCGAGCCGCGACAGGATCACCTCGCGCACCGCGGCCTCGTCGAGCTGTCGCGGCACCGACACCTGCACCCGGCCGTGCGGCGGGTACACGGCAAGCCGGCTGTGCCGGATGGGCTTGCGCACCACGTCCACGGCAACCCCGCCGACCTCGAGCCGGTAGTGCTCCGACCCACGGCGACCCCCGCTGCCTGGCGGTTCAGGCATCCTCGCCCTCTTCCGCTTCCGGCAGTTCCAGCAGCGGCACCGGCTGGATGGCGTTGCCCGCGATCCCCTTGATGGAACTGTACATGTAGTTGGTGTTCAGCAGGACCTTCTCGATCTGCTTCTCGCGCTTCTTCCAGATGCCCTGCATGGCGCGCTTTTCCGAGTCGAGATCGCCCTGCATCTGCACGAAGCCCTCGACGATCGCCTCGATCTGCAGGCGGAACTCGTTGCCGGTCAGGAAATCGTAGAGCATGCCCATCTTGTCGCCCTTGTTCTCCTGGATGGTGATGGCGTTGCTCAGCTGGATGAGGGACTGGCGCAGCACCACGCACAGCCCCTTGAACTCCTCGAAGGAGCAGATCCAGATGCCGTCGCGAAAGCCCATGCGCTCCATGTCGGCGGGCATCGCCTCGGTCACCAGCACGCCGGCATCGGCGCCGCGCTCGCGGATGTCGTTCTTGAACTTCTCGATCCAGCCGGGCTGAAAGGCCTTGGTGCGTTTGCTCTCGTAGTAGACGGTGCCGCACTGCTGGCGGCTGCGGGTGTGGATGTGCTGCAGACAGTCGCCGCCGCGCGCGCCCTTCTTGATTTCCTCGATGCTATCCAGCGGGAAGTTCTCGCGCAGCCAGTCCTCGATGGCCAGCTCCTGCACCTCGCCCTGGATCTGCATCGAGCCCTGCTCGGCCTTGCGCTGCGCCTCGCGGAGCTGCTCGCGGAGCTGGGCGATGACGTGGTCGCGCTCGGAGAGCTTCAGCTGCGCCTTCTCCTCCTCGTGGGCATGGATCTTCGTGCGCTCCTCGGCCAGCAGGGCGTTGAGCTTCTTGTCTGCCTCGGCCTCGACCGTGCTGCGCAGCTCGTCCTTCTCGCGCTTGAGGCGCTCGATGTCGGACATCGCCCTGTTGTAGCCCTGCAGCTTTTTCGATTTCTCGTTGAGCTCGTCCTGCAGGGCCTTCAGCCGTTCGGCCTGCTCCTCCTCAGCCCGCTGCTTCAGCTCGCCCTCTAGCCGCTGCCGCTCCGCCCGCAGCCTCGCGTCGAGTTCCTCGTCGAGCTTCTGCCGGAACTGCTTCTTTTCCGCCGCCAGCCCGCGCCGCGCCTCCTCCAGGCTGTCCAGCTCCCCCTGGTACTTCTGCTGTTCCGCGGCGAGCTTGGCCGCGTACTTGCGGCTCAGCTCCTCGTCGAGCTGGTGGTAGAGCAGCTCGTTGACGTCGATTTCCTGGCCGCAGTTCGGGCAGGCGATCCGGTTCGGGTTGTCTTCCATGCGGGTTACCGGGGCATTCAGGGTTGTCACTGCAATGGACGCTAGTGTAACCGGCAGCAAACCCGATAGCGACAGCCGTTCATGCCCCTGCGTCGGATTACGCCCTGCGGCCTGATCCGACCTACGCGCGGAATAAGCCCCCCCTGTAGGAGCGAATTCATTCGCGATTGGTAATCACCAACGCCATCGCGGCTGAAGCCGCTCCTACCTGAAACGCGGGCGGGGACACCCTCAGGGCAACCCGCTCACGGCCGGCGTGCGTAGGCCTCGTCGAATATCGCCTCCAGCGAGGGGTGCACGCCGCGCAGCCTGTCGATCACCGCCCTGGCCCAGTCGTAATACTCCCGGCGCCGCTGCAGCGGCCAGCCGGACGGCGGACAGGCGGCCATGTCGCGCAGGTTGCTGATCTTGTCCGCCAGCTTGACCAGTTTCGCCTTGTCGCTGACGTGTGCGGCATGCTCGACCTGGCGCTGCTTGCGCTCGGCCTTCGCCAGACCCTTGTCATCGGTCACGTCCATGACAATATCGCGGATGGCGGCGCCGAATTCGCGCTCCAGCTCCTCGGGCGTGGTGTCGGTGTCCTCCACCGTGTCGTGCAGCAGCGCTGCACAGATGACCTCGCTGTCGGTGACATGCGCCTCGTTGCAGAGGATGTCGGCCAGCATGATGGGGTGATTGATGTAGGGCGAGGCCTGCACGTCCTTGCGCCGCTGGTCCTTGTGCTTGTGCGCGGCAAAGGCCAGCGCCTTTAGCAGCTGTTTCAGGTCGCCTTCACTGAGTGTCATGTGCGTTTACCTCTCTCCCTGCCTGCCCTGCACAATACCACGCCATGCGGCGCGGATCAGCGGAGCGGAGACAGTAGTGATGCCGGGTATTTTTCTCTACTATCATTAACAGGCAGCTGCCCGCACGAGGACAGGACATGCAGAGACTGGCGCCCGAGTTTACCGACAGGACCGATTCCGCCGGGGCAGTCGCGTTCGTGCGCGACAAGCTTGGCGGCTATGACCTGCACCTGCTCGACTGGGTCCGGCTCAGCCCGATGACGGACTCGCAGCACAAGCCGCAGCCGGGCAGCGACTGCCCCATGCTCACGCTCAGCACCTGCTGGAAACCGCGCGACCGCCAGGTCACCGAGCCCCCGCGCCCGGAACACATGTACCGCATCAAGGTGAATGTCTGGCAGGGTGACGACTACCCGGCCGGGGAATACAACTGGGGGCGCATACCGGCGCGCCCCATCCGGCGGCGCAGCATCCCGGATCGCTACACGACCCGCGGCATCTGCAAGTGGCACTACCCGGACAGCCAGGCCGCCACGGTGCACGCCCTGTCGCGGGCCTTTTTCCTCTACCTGGCCGGCACCGGGCAGCTGCAGCAGAACCCGAGCGAGAGCAACGCCAGCGCCTGGGGGCACCGCTGGGCCGCCGAATGGCTGCGCGGCAACGGCCAGGTGAGCGATGCCGAGGCCATGCTCGCCCAGCTCATGCAGTGGACGCTGATACAGAGCAAGGGCATCTAGCCGCAGGCATGGCGCCTGCCCCCGAATACCGACGGACACCACACGAGCGCAGAAAATGAGACATGTTATGCGGCATCTAATGGCAATCCTGGCTGTTCTGCCGTCGCTTGTGATTGCCGCCGAACCTGCCGACCTTGACGAGGCAACCTACAGGGCCGACCTCGGCGTCATTCTCATCCAGATAAACTGGGGGCGCACGTGGAATTGCGGCCAATACGAGAACGCGCAGCTTCAAGCGCTCACGTTCACGAAATCACCCGCAGACAGGCCGGATGGCGTATCGCTGGAACTCGAAACCCCCTCCAGGCTGTTTGTGGATAATGAATTCCTTCCCTATGCCTATGTTGTCCAGCCTGGCGACTACCTGTTGACCGCCTTCGATGTGAAGGTTGCACGTTCAACCACAGAGGTCATACACATCAAGGGCACGAGGGACAACTTGATCAATGGAGGCAAGCCTGTCGGCGGCTCCTTCACGGTCAATCCCGGCGAGGTCGTATATATTGGCCATTTCGGCCTGGATTGCGGCGCAGAACCGTTCCTGTGGCGCTACTACATAGAGGGGCGTTCAGAGTTCGAGAGATACATCGAAGGCTTCAGGCAGAAATACCCCTTTGTAAAACACGTACCCGTTCAATTCCGGCTTTTCTCCACGCAGGTGCTGGGCAGCCCCTATGCGCTCGATGAACCTGTCGTGGAATAAGCCCCGCGAGACGCCCGGGCGAACGGCATCAGCGCCGCCCGGCCCTGACCGCGCGAACACCTGTTCCAGCAAATCGCACACTTCTCATGCCTGCATGCTGCTTGTTGTTGCAGCCGCACTCTTCACGGCAAGCTCTTGTGCTACTCATGTCAGCACCGCCTACTACCATCCCTCGGCAACTGGCGGAAAGAATGTCCGCTCGGACAAGTGGGTGCCCCATACGAATTCGATCATCCTGTTTGAGCGCCAGGACATCATCATAGGCGTTAATAACCTGTACGACTCAAACAAAAAACAGTGGAAGATCCAGTTCTCGTTCGAAGTACCCGAAGGCAAAACCGCGCGATTGTTGCAGCAGCATGTCGAAATAACCTCCCCGTCAAAAGGCGGCTGGCAAAGCGGTGCGATAACCGGCAGGATATGGTCGGGGCCCGGGCGTATGGAAGAATTCCCGGCGGATGCCATCATGGTTGGCAGGAACGATGCATGGCGATGGGGCACCGCCCGGGGCTTCGGCAGCACCCGGCATGCTGCATTTTTCTACTCTGCGGTAATGTACGAGGCAGATGAGGCAGAAAGCCTGGAGTACCTGGAAATCAAAATACCCGGATTGCTTGTCAATGATTCTGTAGTGGGGCTTCCTGTAATACAACTCCACCTCGATATTGAAGATGTATGGTATTCCCTGCCCTGACCGCGCAAAATGGTGTCAGAGCACCTTTTGATTCTCATGACCTGCCAGACAAGCAGATCCACCCGCCTCCTCCTGCTGGCACTGACCCTGCTTCTCACCTCGTGCGCAAGCAACGGTGTTAGTGACAAACCCGCCATCACTGTAGATGAAATCGAGCAATACCGGGGTAGCCATAGCGCATGGCTGTCTTCACTGCAGGCCGGCATGCCACTCGATACTGCACTCGGCCAGGTTCTTCCGTATCAGCAGTATTTTTTTCAATACAGGGAGAGCGGGCGTCTTTTCCAGTATTCCGAGGGAAAACTTCCCGTAACCGGGATACTGTTTGGCCTTTTATTCGAGGATGGTCGACTACAGAGCCTGCTGCTGGATCAGGACGTGGTCGATTTTTTCTACTGCCGGTTTAACATGGCCGAACAGGCAAGACTGGCCAACAAGCAGCGGGGTGCATGGCACACAGGCGATTTCGGGAAAACCCTGGCCTGGGTCAGGCAGTGCAATCGCATTGGCACCAGGTACAACGACACCCCGAGAGCGCACCGAAAGGAGAACGGCAACGCAGGCGCGCATGCTGCCGAATCGATCATCCACGGGGTGGCGTTCGCCCCCTTGCTGCCGTTCGCCCTGGTTGGCATGGCAATCACCCCCGACGATGGAACGTCAGACTACGGCCAGCCGGAACGACTGGTGGAACTGGCCAGCCAGATCGAGCCTGGCGTGACAAGCAAGTCAGACCTGGTACGAATCCTGGGGTATCCCTCATCGAACCTTGAAAAAACCGGAATATGGGAATATGTCTGGCCAGATGCTCGCTTCGGATTTGTTGACGGGATAGTGCAATGGAGTGAATCGAGGTCGAAGTACTGGAAGGCCCCGCGAAACAGCTCCACGACATTCAAGCCAGGCTACCGTTGCGAGCCCTCCGGGTCCGCGATCCCGAATAATCAGGAACAGGCTTTCGACCGCGCACCACAATTACCAAACCCGGCGGCCAGATAAAACACCGCGATTATCATGGATGGCCGCTACTGCCGCTCCCCGGCATCCCGCCCCGTTGAACGGGAACGGCAAACCACTAATCGGAACATGACTCTCAAACGGAACCTTCAGGCTACACCAACCGGGCATTTGGCCTATCGTCCAATCGCCGGACCTCATCCGCAAACACCAGGCGGATGTGACCCTTTGTTACCTGGAATATTTCAGGATATTGATACACCAAGGGGCAGGAACCCGGTTTCGATACCAGGCATTCCGGTGCCTGCCCGGGAACTGCATTGATCGACATTGTCCGGCTGGAAACACGGCACTGGTTCGCGGGTTTGCTTAGCTAACGCAACCAGCAGCAGTCCGGTTTCCTTTCGTAATATGCGCCCTGCCGCTGCCTCGTTTATCAGAAAATCCAGCATTGAATAGTGTGCAAAGAGCGCCGGATCCCTCTCAATCGACCCAGCCCAGGACATCCCTGATGACTGACCAGCGTGGCGGCCTTTCTGTTTTCACGGCACCGCCCAGCATCCAGTAGTCATACAGCGACCCGACTGTGCCCCTGGCCTTCTCGGCGACGAGCCAGGCGTTGACGGCTTCCAGAAGATCCGTGTTTCCACGGGCCACGGCGTATGACACGGGTATATTCACTGCAGGCTGGGGTACCACGATATTGAAGCTGGGATAAAGTACTGTCCAGGCCGCACCCTCCTCGGCCATGTCGGCAATGGCATCGATCCCCTCGGCGTCCGCGGCAAGTATCCTGTCCTGCTCTACCATGTCCCGGATAGGCATAAGTCTTGCCTCCGGCAGGATGTCTCTGAGTAATGCAATCGACTCCCTGGCAGCATCCAGGCCAATATGAAGGGTGTCGCCGGCCGCACGCAGGGAATTCCAGTCACGGAATTCGTCCCGGCGGTGATCCCTGACGATCAGTCCCACGGACGATGTGTATACGGGTATGGTCATCCCGAACTTCAGGGTCCTGCCTTCAGAGACCGGCAGGCTTCGCATGTAAATGTCACAGACGCCGGCATCAAGACGGCTTGCCGCTTCGTCTTCGTCACGTGCCGGGTAAAACTCGAGAGCGAGCTGTCTCCTGCCGGCCAGCCGGTGCGCCATCGCGATATCGAAGCCCACGAGCTGGGGCGGCGATGCATTGTTGTAGAACGCGGACGGGTACTCGTTTGGCTGGTAGCATACCCTGAGCACACCCCGCTGCAGAATCTCGCTGAAGCCGGCGGGTTGCTGTCTGTCGCCAGGGCGCTCCGATAGTATTTCCCCATACACTGTTGCCGACTGGACCCCGTCTTGCAGTCGAAGGCTTTTCAATACCTCGTCCTTGGTATAGGGGGCGATGAGCACGTGCGTATAGAAAACATTCACTCCGGCGATCACCACCGAGACCAGCAGGGTGCTGGCCAGCACGTACTTCAGCAGGCGCAACCAGTGAAACTGCAGTTTCCCCAATATTGCCATGGTGCCTATGAGGCCAACACTTGCGTAGTGCATAACTGAAACAAGCGTCGTGAAGCGAACCGTGATCACGTCAATGGACACGAATACCTGGAACAGGTCATTGGGCAGTTCGACGAAATCCAGGAGAAACGGCATGCTTATCAAGGTCCCGGCAAACAGGCTGGGGATTCCCACGGCAATCAGGGCCGGGTATGCCGCCGGCGAAATACTCGAGCCGATGTACCAGCCCGCGAAAAGCACGAAGGTCAGGATCAGCACCGCCCCTGAACTGGGAAACGGGTAGACGGTCGGGATGAGCACTTCCACCGATGAGTTTGCCGTTTCACGGCGTGCGGGTTCCACGGTTTTCCTGTCTGCAATCAGTTGCTTGCACTGTTCTATCAGCATGGGCACAACGATCAGCGCACTACCTGCCGCAAAGGCCGTAACAAGCGGCGTGCGCAAGGCCCGGCTGACATCGCCAAAGCGCAGCGGTGTCAAGGTAGCGATCAGTGCCGGTAGCAGCCATAAACTGACAACCAGTGCGATCAATGCATACAGGACGATGAAGACCTGCAAACGCACCAGGTCCTCGATGGCAATCGTCCCCACCGTATTGGCTACAAGGGCGAAAACACCGAGCGGGGTCAGCCTGGTGATTATCCCCAGCACCTTGACCAGCGCCGCAAGCAGCACAGACAGGGGTTCTATAAAAGCCTGTTTGTCCTTTACGCCGATCAGGGCCACACCCACCAGGATGCTGAACACCACGACAGCGGGAACAATCGCGTTGGCGTAGGAGTAAAACGGATTCGATGGAATGAACAGCCGGAGAAAGTCAGGCGCGACGCTTTCCTCGGCCAGGCTCGTGCTGAAGAATGAAGCAGACGGCCAGTCAGGAAAGGCCAGCGGCAACTGCATAACCACCAGGGCTGCAATCGCCCATAGCAGCAGAAGAATACTGCCCCCCTTGATTGCAAGTCGCTTGACGGCATCGAAACTGATACTTCCAAGACCGGTAATCAGGGACAGCGAGATGTAGGGAATTACCGTTACCTGGAGAAGCTTGATGAAAGTGTCACCAACCACTTTCAGCGCACCGGCGAGTTCGCCCAGAAACAGGCCGGCAGCAATACCCAACACAAGGGCGATGAGCACCTGCTCGGAAAGAGCCAGCTTCCGCTTGCTGGATGCGCCTTCAGCGACATCCGGCTTATCTTTATCCTTGTCAGCCATGCACCTTCAGCTAGATTATTGAAAATATTTTAAAGTGATGCGCATTTTACCTGTAATCTGTTTGTTCAGGCGACAGTGAGTGGCGAGCGGATATGAGTCGCTTCAGCATGCCCTTACCGGGACAATCGGAGTGAGTTTTTGAAGCATCGCCAGTCAGACGTCAATCATCCGGATTTTCGGCGTCCCGGGAGTGGATGAGGCAACAGCGGGGGCGGATTCCGGGGATGTTTCTGACTTTGAACGACTGGCCCCTGGCTAAAGGACAGGGATGACAGGTCCACATGAACACAATAATCCGCCCATCCTGCTGTATTATAAAGAGTTACCGCAAACACCCATTCATGTGATCGGGTATGATTCTCTCGCATCCATCCAGCTCATACCCGAGAGCGCAATTGACTCCAGTCAGCCAAAACAGTAGTCGGCAGGTTAACAGCCAGGTTGCCGTGGACCTGTTCAATCCGTACTCGCCTGAGCAGAAGGCAGGATACCGGGAGCAACAAGACACAAGGAGTACCCGCAATGAGTGAACGTCGAATCTTTCACCTGATAACCCGTCCGCTAATGACCGGCATACTTGCCCTGCTGCCGGTCGGCCTGACGGTGGCCATTGTCGCCTGGCTGGTGAATTTCGTGGCGCGACTGCTGGGTCCGGGCAGCGACGCCGGCACCATGCTGAAGCGGGTGGGATGGAATATCGGCGAATCCGACTTCGGCGCCTATCTGGGTGGAATATTATTTGTCCTGTTGCTGGTTTACATGCTTGGCCTGCTGGTGGAAATCGGGCTCAAGAGCCGCTGGGAGCGCATCACCGATGGCCTGTCATCCCGTATACCGTTCATCCGCACGGTATACGATGCCTCGAAAAAAATAACACGCATGCTTGAGCCCGGGGAAAGTGCCGATATGCGGTCCATGACGCCGGTCATATGCAACTTTGGCGGCGAATCGGGAACAGGATTTCCTGCTTTCCTGCCCACCAGCGAGACGTTCCCTTTCAATGGCGAGGACTATCAGGTGGTAATGATCCCCACGGCGCCGGTGCCCTTTGGCGGCGCGATCATGTGCGTCCCGGAAAAATGCGTTACCCGTCTCGATTGCGGGATCGACGGCCTGTTGAATATCTACATGTCCATGGGCACCATGGTACCCGAGTACATGAAAGCAATGGAGCAGGTGACCCGATCCTCCGGCAAAGACCCGGCTGCCTGAGTTCAACCCGCGCAGGTCAAGTGAAGGCTTTTCGCGACTGTTTTCATGTTTGTAATGAACGTAGTTATTTATGGCGCCACTGGCGTTTACAGGGAACGGCAGGAGGTTTTCCAGCCTTTGTGCAGAAAATCCCTGAGTAAATCATTCGAATGGCCGGTGCCTGCAACGACACGGTCAATCAGCATGACTCGTTGTAAATATATAACGTAACGGTTCCGTCTTATCACACTAAAATGTCAATGCATTGATAGCCCGGATGTTGCGCAGGGAATATTGCGATGTATTGCAGATGGAGATGAATGCCATGATGCGATCCCCGATGAGGTGGATAGCCAGATCCAGCCGGCCCCTGGTGCAGATTACATTTTCCCTGCTGCTTGCACTGGCAGCCCCGATGTCAGGTGCAGAACTGTACGTAGACACTGAACCAGACCCAAACCCGCTGCGACCTGCCGACACCTCGAGCCCGCGGGATACCCTGCGCAGCTTTCTGGAAAACGCGAACGAGGCCGTTGATGCCTGGCGCCGGGATGAATTGGACGCAAAGAGTACCCGCGCCTATCTGCGGGCAATGCAGACGCTCGATCTCGGTTCGACACCGCACAGTGACACATGGTGGATCAGAACGGAACGCCTGCTGTTGTTGAAGGAACTCCTCGATCGCATCGAGTTACCACCCGAGAGTGCGATACCCGGCGATTCCGAAGTTGCCGATGGCGCTGTTTTGCAGTGGACGATTCCCGATACCCGGATCACCATCGCCCGGATCGGGGAGGGTCCACGGGCTGGAGAGTTCCTGTTCTCCGCCGGGACGGTAGAGAAATTGCACAGGTATTACGCGCATGCAAGGCATTTGCCGTACAAGCCCGGCATCCCGGCCGGCTATTATGAAGACTGGGTCCGATCCGAGCGCACAGACAGGGCGCGTGAACAGCGCATTCGCAACCGCCTGAAACCGGTCGACACGTCAAGTCCGCGATCCACCCTGGCGGGCTTTCTCGACAGCATCAACCGCGCCTATGCGCTGGTGATCGAAGCAGATGCAGCGCTTACGGCCACGCCGCCGACCATGACAATGCAGGAGGCCCGTGAGGTCGATATCGCGGCCGCCAAGCTTCTGCAGCGTGCCGTGCATACACTCGACCTGAGCCAGGTGCCTGAAGTGCTGCGCGATGACATTGGTTCCGAAACGGCCCTGCAGCTGAAAGAGATACTGGACCGGATGCGGCTTCCGCCGGTGGATAGCGTACCCGACGCCCGGATGATCGCGGTTGCGCGGGAGCAGGCAGACGGGCCGATCCGCTGGCGGTACCCGAATACCGAGATCGAGATTGTGGAGCTCACGGAAGGCGCACAACAGGGGCAGTTTCTGTTCAGCGCCGACACCGTTGCGCGCACCGGGGATTTTTATGGGCAGATACGGGAGCATGCCTATCGTTCCGGCACCAGCCCGACCGAGTGGAAGTCCCCTGCCAAGTCAGAGGGCTTTTACGAGTACTATATTTCAACCGCCGGCTATATGGTGCCGCGCATCAACTTCCTGGGCCGGTTTGTCGAGGAGCTGCCTGCCTGGATGAAGACCGTGCACGGTGGGCAGACGCTCTGGCAGTGGGTCGCCACGCTCCTGTGTGTGCTGGCCTTCATATTGTTCGCCTGGGCGATCCACCGCCTTATCAGGCGTACGGCGCAAGGGCTGCATTCGCCACTGGATCACTGGCTGACAATCCTGACACCCGTCGTTATTGCGACTGTCGCCGGTCTCCTGGCCGGCTTCATCAACAATGACATTAACGTAACGGGCCATCTGCGCAAGGCAGTCGTGACAGGTGGCAGCGTGATTGTTATCGCCATGGTGGCCTGGGCGGTGTTTCTGCTGTGCAAGGCTATTGCGGAGACCATAGTTGACAGGCCCCGAATGCATGAGAAAAGTTCCGAAGTGGCCCTGCTCAGGATCGGTGCGCGTGTCCTCGGCTTTCTACTCGGTGCCTGGATCGTCATCGGCGGTATTCGCGCACTGGGGGCGGACCTCATACCGCTGCTTGCCGGCCTCGGTGTCGGCGGTCTCGCGCTCGCCCTGGCTGCTCAGAGTACGATCGCGAATTTCATCGGCGGCCTGATTCTCTATGTCAATAAACCGGTTCGGGTAGGAGAATTCTGTCGCTACGGGGAGGACCCCAACCCCGGCTGGCTGCGTATCGGCACGGTCGAGGAAATCGGCCTGCTTTCGACGCGCCTCCGGGGCATCGACCGGACCGTAACGACGATCCCCAATGCCGAGTTTTCCAGGATGCATATCGTCAATCTCACCAAGCGTGACCAGCGGCTGCTCATGACCACGCTGCAGCTTCGGTACGAAACGACACCGGACCAGCTGCGTTACGTCCTCACCCGCCTGCGCGAACTGTTGCTGGGTCACCCGATGGTGACGCCTGACCCCGCCCGTGTCCGGTTCGTCGGTTTCTCGGTCTATTCGCTCGATGTTGATATCTTCGCTTATCTGCGTTGTGTGGAGCAGGATACCTTTCTCGCCGTGCAGGAGGATCTGTTCCTGCGCATGGCTGACATCGTGAGCGAGGCCGGCAGCGGCTTCGCATTTCCCTCGCAGACAGCCTACCTTGCCCGCGACGCGGGTCTTGACGACGAGCGGGCGACTACCGCTGAATCCAGGGTCAGTCAGCAACGGGCTGTCGGCAAGCTGCCGTTCCCCGAATTTGAGGAGGAAGAGCGCGAGAGGCTGGAAGATATTCTCGACTATCCGCCAAAGGGGTCTCGTGGCTACCAACCGCGTCCGGGTACGTCTGATACATAAGATCAGTGAAGTTGCTCTCGATCCCGTGCACACCACCCGGCTGATTCAACACTGATACTGATCGAGGATATGGCCAGGCAGGTGGCCACCCGGGCAGTGCTCTGTTCCAAATTCAGTACCGTGGTTCCGAAACCGGATTTATTGCACCCCGCTACCTGAACGACGGCGCGCAAGGAGCAGGACCTGCGGGATGCCGGCGCGTGTCGTGAAAACCGGGAAGCCGCCATGCGGGTCTTTGAGACGCATCGCTCGAGCAGGCTTTTTTCATCCGCCTGCAATACAGGTGGCAAGGGAATGGCAGGTTGCAGGGTCGCTGACCGGTAGTTCGGATGGAGATAGCAAACGGCAAGCCCTGGCCTGTTGTCCGGAGTTCCTGTTCGGACCACAGGCAGGTGCCGGGTCTTTCTGCCGCATCAGTACCAATATTGCCTGCGTCAGATATCGGACATGACCTCAATCGCCCCGTCATCGATCGCCTCGCACAACCGCACTTGGTCCTGCCCGGTAATATCGGCGTACTGATCGGCAAAGGACACCAGAACATCATCGAAGGTACTGTCATCTCCAATGTAGCCGCGAATCATCATGGCGTCACCCGAGCGGGCATGCGCGAAGGCGAGCGTCTTGCCGCAGATGCCCGCGTAGGCCGCCAGCCGCTTCGGTCCCAGCTCCTCGACATCGATCTTGCCCTTGCCATCCCAGAGCTGGCGAAAGTAAAAATCGACCGGCGCCTTGTCTTTCTCCTGCCAGCGTGACCAGCCAAGAAATATGTCGCTCGTCGCCTGGATCAGTCGCTGGCCTTCCACCACACGTTGTCCTGCCTGCTCGAAGCCGCTCTCCCCGAGGTATGGCTCCAGTACGGATGGCACTGCCTGCTTGTACTGCAGAAACAGCGGCGTCCCGTCCCCGGCCTCCAGCAGCACAATCAGGCAACGGGTGCCGACACTGCCGACCCCGACGACCTTCCTTGCGATGTCGGCCATTGAGAATCGGTCGAGCAGTATGCGCCGGTTGAGGGGCAGGGATTCCCGGTAGCGCTGGAAAAATGCCCCGATAGTGCCGGATTTGCTGGCTGAGATTTCCTCATCGACGCGCAGGATCAGCGGTGGATCGTCGGCAATGACCCGTCGTCCGTCGACAATTCGGGTCAGCTTGTCAAGGGCTCGCAGGCTGTTCTTGCGGGTCGCCTTCTCGAGCACCTCTTCTTTCCACTCCCTGTGCTTCTTGCCATGAGCCTCGATATCCTCGAGGGCATCCTTCGACTCGAAGCGGTAGTAATGCAGATCAAGGGGCCCGAGTTCGGATGTCTCGGCGATGAATTTGCGGTAATTCCGCATTGCGGAGCGTGTGGCGTCACGGGCTTCCTTTGCCGATATGCCGTTGACGCGTGCCGCCACCGTGATGCTTGCCGCAAGCCGCTTGACATCCCACTCGAAAGGTCCGGGCAATGTCTCGTCGAAGTCATTGAGGTCGAATACCAGCTTGCGGTCGGGCGCGTGGTACCACCTGAAGTTTCCCAGGTGAGCGTCCCCGCAAAGCTCGACCCGCAGGTCGGTTCGGGCTGCGCCGGCAAGATCGCTTGCCATCACTGCAGCTGCGCCGCGCAGAAAGGTGAATGGCGTACGACTCATCCGTCCGTAGCGTATCGGGATGAGATCCGGGAGCCGGCTCTTGTCCTGCTGCGCCAATATGGCCAGCGGTTCTGCCCGCACGGCGTCGGCGGCAAGCTCGGCATGTGCCTCGAGCGGGACAACAGATCGCCGTGACCTCCCGGCATCGTACCGGTTGGCGGGAGACTCCTTGAGGTTCGCCGACACAGGATCCGGATTATCAGGCGTGTGTGCCATGTGAAATTCCTCCGGTCTTTGGGCGTTTGGCGGATTGCCCATATCATGCATCCCAGGGGTCCTGATGTAAACGTGGTGCGACCTGCGGTACTGCCAATCGCTTGCAGCGGACCATGAATATCGCGCTGGGTTAGGCGCTCTCGACGATCGGCCTCACCATCCCGGCGGTACTTGGCATCAGCCTGGTCACCGGCAGGACGGTGGAGCTGGGCCTGGCAGAGCCGGAGATTTACCTGCTGCTCATCACATTGCTGGTGGCGATGGTGAATTTCCAGAGCGAGCGCACCAATGTCCTGCACGGGTTCGTGCATCTGGTCCTGTTCGCGACCTATATCGTGCTGATATTTGATTGATCCGGCGATTGCGGCAGCGGCCATTGAAATGCCGGGTTTCACGCAGGAGTACAGGCCCCGGCACACAGATAATCTTCAAACCGGACAGAGGCATACACAATGCAACCAGTCAGATACCAGGTGGTGGGTGAAGAGGACTACGCCTTCGAGGTGAGAATCGGCAGTAACGGTGACTACGAGGTCAACAGGGGCACCTACACGACCGAGCCCCCGCGAAAAGGCACATTGACCGAGGCGCAAAAAACCAGTCTGGCCGCCGCGATCGAGGCGGTTGGCACCCCGAACGTGTATCCTGTTCCCGAGGGCGGCAACGCCTTTGATGTGCACCTGACCATTGGAGCAGGCGATGAAGCAGTGACCTACGCTTTCTGGGAGGGTGCGCTGGAAGCGGACACCAAACTGAAAGCACTGGCCGACTTGCTGGAAGAACTCTAGTCACCGGCAGGGCAAACACCCCGTGCGAGATAATTCAACGCCGGCCTGTTCACGGTATTGCGACAACAAACTCAGGGCGTGAACGGCAGGCCACTGGCCTGAAGACAACACTCAAACGGAACCGACCGGGTACACCAGCCGGGCTTCCAGTCGCCAGACCTCAATCCCGACATCAGGCGAATACGGGGTGCTTGCATGGGGGAACTTCTTGATCCTGGTGCACATGCGCCATGAAGCATCACCGGCACATATGTGCTTTACATTGAAGATCAATCAAACAGGAGAGCTCGATGTCTGAGTGGATATTGATTCTGACCATGGTCATGTCGCAGGACTTCGGCTCTGCGCTGGAGACGCAGGTGTTCACCTCGGAAAAAACCTGCGAGGCAGCCGGCGAGGCATGGATTGAACAGGTGCGTGACCGGATGCAGGGCGACCCGGATGATGTCGCGCAGTATCTGTGCGTGCCGCGATAGGGGCCTGCGCGGCATTCGGTCTGCAGATTTCGCTTATGGCTCGGTAACTCTTGCTGCCTGCCGGAAGAACGCGGCAAACCCCTGACCTGCTGATTCAGTCAACAAACCATCCGCAAGCAATGCCTGTATGAACAGCCGGCCCGCTGTGTGGGCAGACCTTTGCGTAGAACGCCGGCTCCAAATGAATTAACGCACGTGCAGCACTGGCGTCATTACCAATGCCATACGCCGATGTTGCCCATCCGGCCGGCCGCCTCTGGAGGGTGTAAATGACCCGCAGAGGCGCCAGGATTACCAACCCCGTACCGAACCCCGGCCTCGAGGGCTGGCAACCGTCCATGCCGCCATGGCCGGCACCGGTTGCTAGTTTTCACACAGCGCACGCATTCTCATATGGGCCAGCCGGATGGCTTCCTCGGTCCGGGCATCAAGCACCTCGCGCTTGGCCTGCTCGCATTCCTCGGCCTCGTGGACATTGGCCTGATGGGTGCTTGCGTAGGCCGGCCTGCTGGTGTCGGCCAGATCATTGCACATCACCGGTGAGACCCGGCGGATATTGGCGTGCCTGCCCTGCTCGACTGCCACGCAGTCACCGACGACAATATTGTGATGGTCGGTCACCACGGCGATACTGGCGCCGTTATTCAACCTGACCGTGTGCTGCATCAGTTGCTGATTGGCTGCACGCTGATTGGCAACCAGTCCGCCTATCAGCGCACCCGCAGCCGTTCCTACCATCTGCTGGCTACGCGATCCCCCGGTGCCGGCAGCGACCGCAAGCCCGGCAAGTCCGCCTACTACCGCACCCCCGGCAGTGTCGGATTCTGCCTGCACCTCATCGACCCTCTGCACCACGCCATACTGGACACTCATCGCAGTGCCGGAACGGGCACCGCCGGTCGTTTCGCAAGCTGCCGTCACGATGCTGCCGGCGATTACCGCCGCAATTACAATGCTTTTATTCATGTCGTCTGCCTCACTGCCCGATCTGCGTTAATGAAATTTGCTCTTGTCGTTTCGGTATCCGCGTACTGCGGAAATCACGGATAACCTGCTTTCCTGAATTATAGGAAGAGCCTGATAGTGAATTCACAAGGCCATTTACCGTGCGGCTGCTCCCCGGCCCGAATTGCACTACGGGGACGCTGTCCGCAGGCTGCACTCCCCGGCGACCGATTCAGATACCGGACAAGCTGCATGCATCCATGCCCCATCGACAGCTGCCGCCTCGTGATCGCCCGCCTTATCTCGATACAGGGAAACAGGCCTGCCCTGCCCGGCTAGAATTCGAACTCCATGCTCTGGAACACCTGCCCGGCATTGCGCTTGGCCAGGAACTCCGCCGTCGGCAGGTGCATGTACGGCGACTGGTCGATCTCGTAGGCATCCTGCAGGGTGCCGCCATTGTCGATCACCTCGGCGATCTTCTCGCGCAGGTACACGAGGTAGTCGCGGGTGTACTTTCTCACCGTCGCCATGTCGGTCGGCCCGCCATGTCCGGGTATCACCACCTCGGCACCCAGCGCCTCGAACCTGTCCCAGGTCTCGATCCAGGCCGCGGAGTCGGTTTCCTCGAACAGCGGCAGCATGCGCTGGTGGAAGGCCATGTCGCCGGCGATGACCAGCTTCTTCTGCGGCAGCCAGACGACGATGTCACCGGGGCTGTGCGTCGGCCCCAGGTGCAGCAACTCGATGCGTTCGCCGCCCAGCTCGATCACCATTTTCTCCTCGAAGGTCTCGTCCGGCATCACCACCTGCGTGCCCTCGGCCTTCTCCTTGGCGCGCGACTGCATCACCTCCAGCAGCGCGAAGGACTGCGTCTCGATCTCGTGCGCGGCGTCAACGTGCGCTATCACCGGCACACCCTGCTCGCGCCAGTAGCCCGAGCCGAGCATGGCGTGCCCCTGCCCGTTCTCCAGCACGACGTACTTCACCGGCTGGTCGGTGATCTTTTTGATCTCCTCGTGCAGGGCCTTCGCCAGCTGGTAATTGTCCCCGGCATTGACCACCAGCACGCCCTCGCCGGTTATCACGAACGACAGGTTGTTGTTGTGACCTGAATTCGCATAGGTTCCCGGTGCTGTCGCCCCGATCGCCGACCACACCCCGGGCACCACCTCCTGCGGCAGATCGTAGAGCGCCGAGCCCGGCGCGCGGTCGCTGTTGTAGAGCGCCTCGCCGGTCAGCGGCGCTTCGGCGCTCTCCACGGCCGGCTCCGCCAGGTGCCGGCGCATGAAGTCCGCTGAGCGTTGAATGGCATCTTTTGATGCCAGGTCATCGGCGAAGGTGCGCACGTTCACATCGCGAAAGTCAAAACCGCGACCGACGCCCGGGTAGATCACCAGGCGTGCATCCCGCCCCTTTTCCTGCAGGATGCCGATCGATGTCTCGATCACGCGGCGGCGCTGGTACTGCTCCTCGTCGCCGATAAACACCAGCATCGGCAGGGTGAACTGCTCGATCTCGGGCGCATAGCCGTAGACCTGCTGCGGCTCGGGCGCATTCGGGTCCTGCAGGTGCGGATAGTAGGAGACGTAGCAGGCAATGTCCTGCTCCTGGCGCCCGAAGGTGGTGGCCACCTTCAGGGCGTAATAGCCGCCGCGGGTGTGCGAATACAGGCAGGCCCGGTCCGTGCTGATGTCATCACGCGCGAGCAGCACATCCACCGCCGCATCGACGTCCTTCTCCAGCTCATAATCGTGCTCGATGGGATGGGTGCCGATAAAATGCGCCCCGTAGATGTCCGGCGCCAGCACCACGAAACCACGTGCCGCGATCCGACGGACATGCCGCTGTATCAGATCACCCAGCCCGCGCCGCCCATGCACGAACAGCACCGCCGGGAAGCTGCCCGCCTCCCTGGGGCGCGCGACCAGCGCCGGCACCTCGACATCGCCGCTCATGTAACTGGTCCAGCCGGTTTCGATCGCGTAGTTGTCCGGCGCCTCGATCCGGCTCTCGTCCCACCAGGCATCGTCCCACCACCACAGCTCATCCCCGGTCGCCTTGTCCGCAAGCGCACTGCCGCAAGCCAGCAGACCGCCAATGAGCATGAAAATCATGTGATTCAGGTTCATACACCGTTCCTTTGTTGTTGCCATCCTGCAATTATAGTCCCGTGGCAGACAGCAGTTTCGGGACAGAGCCCCGGGTAGCCCACATATGATAAAACACCATCCGGGAATCCCTGTCGAGTCCAGGCACGAAGCCGGTATCGATAGCGCAGGTCCAGACCAGGTAACGGACGGCACCGGACCGCCTCGCCGCTTCGCAAACCCCCGGCCAGGCGTGGCTCCCCCGTTTGCGCGACAACCCCGGGCGGTGTCATGCCGCGCCCGGCACCCGTTTGACGGCCGGGTGAAGCAGCCAGAGGCCTTTCCCGGTCAGCTCAGAAATACCCATGTGCCGTGTTGCCCCCGGTCCTGTCTGGATGCACCCGGACAGGGAACGTCGCCATGCAGCAGCACAACGGCAACAATCGCCGTCATAACAAGGCATTGGGCCAGAGCAGATCTTTCACCTATAGTAGAAGTAAATGTGCGTTGAAACCATTTTCCGGTAACAGGCATGGTGAAACCCTTATCGCATCGCATCGGAAATACCCTGCTGGCGGCAATCCTGGCAGGGTCGGGGGGGGGGG